>DATGHG010000134.1:0-34796 GCA_035308185.1 Thermoanaerobaculia bacterium | reverse complement strand
GAGGATGAGATCGAGCGCTGTTGCGCCGCCCAGGCGCGCACCTGGTTCCTCACCGCGGCCGACGATCTGGCGCTCCGCGGCAGGCCCTTCGCCGGCGGCGAGGGCGTGACGGCCCGTTTCGCCGAGCGCTTGAACGACGGTTCCCTGGGCGCCAACCAGCCGATCGACGCCTGCCGCACCACACCGCCGCAGCCGCGCGCGGTGCGCGCCTGGTTCGGGGTCGCCTGGTCCACCCCGCAGAGCGTCGGGAGAGTCCTGGCCTTCCCGGGCTTCTACAGCCGCGGACCCCAGGTGCGCCGGTTCCTGGCTCTCGACTACGTGTTGCAGTCCTGGGATGGTGCCGCCTGGCGCGACCTGCCCGGGACCCGCACTCGCGGCAACGATCGCCCCCATGTCGAGCACCGCTTCGCTCCGGTCCGGACCACCGCCGTCCGCCTGCTGGTCGAACGCGAGCGCAACGACCAGGGCACCGCGGGTCCGGGAGGCGGCTTCCGCGCCGCCTGCCTGGAGCTGGCGGTTTTTCCTTGGTGATCGGTTCCTGCCGAGAGTCGGCAGGCTGGAACCCCTAGAAGCCGCCGCCGCCGTCGGCGCCCGGCATGGTGCCGGCTTCGATCGCCGCCACCACCGCGTCGGTGAAGCTGGTGGTGGTGGCGTCGCCGCCCAGGTCGCGGGTGCGCACCCGGTCCTCCACGATCACCTTGCGCAGCGCCGCGCCGACCCGCACCGCGACCTCGTCCTTGCCCAGGTGGTAGAGCATCAGGATGGCCGAGCGGATGAGCGCCAGGGGGTTGGCGAGGTCCTGACCGGCGATGTCGGGAGCGCTGCCGTGCACCGCCTCGAAGACCGCGAACTCGAGGCCCAGGTTGGCGCCGGGCACCACCCCGAGACCGCCCACCAGGCCGGCGCAGAGGTCCGACACGATGTCGCCGTAGAGGTTCTCGAGCAGCAGGATGTCCCATTCCTCGGGGCGGATGACCAGCTGCATGCACATGTTGTCGACGATGCGATCGTCGGCGCGGATGTCCGGGTACTCGGTGGCGACGCGGCGGAAGCAGTCGAGGAACAGGCCGTCGGACAGCTTCATGATGTTGGCCTTGTGCACCGCGGTGACCCGCTTGCGGCCGTGGCGGCGCGCGTACTCGAAAGCGAAGCGGGCGATCCGGGTCGAGGCCTTCTCGGTGATGATCTTGAGGCTCTCGACCACTCCCGGCACCACCACGTGCTCGAGGCCGCTGTAGAGGTCTTCGGTGTTCTCCCGCACCACCACCAGGTCGACGCCCTCGAAGCGGTTGGGGATCCCGGGCAGCGAGCGCGAGGGCCGCAGGTTGGCGTAGAGGTCGAGCTTCTGCCGCAGCTGCACGTTGATCGACTGGAAGCCGCCGCCCACCTCGGTGGTCACCGGGCCCTTGAGCGCCACGCGGTTGCGGCGGATCGACGCGAGCACCTCCGGCGGCAGCGGATCGTTCCAGCGCTCGAACGCCTCCTTGCCGACGACCTGCGGCTCCCAGGCGAGCTCGGCGCCGGCGGCCTCGAGCACCCGCACGGTGGCGGCGGCCACCTCGCCGCCGATGCCGTCGCCGGGGATCAGCGTCACCAGCGTCTTGCTCCGCTCGCTCATCGCCGAAAAAGGCTATCACGCCTGCTAGAATCCCGGCCGGCTCGGCCCCCGAGCCGCGCCCCCGATTCGCGCCCCCGATTCGCAACCCCGATTTGCAACCCCGATTTGCAACCCAAAACCACCCGGAGAGCGCCGCCGCCATGCACGAGCCAAAGTCCCGCCGGCACCTGGCCGGCAAGGCGATCAGCCCGCAGCCGATCACCGGCAACGAGACCGCCGCCGAGCTGGTCCGCAACGCCTTCACCGCCTACAACGGCGGCCGCCTGCGCGAAGCCTGCGAGCTGCTGGCGGGCAAGATGCTGCAACCGGAGGTGACGGTCGGCGTGAGCCTCTCGGGCGCCCTGACCCCGCCGGGCTACGGCAAGTCGTGCCTGGTGCCGCTGATCGAGGCCGGCGCCATCGACTGGATGGTCTCGACCGGCGCCAACCTCTACCACGACACCCATCACGCGATCGGCCTCAAGCTCCACGCCGGCAGCCCGTTCTGGGACGACGTCGAGCTGCGCGAGCAGGGAGTGGTGCGGATCTACGACATCGTCTTCGATTACTCGGTGCTGCTCGAGACCGACAAGTTCTACCGCCGGCTGCTGCGCCTGCCCGAGTTCCAGCGCCCGATGTCCACCCCCGAGTTCCACTACCGGGTCGGCCGCTACGTCGCCGGGATCGAGCAGCGCCTCGGCATCGAGGGCACCTCGCTGCTGGCCGCGGCCTGGCGCCACGCGGTGCCGATCTTCACCTCCTCGCCCGGCGACAGCTCGATCGGCATGAACGTCGCCGAGCTGGCGCTCGAGGGGGGCAAGCTGGTCTTCGACGTCAACCTCGACGTCAATCTCTCCGCCGCCATCGTCTGGCAGGCCAAGGAGGGCGGCGGCAAGAGCGCCTGCTGGATCCTCGGCGGCGGCAGCCCGAAGAACTTCATGCTGCAGACCGAGCCGCAGATCCAGGAGGTGCTCGGGCTCTCCGAGGCGGGCCACGACTACTTCCTGCAGGTGACCGACGCCCGCCCCGACGTCGGCGGCCTGTCCGGGGCCACCCCCGGCGAGGCGGTCTCCTGGGGCAAGGTGGATCCCGAGCGCCTGCCCGATGCCGTGGTGGTCTACTGCGATTCGACGATCGCGCTGCCGCTGCTCACCCACTACGTGCTGGCCGCGGGCACGCGGCGTCCGCCACGGCGGCTCTACGAGCGGCTGCCGCGGTTCCTGGAGCTGCTGGTGGAGGGTTTCGCGCAACAGCGCGACGAGCGGATCCGCGAGGGGACCTTCAGCGAGGACGACCCAGCTCCTCGATTCTAGCCACCAGGTCGCGGTAGTTGGTGTTGATGCCGTAGGCCTCGACGAAGGTCTTGTAGGCGCCCGCCTGGTCGCCCATGGCGAGGTGGGCGCAGCCCATGTCGTAGAGCAGACCGAGGGTGTCTTCCTCGCCGATGGCCTCGGCTTCGAGGCCGCGCCGGTACCACTTGATGGCCAGCTCGGGCAGCCCCTTGTCGAGGAAGCACAGGCCGAGCATCGAGCAGCACGACACCAGGTACCGGGAGTCTTTGGCCGAGAGCTGGAACTCGCCGATCGCCTCGTCGAGCAGCCCCATCTCGCGGTAGGCGATGCCGAGGTTGAAGTGGGTGTCGTAGTCGGTGGGCGACAGGTGCTCGGCGACGCCGCGCTTGAAACCCTCGACGATCTCCTCGAGCGACTGCTCCTGCGGCGCCAGCGGCTCGCCACCCTGGAACACCGGCTCCTGCGACAGGTCGCGCTCGAGCTCCCCTGCCAGATCGAAGAAGTCCTCCTCCTCGTCGAACAGGCTGGCCGCCCCGGCGGCGATCTTGTGCTTGCCGGAGTCGGCCTCGTCGAGCCAGCTCATGCCGCCGGTGTCGTCGAGGCTCGCGGCGGCAGCGGCCGGGGAGGCGGGGCGAGGCGGCGGGCCGGCCGCTCCCGCGCCCGTGGCCGTGCCCGACACCGCCGGCGGTGCGGCACCGCCGGTGCCCGACACCGGCGGCAGTGCGGCACCGCCGGCGCTCGCCAGGGGCGACGCGAGCGGCGGCCCGGCACCGGCGCCGCCAACGCCGCCGAAATCGATTTTGGCGGCGGCGGCGGCGCCGAAGCCGTGGTCCGACGTGCCGTCATCGTCCCAGTCAATGGCCTCGCTCTCCACCATGGCGCCGATCTCGAGCGGGTTGAAGATCTCTTCTGCCGGCGGCTCGGACATCCTGCCGGCTTCGAGCAACGGCGGCAGCTCGAGCAGCTCCGGGACGGGGGCAGCCGGCACCGGCGGCGGCTCGATCTCTGGTCCGGCCGCCGGGAGCGCGACCGGCTCGACGGCGCCCGCCGGAGGCATGGCCGGCGGGATCGCGGGAGCCTCCGGGGTGGGCACGAGCGCCGGCCCTGCCGCGGCCGCCGCGGCCGCGGTGGGCGGGAGGGCGGCCAGGTCGGGTGCCGCGGGCGCGGCCTCGGCCGCCGGAGTCGACTTCTTCGCCGGACGACCGGCGCGCGCCGGTCGATCCACCAGGCCGTGCAGCAGCCGCTGGATGTCGGTGTCGGGAGCCTTCCGCTGGCGGCGCGAGGCGGCGGCCGCGGTGGGTGCCGGCGCGGCGGGCGGCTCCGGCAGATCGGCGGCGGCCGGAACCGCGGGGGGGGCCGCCGCCGGCTCCGTCAGGGCCGCCGGACCCGCCGCCGGCACGGGTGGCGCATCCGGCGCGGCGCCCGGCGCAGCCGCCTTGGGGGTGCGCGGGCGCGCGATGCCGCCTGCCGGCTGCGGACCGGCGGCGATGCGATCGCCGTCCAACCGGTAGCCGGCGGCCAGCAGCCGCCGGCGCAGCTTCGCCCAGGGCTCGCGGTCGCCGCTCTCGGAAAGCCTGGCGACCTCGTTGGCCAGCTCGACGACCCGGCCGTGCCGGCCCTTGTCCATGAGCAGTTGGATGAGCAGCAGATAGGCCGCGAACTGGCGGGGCCTGAGGCGCACGGCTTCGCGCAGCCGTTCGATCGCCTTCTCTTCGAGGCCGTACTTGGCCAGCACCTCCGCCTCGGAGACCAGGTCCTCGTAACGCTCGACCGGCGGCCGGTGCAGCTCGGCCGCGGTGCGCTCGAGCAGATCGGAGTCGATGTGGAGCGCCGGCGGCTGCCCATCGGCGGGGGCGGGCGGCGGCGTGGCGCTCGCCGCGGCCTCCGCGGCTGCGGGCGCCGTCTCCGGCACGGGCGCCGGCGGTGCCTCCGGCTGGGGCGACAGCGTCTCCGGCAGGGGCGCCAACGCCTCCGGCAGGGGCGGCAGCGCCTCCTGAAGAGGCGTCAACGCCTCGGGCAGCGGCGGCAGCTCTTCCGGCAGCGGCGACAGCCAGGGGTCCAGGGGCTCGCCGACCGCCGCCGGCTCGATCAGGGCCGCGAATGGATTGATCAGCTCGAACGTGCCGGTGAGCCGGAAGTCGGCCGGCTCCGGCGCCGGCGGCGGGGCCGGTGGCGTCGCCGAGGCTGGCGTCGCCGGTGCGCCGGCCGCGCCCGCGGTCGGCGCCAGGGCCGCGGGCGCCGGCGGGGTCCGCGGCGACTGCGGCAGGGGCTGGTAGAGACGCGGCGGTGGCTGGGACGGCGGCTGAGGCGGCGGCGCCGCTTCCTGCGCCCAGGAGGGACGCCGCGGCTCGTGGAGCATGTCGGGAGGCGGCTTGACCAGGCTGGCCGGTTCCTCTTCGTCCTCGATGTCGAGGACGAAGACGTCGCCGAGGTCCACCTCACCGGTGTCGCGCGCCGCCGGCGGCCGCCGCTCCGCGGCGGTGCCTGACGGGGTGCCGGGGACGCCGGGGGCGCCGGCCTCTTCCTCGATCTCGAAGGCCGGATCGAAGCCGGCGGCCATGCCGAAGCGAGCCGACGGCTCCTCGTCGGCGGCGGCCGCCGGCGAAGCCTGGCGCGCGCCGGGCGAGTCCTGGCGCGCGACCGGCGGCGCGTCGAGGACGAGATCGGACCCCAGGTCGATCTCGATCTCCATGTCCTCGTCATGGTCGGGCTCGAGGCGGCCGCCACGGGCGCCCGCCGGCGGTGGCAGCGGCCCCCTCGCCGGGGCCGGCGCCGGGGGCGGAGGCTCAGGCGGCGGGGCCGTCGCCGAGGCGTCGCCGGCCGGGCCGGCGACGGCGACCGGCGCGGCGGCGGCGGCGCCGCCGCCGATGATGCGCGCGACCTGCGCCGCCTGCGGGTTGCGCTCGACCGCGGCCGCCAGGAAGCGGGCCGCGATCGCGGCGCCCGCCGCCTCCTTGAGCTTCAACGCGGCGTCGGTGATGAAGGCGAGATTGGTGGAGTCGATGGCGAGCGCCCGCTCGTACACCTGGGCCGCCTCGTGCGGGTGCCCATGAGTGATCATCAGCTCGGCGATGATGCGGTACTCGCCCATCGCCTTCTCGATCAGCTGCTGCTGCTGATACAGCTCGGCGAGCTTTACGTGATAGGTGGGATTGCTGGGTTCGAGCTCCGCCATCTTCTGATAGATGGCGATGGTCGAGGTGGCGTTCTCGTGTTTCTGGTAGTAGTCGGCCAGCACCTGGTACTGGGTGCGCGCCTCGGTCACCAGGCCCTGGCGGTGATAGAGCTCGGCGAGGTTCTCGTAGACGTCGAGCCGCGTCGGGTCGAGCTTGATGATCTTTTTGTAGATGGCGATGGCTTTGACGAAGAAGCCCTCGCCGGCATACTGCTCGGCGATCTGATTGAAGAAATCGACCGCCTCGTCGATGCGCTGGATGCGGGCGTAGAGATCGCCGACGCGATTCAGCGTATTGATGTCGTTGGGGTTCTCTTCGAGGAGCTTGCGGTACTCGCGGATCGCCGGTTCAATCTTGCCCCGCGCCACGTACTTCTCGGCGGTCTGCACCACCTGTTCGCGCTTGACCGCCATCAGCCATCTCCCGCGCAGCCGCGACGGGCGCGGCGGGGAAGGACCGGCTGGAAGGTGAGCCGGTGCTCGGGGCACGGCCCGAGAGCGGCCAGCGCCTGCAGATGCTCGGGCACGCCATAGCCCTTGTGGGCGGCGAAACCGTAATGCGGATACCGCCGGCCAAGCTCGACCATCAGCCGGTCACGCTCCACCTTGGCGATGATGGAAGCACAGGCAACAGCGTAGCTTATGACGTCGCCGCGCACCACCGGCAGGCAGGGGAAACCGAGCCCCGGCAACGCCACGGCATCGACCACCGCACAGTCCGGCGGCGGCGCGAGCCCTGCCAGCGCCTGCCGCATGGCCAACCGGGAGGCCTCCAGGATGTTGAGGCGGTCGATCGACTCGGCCGACACGCTGGCCACCGCCACCGCCAGGCAATGCTCGCGGATCGCGCCCGCCAGCCGCTCCCGCTCGGGGGGCGCCAGGCATTTGCTGTCGTCGACGCCGGGAAGCAGGCAGGTCCCGTCCAGGATCACCGCGGCGGCCACCACCGGTCCGGCCAGCGCGCCGCGCCCGACCTCGTCGGTGCCGGCGATGCGGACGAAGCCGCAATGCGTCAGCTGCTCTTCGAGCGAGCGCAGCAGGCGCAGCCGGTAGGCTTCGGCGAAGAGGTCGCGGATCTGGACGCCCACCGGCTCAGGCGGTCGGTTGCTCGTCGCGGCGCTCTTCGATCCGGGCCGCCTTGCCGCGCAGCGCGCGCAGATAGTAGAGCTTGGCGCGCCGCACCTTGCCGCGCCGCACCACTTCGAGGCGGTTGATCGAGGGCGAGTGCAACGGAAAGATGCGCTCGACGCCGATGCCGCCCGAGATCTTGCGCACGATGAAGGTCTCGCGGGTGCCGCCGCCGCGCCTGCCGATCACCACGCCCTGGAAGATCTGGATCCGCTCCTTGTCGCCCTCGACGACCCGCACGTGGACCCGCAGCGTATCGCCGGCGCGGAACTCCGGCTGCGTCTTGTGAATGTAAAGACTCTCCACCTGCTGCAGCTGATTCATCAAATCACCTCGCCATCAAGGCCCGGCGCTCCGCAGTTGGAACGGTTCCGGTCATTATTGGACAACTCCGCGGGGCCGCGCAAGCACTGACGGCACGCCGCCACTCTCAGACGCGCGCCAGCAGGTCCGGCCGCTTGTCGCGCGTCGCGCTCTCCGCCTGCTCGCGGCGCCAGCGGCGGATGGCGGCGTGATCGCCGGACAGCAGCACCTCCGGCACCGCCAAGCCCTCGACCACCGGCGGCCGCGTGTAGTGCGGGTGATCGAGCAGGCCGTCGCGGAAGCTGTCCTGCGCCACCGAGTCCGCCAGCCCCACCACGCCGGGCAGCTGCCGCGACACCGCCTCGATCACCACCATCGCCGGCAGCTCGCCGCCGGACAGCACGTAATCGCCGATCGACACCTCCTCGTCCACCACCGTCTGCCGCACCCGCTCGTCGATCCCTTCGTAACGGCCGCAGAGCAGGATCAGACTGCCGCGGGCCGCCAGCTGCCTCACCTTGGCGTCGTCGAGCCGCACCCCTTGCGGCGACAGCAGCACGCGCCAGGCCGGGCCCGCGTCCGGCTCGGCCGCGAGCGCCCGGACCGCCCGGATCCAGGGCGGCGCCGTCATCACCATGCCGCCGCCGCCGCCATAGGGCTCGTCGTCGACGCTGCGGTGCCGGTCCTCGGTGAAGTCGCGCAGGTCGCGCACCTCCACCCGCAGCAACCCCCGGGCGACCGCCCGCCCCACCAGGCTGGTGGCCAGGAACGGGCCGAACAGCTCCGGGAAGATCGTCAGCGCTTGAACGCGCATGTCTCGATCAGCCCCGCCGGCAGCTCCAGCTCGATCCTGGCGCGCTCGACGTCGACGGCGCGCAGGAAGCGCGCGGCGAAAGGCACCGGCACCTCGCGGCGCCCGTCCGAGATCACCAGCAGCAGGCCGCCGCCGTCCTCCACCACCTCCACCACCTCGCCGAGGTCCTCGCCGCCGCTGGCGCAGCGGCACCCCAGCAGCTCGTAGTGGTAGTAGGTGCCCGGCGGCGCCGGCGGCACCAGCGACCGGTCGATCTCCAGCCAGCCGCCGCGCAGCGCCACCGCCGCCTCGCGATCCTCGATGCCGCCGAACCGCAGCAGCACGGTCGCCTGACCCACCCGGGGGGAGGCCTCGGCACGGCGCGCGGCGACCACCAGCCCGAGCGGCGGCCTGCCCTCGCGCGTCAGCACCAGTGCGCTTCCCGGATCGAAGCGCCGCGGCGCGTCCGTCAGCACCGCCACGACCACCTCGCCGCGCAGGCCGTGCGGGCGCAACACGCGGCCGACGGCCACCGTTTCCGGCAGGTCGCCCCGCCCTCCGGCCGGGCCGACATCCGGCGCGGCCGGCGCGGCGGTGCCTGCGGTGCCCGCGGCAAGGGGCCGGGCGCCGGCGCTAGTCTTCGATGATGTCGAGCTCATACCGCTCGCCACGCCGGTCACCCCGGGTCTCGAGCAGCGTGCGCAGGGCGCGTGCGGTGCGCCCCTGGCGACCGATCACCTTGCCCAGATCGTCGGGAGCCACCCGCAACTCGAGGACCGAGCCGCGGTCCCGCCGGCCCGCCGGAGGATGGATCCCGGCAACCGTCACCGCCTCGGGATCGTCAACCAGCAGGCGCGCCAGCTCCCGAAGATCGTCGGCCAGCTCAGGCACGGCCGCGCTCCTAGCCGGCCGCCCGTAGCAGCCGCTTGACGGTGGGCGACAGCTGGGCGCCCTTGGCGACCCAGTAGCCGATGCGCTCGGAATCGAGCTTCACCTGCGCGGGATTGGCGGTCGGGTTGTAGTGGCCCAGCTCCTCCACCGCCGAGGCGGTCGGGACGTTGCGCGAGTCCGACACCACAACGCGGTAAAAGGGGCTGTGCCGGGCGCCCATGCGGCGCAGGCGGATCTTCAACATTCTGTTCGAGCCTCCAGCTTCTGTGGGTAGGCGCGCCGGGGCCCCCCGCGCGCGGCAAAGACGGGAGAGTATAGCAGAGCCTGCCCTCCACCCGCGCTTACATCCCGCCCATCGCCTTGCGCAGCCACTTGCCCTGTACCCCCTTGAACATCTTCTGCATGCCCCGGTACTGCTTGAGCAGGCGGTTGATCTCCTGCACCGAGGTGCCCGCGCCCACGGCGATACGGCGCTTGCGGCTGCCGTTCAGGACGTCGGGGCGGCGGCGCTCGTGCGGCGTCATCGAGTTGATGATGGCCTCGACCCGCCGCAGACCGCCCTCGTCGACGTTGGCGCCGTCGAGGCCGCGCAGCGGCCCCACCTTCGGCAGCATCTCGAGCACCTGGCCCAGCGGCCCCATGCGTCGCAGCTGGCGGAGCTGATCGCGCAGGTCCTCGAGCGTGAACTGCTGGCGGGCGATGCGCTGCGCCAGGCGCTGCGCCTCGTCACGGTCGAGGCCGCGCTCGGCCTTCTCGATCAGCGACAGCACGTCGCCCATGCCGATCATCCGCGAGGCCATGCGCTCGGGATGGAAGAGCTCGAGGTCGTCCGGCTTCTCGCCGACGCCGACGAAGCGGATGGGCACCTGGGCGACGGTGCGGATCGACAGCGCGGCGCCGCCCCGCGAGTCGCCGTCGAGCTTGGTGAGGATGACGCCGGTCAGCGGCAGCGCCTGGGCGAACTGCTCGGCGCTGCGCACGGCGTCCTGCCCGGTCATGGCGTCGGCCACGAACAGCGTCTCGGCCGGCGCCACCCGCCCGGCGAGCGCCGCCAGCTCCTGCATCAGGGCCTCGTCGACGTGCAGGCGGCCGGCGGTGTCGATGATGACCACGTCGTGGCCGCGGTCGCGGGCGGTGGTCACCGCGCGGGCGGCCAGGTCGAGCACCGCCTCGCCAGGCTCGGGGGCCAGCACCGGCACCTCCACCCCGCGGCCCACCTGTTGCAGCTGTTCGACCGCGGCGGCGCGCTGCAGGTCGGCGGCGACCAGCAGCGGGTGGCGGCCGCGCAGCTTGAGGCGGCGGGCGAGCTTGCCAGCGGTGGTGGTCTTGCCCGACCCCTGCAGGCCGCAGAGCAGCAGCACCGCCGGCCGGCCGTCGAGACGCAGCTCGCCGCCCTCCTCGCCGAGCAGCGAGACGAGCTCGTCGCGCACCACCTTGATGACCTGCTGCGCCGGGGTCAGGCTCTCCATCACCTCGGCGCCCAGCGCGCGCTCGCGCACCCGCTCGACGAACGGCTTGACCACCCGCACCTGGACGTCGGCTTCGAGCAGCACCAGGCGGATCTGTCGCATCGCCGCCTGCAACGCCTCCGGCGTCACCTTGCCTTCGCCGCGCAGCTGGTGGAAGACGTCCTGCAACTTGCCCTGGAGACCGTCGAACATCGCGCCACCTCGAAGAAACGATCGCTCCGCGGCACCGGGGCACCGGGACGGATCGGCTCGGCATGGTACCATTCGCCGCCCCGCGGCCGCCCTCGCCCGGCAGGCGCCGCCAACCAGACCATGCGACGCATCCGCAGATCCCGGCTCCTGCTGCTGGGCCTTGGGATCGCGCTGCTGCTGGGCGCCCTGGACGCCTGCTGGCTGGAAACCCGGGTGCTGCTGGTCGAAGACGCCGTCCACCTGCCGCTGATCGGGCCGCGCCTGCGCCTCGTCCACCTCTCGGACCTCCACATCGGCGGCGATTCGCCGCTGCTGCGCAAGCTGCTCCGCCGGGTCGCCGCGGAGCGGCCCGGCCTGATCGCGATCTCCGGCGACCTGATCAAGGACGTGCACGATCCGCTGCCCCAGGCTCGCCATACCGCGGCGGCGGCGGCGTTCGTGTCGCAGCTGCGCCGGCTGGCGCCGCAGGCGCCGATCTACGCGGTGCAGGGCCACAGCGAGTACCAGGGAGAGGTGGTGGTGGCGCTGCGACGGGCGGGGATCGCCTGGCTGTCGGACGAAGGGCGCCGCGTCGGTCCCGGCGGCGGCCTGCTGCTGCTGGGCCTCAACCAGCAGGTCGGCATCGACCGCCTGGCCCTGGCCGGCAAGTCCCCCTTCCGCACCGTCCGGCAGGATGGCCGCGGCGTGCAGCTGGCCCGGCTCGGCGCGCCGGTGCACAACTTCTACCGCCACTACGATCCGGCGCCGCGCAATACCGCGGACGACTCCGGGCCGCTCTCCTGGAGCGGCTACGACACTCTCTGCGACGTGCGCATCGACCGAGCGAGCACCGGCGCCGGCATCGAGGTGCACAGCCGCTACGTGCTCGGCGAGGACCGCATGATCCGCCTGCGGCGCATCAGCCGCGAGGACGACGGCAGCGGCAGCTTCAGCCTGCTCCTGCACGGCTCGGCCTTCACCGGCGGCGCCGCCGACCGCCTCGACACCGGCGTCGAGCCGCAGCCGCGCCGCTGGTACCGCCTGCGGCTGCGCACCCGGGTCGAGCCCGGCGCGGTGCGGGTGGCGGCGCGGGTCTGGCCGGTCAGCGAGCCGGAACCCGACCGCTGGCAGGCCTGGGCCGTGGACCAATCCGCCGATCGCGTCACCGCCGGCACGGTGGGGATCTGGGCCTGGGGGCGCGGCACCGTGCTCTATCGCGACATGCAGGTGATCGACCCGGCCGGGAGGCCATTGCTCGCCGAGCCGCTGGGCGATCCGCTGTCGCACGCCTGGCGCGACGAGGCGCGCGATACCCGCCTGGGGTTGGCCCTGGCCCGCAGCCCGGCGGCGCCGCCGGGCACGCCGCGCCTGGTGCTCACGCACACGCCCGACGTGGTGCTCGAAGCCTCGCAGCGCGGCATCGAGGCGGTGCTCGCCGGCCATACCCACGGCGGCCAGGTGCGGCTGCCGTTCGTCGGCGCGCTCACCACGCGGTCGTCGCTTGGCGCTTACTACGACTACGGGGTCTTCGACTTCGCCGCCCCCAACGCGCGCGGCGTCACCACGCTGTTCATCAACGGCGGCGTCGGCACCTCGTTGCTGCCACTACGCTTCCTCTGCCCGCCGCGCTTCGCCGTCCTCGAGCTCGGTAGCTGAGGCCGGCGCGCGGCCGCGGCCCTCGCTCCATGCCAGGTAGGCGGGCAGCAGGGTGATCGCGACCAGCGAGGTGGCAAGGGCCCCCAGCACCGCGACCTTGCCGGTCGACTGCAGGCCGGGGTAGTGGGAGAAGACGATCGAGCCGAAGCCGACGATGGTCGAGATCGCGGCCGCGGCCACCGCCTTGCCGGTTTCCCGCAGCCCGCCGGCGAAGGCATCGGCGGGCCGGCCACGTAGCTCGCGGTGACGATGCACGATGTAGATGCCGTAGTCGGTGCCGATGCCGATGATCATGGTGGTCACGAAGATGTTGATGAAGTTCATCGGCACCCGCAGCACGGCCATCGCGCCAACCATCCAGGTGATGCCGACCAGCAGCGGCACCAGCGCCAGGAGCATCGCGCGGGCGCTGCGGAAGTCGATCCACAGGATGGCCGCGACCAGCGCCAGCCCGAGCACGCCGGCGAGCCAGGCATCGCGCACCACCAGCTTCTTGATGCTCTGGTTGATGACGTTGATGCCGGCGAGCTGCGCCCGGGGGCCGAGCGACGCGGCCAGGCGGGTCACCGCCGGCGGCACCTCCCGCCGCCAGCGGCCATCGGGCGGCGCATAGAGGTAGACCGCGGCCCGCCAGCCCCACGGCTGCTTCCTGAGATAGCGGTCGAGCAGCAGCTCGCTCTGCGGCACCTGGGCGAAGTCGGCGATGCCGATGGGCCTGGTCAGCGACAGCGCCTGAGCCAGCAGGTCCAGGCCGGGCGCGAACGGCTCCGGCCGCAGCCCCTCGCGGCGCAGGGCCGCCCCGAAGCGGGCGCGGATCCGGCCCATGTCGAGCGCCGCGGCGCGCTGGCGCTCGAGCCAGACCAGCACCTGCTGCTGCTGGTCGAGCGGCGGGATCAACGAGGACGGGGCGCTGACCCCCTGCAGGGCGCCGCTCTCCACCAGCCCCCGCGCCGCCGTCGCGGCGCGCTCCGAGAGGGCCAGCACCTCGTCGAGCGAGCTGCCGGAGAGCGACAGGATCATGGCGTCGAAACCCGAGCCGAAGCGGCGCCCGACCTCGGCGGTGATGCGGCCACCCTGGCTCACCGTCGGCCGCATCGTCGCCATGCTCTCGTCGAAGGTGAGCTGGCGCGAGGCGGCGAGCGCCGCCAGGGTGAGCAGCGCGCCGGCGCCCATCGCCGCCAGCGGATGCCGCATGCACAGCGCCGTCAGCCGCCGGGTGCCGAAGCTGTGCAGGAAGAGCCGCGGCGCGGCGCGCCGCCGCCGGGTGCGGTCGGCGCTCCACGCCAGCATCGCCGGCAGCAGCAGCAGCACCGAGACCATGCAGAACAGGATGCCGGTGCCGGTCAGCAACCCCATCTGGCGCAGGCCGGTGAAGCCGGTGAAGGTGAAGGCGTAGAAGGTGGCGGCGGTGGTGACGGCGCCGGCGATCACCGCGCCGCCGGTGGCGCTGCTCATCGTCGCCAGGGCGGCTTCCACGTCGCTGCCGCGCCGCCGCTCCTCGACGTAGCGACCGTAGGAGACGATGACGAAGTCGATGCCCAGGCCGATCAGCAGCGCCGCGCAGACGCTGGTCGCCGACGACAGGGCGCCGAACGCCACCCCGGCGAAGCCGAAGGTGAGCAGCAGCCCGGTGAGCAGCGGCACGAAGGCGTAGGCGAGGGCAGCGGCGCGGCGGAAGGCGAACAGGAAGAGCGCCAGCACCGCCAGCGCCGAGGTCGCGGCGTTGACCACCATGTCGTGCCGGATCAGCGACGCGTCGCCGAGCGCCGAGAGATAGGGGCCGCCGATCTCGACCGCCGGCCGCGGCGGCGCGCCCGGGCCGGGGCCGGCGAAGCCGTTCCAGCGCGCCAGCGCGCCGGCGACGACGGCCGCCGCCTTGCGGCTCAGCCGCTCGTCGAACGGGATGTCCTGCGGCGGCCGGCGCGGCTCGGCCAGCACCAGCAGCAGGCGATGGTCGCGCGACAGGTAGTAGCCGCTGGCCCAGTCGACCTTGAGCGTGCCGCGCGAGCTCTCGACGTGGCCGAGCACCACGTCGGCGAGGCCCAGCGGGTCGAGCTTGGCGACCTCCTTGACCGAGAGCGCCTGGGGCGTCGCCAGCTGCCGGCGAAGCTCGCTCACCCGCCGCTCGATGGCGGCGTCGCTCAGGCGGTCCTCGACCTCGCGCCGGCCGGCGGCGTCGAGGAACAGCACCGACTTGGGGAAGAATGCCGTCAGCAGCTCCTCGGGATTGCCGAGGCGATGCTGCACCGACTTGATCTCCGGCAGCTGCGACAGGCTCGCCGCCAGGTCGTCGGCCAGCGCCTCGTAGGGTTCGGGCACCGCGCCCTCGGGCAGCTCGATCACCACCAGCAGATAGGTGTTGCTGCCGAAGTCCTGCAGCATCTGCAGATAGGAATGGATCGCCGGGTCCTGGCGCGGCAGCAGGTTGAGCATGTCGGTGTCGAACGACAGCCGGGAGATCGACACCGCCGCCAGGGCCACCAGCACCGCGAAGACCGCGAAGATGGTGCGGTAGCGCCGGCGCGCCAGGCGCGCCAGACCGGCGAGCAGGCGGCTCACGCCGAATCGCCCCGGGTCGAGGACGCCGCCACCGGCGGTGCGATCTCGCCGGCCAGCAGATAGCGGCGGAAGCGCACGAAGTACTCGACACCGGAGTAGACGGAGATCAACACCGCCGCCCACAGCGAGATGGGAGAGGCGTGCCTGAGCTCGTCCGGCAGCTGGTTGTGGATGATCAGCACCGCCACCGCGACGATCTGCACCACGGTCTTGAGCTTGCCCGAGAAGCCGGCGGGGATCACCAGGTTCTCGGCGGCGGCGACGCTGCGCAGGGCGCTCACCGCGAACTCGCGGGCGACGATCACCACCACCATCCAGGCCGGCACCATGCTGGGATCCATCTCGACCAGCGAGATGAACGCCGCCGAGATCAGGATCTTGTCGGCGGCGGGATCGAGCAGGGTTCCCAGGCGGGTGACCTGGCGCCGCCGGCGGGCGACGTAGCCATCGAAGAAATCCATGATGGCGGCGAGCAGGAAGAGCCCGAGGCCCCACCACTCCTTGTCCTCGAACTTGGTCAGCAACACCACCACCAGGGGCGGGACCAGCAGGATCCGGCAGATCGAGAGCAGGTTGGGTAGGTTGAGCATCGGCGGCGGGACGCGCCTTGGGCGCGCCCGCATTCTATCGCCGCTGGCGGCGAGGATGGGGATGTGGCCGGCTGGCGGTCTGGTGGGGCGGTCTAGCGGAGGCTCGACAGCGAGGTGGTCACCAGCAGGCGGCCGCTGGCGCCGCGGACGACGTAGGGGGCGGGACGATGCCCACCGTGCCACTGCCAGTCCACCCAGGTCGAGGCGGGGTCGTCGCCCCGGTACAGGGCCATCACCCGTCGCACGTAGTCGACGGTTTCGGGATAGGGCGGCACGCCGCGGTGGCGCTCGACCGCGCCGGCGCCGGCGTTGTAGGCGGCCAGCGCCATCTCCAGGCTGCCGGCGAAGGTGTCGATCAGCTGCCGCAGATAGGCGGTGCCGCCGCGCAGGTTCTCGTCGACGTCGTAGGGATCGCGCACCGCCAGCTCGACGGCGGTGGCCGGCATCAGCTGCATGAGTCCCATGGCGCCCTTGTTGGAGCGGGCGCGGAGGTTGAACCCGGACTCGACCTGGATGACCGCCCGCACCAGGCGCGGGTCCAGGTGATGGCTGTCGCAGTGGCGGCGGATGAGCGGTTCGAGCGCGATGCTCGGCAGGCCGGGCAGGTCCGGCACCGGCAGCAGGGCGGTGGCGAACCGCCGCGCATGCTGGACCGGGGTCTCGTTGAGGATCACCCGGCGCCCGTCGGCGCCGCGGGTGACCTGGACGGGCGACGACGGCGGCGGGCCAGAGTGCTGGAAGGCGTGGACGGCGATCGTGGAAGGGGCGGCGGGGGTGGCCGGGGCGGCGGCTTGCGGCGTCGACGCGGCGAGCGGCGCCGGCGAGGCTCCCAGCGCCGGCAACGGCGCCAGGCAGGTCAGGCACAGGAAGGTACGAGCGGCGTTCGCAACAGCCTTCACAGCGATGGTGCTCCCTTAGTGGGAGCGGCATGGTAGCACAGTCCGGTGTTCTATTGGGATCGCCCCCGCATCCCCCCACCCCCCTTCCCACCCCCCGGGGGGCGAGGGCGGGCGGAAGGGGGGGCGCCGTGGTCCCTCTTTGGTCGTTCCGTTCTAGGCCCGGCTGTCCCAGAGCGTGTCGGGGACTCCCCGCTTGAGGTTCTCGTAGCGGGCCATCACGAACAGGGCATCCGAGAGGCGATTGACGTAGGGGAGCACGAAGGGGCCGATCGCCTCCTGGCGGGCAAGCGCCACCAGCAGGCGCTCGGCGCGCCGACAGACGGTGCGGGCGACGTGCAGCCGGGCGGCGCCGGGGCTGCCGCCGGGGAGGATGAAGTTGGCCAGCGGGCCGACCTCGCCGGTCAGCTCGTCGAGCAGCTCCTCGAGCGCCGTCACGTGGCGCTGGTCGACGACCGGCACCGGCTTGCGCGCCTTGTCCTCCTCGCGCACGCAGAGGTCGGAGCCGAGGTGGAAGAGCTCGTTCTGGATGCGGCGCAGCGCCGCGCCGAGCCGCTCGTCGAGGCCGCCGGCCAGGGCCTCGCCAAGGATCGAGTTGAGCTCGTCGACGGTGCCGTAGGCGGCGATCCGGGTCGAGTCCTTGGGCACCCGCTGGCCGCCACCGAGGCCGGTCGAACCGTCGTCGCCGGTGCGGGTGTAGAGGCGGGTCAGGCGCGGCATGGGCGAGCCGGAAGCCAGCCTACCGCGCCACTGCGTCGGCAGCCGGCGCCAGCTCCGCGGCCAGCCGGCGGAGCAGCTGCCAGAGGTCGTCGAGGTGCCGGCGGGTGGTGCGCAGGTTGCCGATCGCCGCGTGCAGGGTGTAGCGGCCGTCGAGCACGGTGTGGGAGAGGAAGAAGGGGCCGGCGGCGTTGACGGCGGCGAGCAAGCGCTCGTTCAGGGCGTCCTGGGCGGCGTGCTGATTGGCGCCGTGGGCGGCGCCCTGAGCGGCGCCGTGGGCGGCGCCCTGATTGGCGCCGTGGGCGGCGCCGTTCGCCGGCGGCGCCGTCCGGGCACGGAAGCAGACGACGCTGAAGGGCACCGGCGCCGCCAGCTCGAAGGCCGGATCGGCAACGATACGGTCGGCCAGCTCGCGCGCCATCGCACAGTGCTCGCGCAGGCGCTCCCGCAGCCCCTCGACGCCGAAGGCGCGGATCACCAGCCAGAGCTTGAGCGCGCGGAAGCGCCTGCCGAGCTGAAATCCGAGGTCCATCAGGTTGGTGGCCCCGGTCTCGCCGGTGCGGAGGTACTCGGGGACCAGCGCGAAGGCGTCGCGCAGGTTGGCCACGTCGCGCACCAGCAGCACCGAGCAGTCCACCGGGGTGAACAGCCACTTGTGGGGGTTGACGACGATCGAGTCGGCGCGCTCGAGGCCGGGCATCAGCTCCCGCAGCTCGGGGCAGAGCGCGGCGACGCCGGCATAGGCCCCGTCGACGTGCAGCCACAGGCCGTGCTCGGCGCAGAGGTCGGCGATGGCGGGCACCGGGTCGACGCTGGTGGTCGAGGTGGTGCCGACCGTGGCGACCACCGCCAGCGGCCGGCGCCCCGCCGCCAGGTCGGCGGCGATGGCCGCCGCCAGGGCCGTCGGATCGAGGCGAAACGCCGCGTCGCTCGCCACGTGCCGCACCTGGTCGTGTCCCAGGCCCAGCACGATCGCCGCCTTGTCGACCGAGGAGTGGGCCTGGTCGCTGGCATAGACGACGAGCGGCGGCACTTCCGGGCGGCCGGCCAGACCGCGGGTCCGCGCCGCGAGGCCGGGGGCGCGGTGGCGCGCCGCCGCCAGCGCCACCAGGGTGCTGGTCGAAGCGGTGTCGTTGATGTGGCCGTGGAACTCCGCCGGCAGCCCCAGCATCTGGCGCAGCCAGTCGCAGACCCGCTCCTCCAGCTCGGTGGCCGCCGGCGAGGTGCGCCAGAGCATGGCGTTGTTGTTGAGGCCGGCGGCCAGCGCCTCGCCGACGATGCCGGGAGCCGAGCCGGTGATGGCGAAGTAGGCCAGGAAGCCGGGGTGGTTCCAGTGGGTGACGTTGGGCTCGATCAGCCGCTGGTAGTCGTCGAGCAGCACGTCCAGCGACTGCGGCCCGTCCGGCGGCGCGGCCGGCAGCCGCGCCGCCACCTCTCCCGGCGACACCGGCGGCAGCACCGGGCGCTCCCCCACGCCTTCGAGATAGTCGGCGAGGAGGTCGGCGACCCGGTGCATCGCGGCACGGAACTCCCGCGTCGGCAGGTCCTGGCTCATGGCGCGGGTCCGGGGCGAGACGAAACCGAGTGTGCCTGAGGGGGCGGCGCCCCCTTTCCTAGCTGGCTCCCTTGCGCTTCAGCTCCTCGTCGATGACCTTGGAGAGATCGTCGGCGGACACCACGCCGGAGATGAAGCGGCCGTTGACGAACATCGCCGGCGTGCCGTTGACCCCGGCCTTGGTGCCGGCCTTCACGTCCGCCTGGACCACCGGCGTCTCCTTGCCCGAGTCGAGGCAGGAATTGAAGTTCGCGGCATTGACGCCGGCGATGCCCGCGGCCTTCGACTTGAGCCCGTCGACCGCCAGCCCGGCCTGATCCTTGAACATGGCGTCGTGCATCTCCCAGAACTTGCCCTGCTCGTTGGCGCACAGCGCGGCCTCGGCGGCCTTGGCGGCGTTGGGGTGCATGGGCAGCGGGAACTGGCGGAAGACCAGACGGATCTTGTTGCCGTACTTCGAGACCACGGCCTCGAGCGTGGGAGTGATCCGCGAGCAGAACGGGCACTGGAAGTCGGAGAACTCGACGATGGTGACCGGGGCGGTGGCGGGACCCTTGGCCGGGAAGCCGTTGGCGGCCACCTCGACGCGCATCGGCTCGTAGAGGTAGTCGACCTTGTACTTGTCCTCGAGCGTCTTGAAGTACTTCTCGCGCGCCTCCTGCTGCCCGTTCTGCTGCAGGTAGGCCTTGATCTGGGGCATCAAGGTCTCCTTGGGGCGGGGCGGCAGCTGCGCCTTGTTCTTGTCGTAGAACGCCTCCGTATCGGCGTCGGTCACCTCGGCGGGCTTGATCTCGGCGAGCAGCTTGTCCTTGGTCACGCCCTTCGCCGCCGCCTCCGCGTCGAGCAGGCGGTCCTGCACGATCTTCTTGATCTGGGCTTCGGCGATCTCGTGCCGGCGCTGCTGGTACTCCCGCTCCAGCTGGTCGAGCTGATCGGCGGCCTCGGCGTGGACCTCGCCCGCGGTGATCGGCTTGCCGTTGACCCGGGCGACGACCTGGCCGGGATCCTCCTTCTGGCTGTCGGCCTTGGGGCCGGCCTTCTTGTCCTGGGCCGAACACGCCGGCACGCAGCAACCGAGGGCCAGGGTCAGCATCAGCAGACCCGGGACCACCTGCCTGGAAGCGGCTCGCTTGGGATCCAGTGAACTCATTTGCGGTAACTCCTTTTCCGACCGTAACTCTAGATACGGCAATGATTTGGGCGATGACAGCAGCCTTCGGCGGCGCAAGAGCGGAATTTTAGCACACAGGTCGCCGGCCACCCGGCTCGAAGCCGGGCGCTGCCGAGTGTCCCGTGAGCCGGTTTACGGCTGAGGTGCCCGCAGCGTCTAGTGGGGCTCCTGCCGACGCGCCGCCGGCGGCGCGAACGGCGCGAGCGGCGCGAACGGCGCGAGCGGCGCGAGCGGCGACAGGTGGCGGGCGACCAGGCCTTCCAGGATGCGCTCGGCGCCGATGCCGCGCAGCCGCATCACCGGCCCGGTGAGCAGCGCTTCGGCCAGGGCCAGCCGGGCGGCGCGCCCTGGCGCGCGAGGCGGAGCGGCGGCCCCCGCCGGCCGCTCCGGCGGCGGCGGCAGCGAGCGCAGCACCGCCGCCGCCGCCACCGCCCAGGGCCGGGCGGCCCGCGGGTCGTCCCAGCCGCCCGCCTCGCCGCCGGCGCCCGCCAGCGCCTCCGCCGCGCTCAGCAGGTACACCGCGGCGCCGGTTTCGGCATGGCCGCCGGCAGCGGCGGCGAAGGCCCTCGCCAGCGTCTCCACCCGCCCCGGATCCGCGGCCACCGCCGGACCCAGGAACACCGCCAGCGAGCGGCTGCGCAGGGTCGGCAGCAGATCGAGGCGCGAGGGCGCGAGCAGCAGGAAGTGGCGGGGCGACGTGACGTGGGGCTCTTCGAGGCTCTTGAGCAGGGCGTTCGCCGCCTCGCCGGTCAGGCTCTCGGCGCTGGCGATCACGAACACCTGACCGCGAGCCTCGAACGGCGAAACCTGCGCCATGCGCATCAGCTCGCGAGCGGCGTCGACCGAGGTCGAGGTCTTGAGATCGCGCTCGAGCACCTGGAAGTCGGGATGGAAGGAGGCTTCCGGCCAGACGATGCGCCGGCAATGGCGGCAGCCGCCGCACGGCCGCTCGGCCGGCACCGCTTCGCAGAGCAGGACGCGGCCGAGCTCGCCCGCCGCCCGCCGGCGCGTCTCGGCGTCGCCGCCGTGCAGGATCACCGCCGGGTACAGGCGGCCCTGGCGCGCCGCCGCCAACGCCGCCGGCAGGTTCACGCGCTCTCCCTGCCGGCGGGCAGCAGGGCGGCCAGGGCGGCCCGCACCTGCGCCGCGGTGCTCGCCGGGTCGCCGTCCGATTCGACGACGCGGAAGCGCTCCGGTTCGCGCGCCGCCTGGCTCAGGAAGCCCTGCCGCACCCGCTCGTAGAAATCGAGGCCCTCGGCGTCCAGCCGGTCCGCCTCGCCGCGGCCGCCGCTGCCATCGCCGGCGGCCGCTCGCCGGCCGGCGGCATGCCGCCGGGCACGGGCCGCGGCCGCCGGCAGGTCGAACAGCAACGTCAGGTCAGGGCGCCGGCCGCCGGTCGCCAGCAGCTCGAGCTGATCGATCAGCGCCGCCGGCACGCCGCGGCCGGCGCCCTGGTAGGCGCGGGTCGAGTCGGTGAAGCGATCGCAGAGCACCACCTCGCCGGCCGCCAGCGCCGGCTCGATCACCTCCAGCAGATGCTGCCGCCGGCTGGCGAACACCACCAGCAGCTCGACGGTGCCGTCGAGCGCGCCCCAGCCGGGGTCGAGGAAGATCCTGCGCAGCGCTTCGCCGAGCGGCGTGCCGCCGGGCTCATGGGTGCAGCGGCAGGCGACGCCGTGCCGCGCCAGCCAGGCCGCGGCGCGCCGCAGATGCGTGGACTTGCCGCTGCCGTCGATCCCTTCGAAGGTGACGAAGCGGGGTGGCATGGCCGGTCAAAGTACCACGCGATCACAACAGCAGCGCGACGCCCTTGACCACCGCGTAGACCGATAGCCCGGGGCGCAGCTCGAGGCCGGCGAGCGACTTGCGGGTGATCTGGGCGAGCAGCGCGGCGCCGCCGGCGTCGAGCTTGATCAGCGGCTGGGAGGCGGCGGCGCTCGGGGCGAGGCTCCCGCGGTCGCCGGCTGCACCCGGGCCGCCGCTTGCCCCGGCCCCGCCGATCTCGGCGATCTCGGCGATCTCGACGATACGGGCCGGAAAGACGTTGAGCACGCTGGTCCGCTCCGGCCGTTCGAGCGCCAGGCTGACGTCGCGCGCCAGCACCCGCACCCGCTGGCGGCTGCCCACCGCCGCGGCATGGCGCGGCAGGCTCAGCTGCCCGCCGGCAAAATCGAGATAGGTGAGGTCGAACCGATCGTCGTGGGCCACCACCCGCGCCTCGATCACCACTCCCAGCTCCGCCTCGGGACCCCAGGGCAGCAGGTCGAGCCGGGTCGAGACCTCGGCCAGCGGGCCGGCCGCCCGCACGCGGCCGGCCGCCAGCAGCAACAGATGGTCGGCCAGCCGTTGCAGCTCCGCGGCGGCGTGGCTGACGTAGAGCACCGGGATCTCCAGGCGGGCGTGGAGCCGCTCGAGATAGGGCAGGATCTCCTCCCGCGCGGCGGCGTCGAGCGCCGCCAGCGGCTCGTCCAGCAGCAGCAGCCGCGGGCTGGTCAGCAGCGCCCGGGCCACCGCCACTCGCTGGCGCTCGCCGCCGGAGAGTGCTCCGGGGGCGCGCGGCAGCAGCGCCGCGAGACCCAGCCATTCGACCGCCTCGTCGAAGCGCACCCGCCGCTCGCCGATCGCGGTGCGCCGCCACCCGTATTCGAGGTTGCGGCGCACCGAGAGGTGTTGGAACAGTCCGGCCTCCTGAAAGACATAGCCCAGCCGCCGCCGGTGAGGCGGCAGGAAGACGCCGTTCGCCTCGTCCTGCCAGACCTCGCCGCCAACCTCGAGCAGGCCTGCCGGCGCGCGCTCGAGGCCGGCCACGCAGCGCAGCAGCGTGGTCTTGCCCGAACCGGAGGGGCCGAAGACGCCGGTGACGACGGCGGCGGGCGCCGTGAAGTCGACGTCGAGCGTGAAGCCGCTGCCGCGCGCCAACCGGAAGCGCCCTCTCATGGCCGCGGCCGCCTGACGTTCAAGGCGTAGACCCCCCACAGCGTCGCGAAGGAGAACAGCAGCATGCCCAGCGCGATCTGGTGCGCCTGGGCGTATTCGAGGCGCTCGACGTGGTCGTAGATGGCGATCGACAGCACCCGCGTGCGCCCGGGGATGTTGCCGCCGATCATCAGGACGACGCCGAACTCGCCCAGGGTGTGGGCGAAGCCGAGGGTGGCGGCAGCCAGGAAGCCGCGGCGGGCGAGCGGCACGGCGATGGTCGCGAAGCGGTCCAGCGGACCGGCGCGGAGCGTGGCCGCCACTTCGAGCGGCAGGCGGCCGACGCTCTCGAAGGCGCCCTGCAGCGGCTGCACCACGAAGGGCAGGGAGTAGAGTAGGGAGCCGATGACCAGACCGGAGAAGCTGAACACCGGCGACTCGAGGCCAAGCGCCGGCCAGACCGCCCCCAGGCCACCCCGCGGTCCGAGCAGCAGCAGGAGGTAGAAGCCGAGGACGGTGGGCGGCAGCACCAGTGGCAGCGCCACCACCGCCTCCACCGGGAAGCGCAGGCGGCTGCCGGTGCGCGACAACCACCAGGCGAGCGGCGTGCCCACCGCCAGCAGCAAGGGGGTGGTGACGCCGGCCAGACGCAGGGTCAGCCAGAGCGGGTCGAGATCGGCGCCGGACATGCTCGCGAGGTGCGGCGCCCAACTAAGACGAAACTGCCCGAAGAGGGGGTGTGAGGGGGCGCCCCCTTCCCCCCCGGAGGGGTGGGAAGGGGGTCGGGGGGATGCGGGGGGCGATCCGATAGATGCTTCGAGTAGGCCTGAAGCGGTCTGATCTCATGCTTTGAGAGTCGCCTGGCAGGCGCCGCCGACTAGAACAAAACTGGTCCGGATTCATGCGCCGGGGTCGCCGGGCGCCCATCATGACCAGGACGCCCCGGCATGGGAAATTTGCCACAAGGCCGGGGATTTGCATAACGTCTGCACCGGCCCGGGTGGCTGTATCGCAGCCAATCAGTTCCCTTTTCACCTGTCAGTGGAGGATCCTCTATGCCAGCAAAGAGCCCGAAGACCAGCACCAACAGCGGCTTCATGAAGCCCATGCAGCCGGACCAGGCGCTGGCGGCGGTCGTCGGCAACGAGCCGCTGCCCCGCACCGAGGTCACCAAGAAGATTTGGGACTACATACGCAAACACAACCTGCAGGACCCCAACGACAAGCGGACCATCCGCGCCGACGCCAAGCTCAAGCCGGTCTTCGACGGCAAGGATTCGGTGAGCATGTTCGAGATGACCAAGCTGGTCAACGGTCATCTGAAAGAGGTCAAGTAAGAGCGCCCTGACGCCGAGGAGACGCCGTACCCGCGGCGGTGCACGCGAGCGGCGGCCGGAGCGCGGCGGGCCGCCGCTCCTTCGGCCGCCGGGCGCGCCCGCTGAACCGCCGCCCGCCGGAGGCCTGCCATGACGGCGCCGGTCGGCAGCGGCGCCGAGTGGGCCGGCTTCCTCGCGCTCATCATCGCGCTGCTGGCCCTGGACCTCGGCGTCTTCCAGCGCCGCGAGCCGCGCCCTGGGCTCGCCGAGCCGCTGCTGTGGAGCGGGGCGTGGACGGCCCTGGCCCTGGTCTTCGACCTCTGGCTGGGCTTCCACTTCGGGCGCCGGATCGGCCTCGAGTTCCTCGCCGGCTACCTGGTCGAGCGCTCGCTCAGCTTCGACAACCTGTTCGTCTTCCTGCTGCTCTTCGACTACTTCGCGGTGCCGCGCGCGCAGCAGCGCCGGGTGCTGTCGTGGGGCATCGCCGGCGCCCTCGCCGCCCGCGGGCTGTTCATCGCCGCCGGCGCCGCGCTGCTGCAGCGATGGGGATGGCTGCTGCCGCTGTTCGGGCTGTTCCTGATCTACGCCGGTGCCCGCATGACGCGGCGCGGCGCCGTCCGCGTCGAGCCGCGGCACAATCCGGTGTTCAAGCTGTTCCAGCGGTTCGTGCCGATGACCGCCGGCTACCGGGACCGCAGCTTCCTGGTGCGGGAAGCGGGGCGCACCCTGGCGACGCCGCTGCTGCTGGTCCTGCTGGTGGTCGAGGCCACGGACGTCGCCTTCGCGGTGGATTCCCTGCCCGCGGTCTTCGGGGTCACTCGCCACGCGTTCATCGTCTTCAGCTCCAACGCTTTCGCCATCCTCGGCCTGCGCGCGCTCTACCTGGTGGCGGCGGACCTGATGGCGCGGCTGCGCTGGCTGCCCAAGGGCCTGGGGCTGGTCCTCGCTTTCGTCGGCGCCAAGATGGCGCTGGAACCCTGGGTCGCGATCCCGATCGAGATCGCCCTCGCCGTGGTGGCCCTGGTGCTGGGGATCGCCGTCGCCGCCTCGCTGTACAATGGCGGCGGGTCGCACCCCCGCCAGACCGAGGGCGACGCCGGCTGAGGGCAACGCTTAGGACGCCGAGGACACTGAGCATGCCCCGCACCCGCCTCCGCCCGCACCCATCGATCGCGCGCCGTCGCCTGTTCGCCGCTTGGCTGCTCGCCCTCGGGCCGCTTCCCGCGTCCGCCGCGGGCGCCCCCGCCGGCCGGCCGGTGGACCCGGGCAAGCAGGCGAGCCCGGCCAATGCCGGCGCGCCGGCCGGGGCCGTCGCCTCGGGGCATGTCCAGGCGACCGCCGCCGGGCTGGCGGTGCTCCGGGACGGCGGCAATGCCGTCGACGCCGCGGTGGCCACCGCGCTCGTGCTGGCGGTGGTCTACCCCGAGGCCGGCAACCTGGGAGGCGGCGGTTTCGCCGTGGTGAGGATGGGCGGCAAGCTCGCGGCGCTCGACTTCCGCGAGACGGCGCCGGCGGCGGCGCACCGCGGCATGTACCTGGATGCCGCGGGAAGGCCGGCGGCCGATGCCTCCAAGGTGGGACCGCTCGCCGCCGGCGTTCCGGGCAGCCCCGCGGGCCTCTACGAGCTGCACCGGTCCCTCGGCAGGCTGCCCTGGCGGCGAGTGGTGGCGCCGGCCCTCCGCCTGGCGCGCGACGGCTTCGAGGTCGATGCGCACCTCCACCGGCTGCTCGCCGCCGAGCCCCAGCGCCGCCTGCTGGCGCGCTTTCCGGAGAGCGCCGCCGTCTGGCTGCCGCACGGTCAGGCGCCGCCGGTCGGCGCGCGGCTGCGGCTCCCCGACCTGGCGGCGACCCTGGCGCGCTACGCCGAGCTCGGCCCGGCGGCCGTCGTCGAGGGGCCGGTGGCGGCGGCGGTGGCGGCGGCCAGCCGGCGCCACGGCGGCGTGCTCGCCGCCGGGGACCTCGCCGCCTACCGCCCCAGCTGGCGCCAACCGCTGCAATTCGCCGCCTTCGGCTGGCAGGTCGCCACCATGCCGCTGCCGTCGGCGGGCGGCATCGCGCTGGGCCAGGCGTGCGGCATGCTGGAGCGCCTGGGATGGGCCGCCCTGCCGCGCGACGGCGCCGACCGCGCCCACCTGCTCGCCGAGTCCTTCCGGCGCGCCTTTGCCGACCGCGTGCTGCTCGGCGATCCGGCCACCAGCCGCGCCGGCCCGGCGGCGCTGCTCGACCCGCGCTGGATCGCGGCCCGCGCCGCCGGCATCGATCGCGGCCGCGCCACGCCGTCGGCGACGCTGGCGCCCTGGCCCGGGCCGGCAGCGGCCGGCGGCGTTGCCGGCGGCGCCGGCCACGCCGAGACCACGCACCTGTCGGCGATCGACGGCGAAGGCAATGCCGTGGCCCTGACCACCACCCTCAACGGCCTCTTCGGCTGCGGGCTGTACGTGCCCGAGCTCGGCTTCCTCAACAACGAGATGGACGACTTCGCCACCGGCCAGGCAGTCGCCGGACCGGGCGCCGGCCCGCCGCCGCCAGCCCCCTGGCAGTCCATGCAGGGCGAGGCCAACGCGGTGGCGCCGGGCAAGCGTATGCTCTCTTCGATGACGCCGACGATCGCATGGCGAGACGACGAGGTGATCGCGCTGGGCGGGCGTGGCAGCCTGCGCATCCCCACCCACACCGCCCAGGTGCTGCTCGATCTGCTGGTGGACCACGATGGCCTGCAGGCGGCGGTGGACCGGCCCAGGCTCCATCATCAGGGACTGCCGGACGTGCTCGAAGCCGAGCCGGGCGCGCTGTCCCCCGAAGTGGCCCGCGAGCTGACGCGGCGCGGCCACCGCATCGTCGTCACCGGACCCGACGACACCGCGCGCATCAACGCCGTTCGCCGGCTGGCCGGCGGCGGCTACGAAGCGGCGGTGGACCCGCGCGGCGCAGGGGCGCTCGGCGGCCAGGGCGTGCTCACCACCAGGGAGATCCCGCAATGAAGACTCTCGCCCACCTCGCCGCCGCCGTCACGCTGGCGGCAGCCGCCGGCCTCGGCGTCACCGCCGTCCGGTCCGCCGTGGCCGCGTCGGCCGCGGCCGGCGCAGCAGGGGCGCCGCCCAGCCGGCCGGCGACCGCGCCGCGGGCCGCCGCCCCCCAGCCGCCGGAGACCTTCTCCGAGAAGGTCCTGGTGCGCGAGATCGAGGTGGTCGTCGAGCTGCCCGAGTCGCTGCGGGAGTCGCGCCGCAAGGCGCTCGGCCCCCAGGACTTCCTGGTGACCGAGGACGGCCGGCTGCGACAGGTGGTGAAGGCCTCCCCGGTCGCCGCCGGCGAGTCGGCTCCCTGGCAGGTCGTGATCTACGTCGATCGGGTGCTCGCCGACCCCGAGACGGTGTTCTTCACCGCCAACGCCCTGGCAAAGCGGGCGGCAGAGCTGACCGCGCTGGGCACGGTCGCCCTGGTGGTGGCGGACCCGGCGCCGCGACTGCTGTTCGCGGAAACCCGCGAACCGAGGATGCTCGAGCAGGCGCTGACCGACATCGCCGCGCAGGCCGAGCGGCAGCGCGACGCGGCGTCCTCGGCACCGGGCCGGGAACAGGCGAAGGGCCAGAGCCAGGAGCCGGAAGCGGGGAGAGCACCGGCCTCCGCACCGGCCCCAGGGCGGCAGGAGAGCCGGCCGCCGGCAGGGCCGCCGAGCCAAACCGCCGTGCGCCGCCAGGAGGACCAGCTGGTGTCGCTGCTGGCCGGCCGCGCCGGCGGCGGCCCGCGCGCCCTGGTGCTGGTCGCCGACGGCTTCGACACCTCCCACTCCGGCGGCGGCGCCGACAGCGCCACCCAGGCGGTCGCCGAAGAACCGGCGCGCACGCTGGCCGCCTACGGCTGGATCACCCTGGCCGCGCCGATGCGGCGGCAGGACCTGGGCGACCCGCACCGCGAGACCACCGATCTCGAGCGCATCCGCCAGAGCACCGCCGGCCCCAAGGCGCCGGAAGGCCACGTGCCGCCCGAGATCCTGCCGCAGGCGGCGCCGCGCAGCCGGTTGCAGTACGACGGCGTGCTGAACTTGTTCGTGCAACCGGCCTCGGAGAGCCTCAACGCCATGGCGAGCGCCACCGGCGGCACGGTGATCGGCTACCCCGGCCAGCTGGCGTCGGCGCTCACCGGACTGGCGAAGCGCTGGCACATCTTCTACCTCGCTCCCGATCCCGAGGATGGCCGGCCGCGCCCGGTCGAGGTGCATCTGTCGCCGGAGGGCACCCTGCTGCGAGCGCCGGTGTGGCGCCGTTCCTCGACTCCCGACGAGGTGGCGGCGGCACGCCTGCGCGAGGTGCTGGCGGGCGGCGCCGAGCACGGCACGCTGCCGGTGACCGCCACGGCGACCCTGCCGGCGCCGGCGGCAGGCGGCGGCGAGAGCCGCGGCTCCTTGCGGCTGACGGTGGGCGCCTTCGCCGCCGCCGACTCGCTGCCGGCGGGCCCATTCCGGGTGTCCCTGGCCTTCGCCGGCACTCCGGAAGCGGCGAAACCGCCCACGGTCCAGCACCGGCTGCTGACCCGCGCCGACCTCACCGCGAAGGGCTGGACCGAGACCCTGACGCTCGACGTGCCGTCCGGCGCCCGCACCCTGGGCGTGGCGGTCGAAGACCTCACCCATCAGGTCTGGGGGGCGACGGCGATCGATCTGGGACCGGCGCCGGCCGCGCGCTGAGCCGCCACCGTCGCGGCAGGGGAAGCGGACGAGGCGCGACCAGACATCCTGCTGAGATGCTATCCTGGTCACCGAAACGGCCGGCCCGAGGGCGCGGCAGGCCAACCGATCCAACCCGAGAGGAGGCGCGGTCATGGGCTGTTTCCACGTCATCTGGGCGCTGGTCGTAGGCTTTTTCGCTGGTCTCATCGCACGCTATTTCGTCGGCGGCCCGCACATGGGCCTGATCGCCACGACGGTGCTGGGCATCATCGGCTCGCTCATCGGCGGCTTCGTCGCCGGGCTGATCTGGCGGCCCACCAACGACAAGTTCCATCCCGCGGGCTTCCTGCTCTCGATCCTCGGCGCGATGCTGGCGCTCTGGCTCTGGAGCAAGTTCGGCATGCGGGTGCACCTCTAGTCGGCAGCGGCACGAGCTCCTGCCGCGTCGAGCTGCAGGAGGTCACCAAGCGCTTCGGCGAGGTGACGGCGGTCGACGCCGTCAGCCTTGCCGTGCGCGAAGGCGAGCTGTTCTCCCTGCTGGGCCCGAGCGGCTGCGGCAAGACGACCCTGCTGCGCCTGGTGGCGGGCCTCGAGTGGCCGACCTCCGGGCAGGTTTGGATCGGCGGCCGCGACGTGACCCGCACCCCGGCTCACCGGCGGCCGGTGAACCTGGTCTTCCAGCACTACGCCCTGTTCCCCCATCTGACGGTGGCGGACAACGTCGCCTTCGGCCTGCGCTACCTCGGGCCGCCGCGCCCGCGCCGTCCCGCGGCGGCCGCCAGGGTGGCGGCGGCGCTCGAGCTGGTGCGGCTGCGCGGCCTCGACCGCCGCTACCCGCAGGAGCTCTCGGGCGGCGAGCGGCAACGCGTCGCCCTGGCCCGCGCCCTGGCGCTCGAGCCCCAGGTGCTGCTGCTCGACGAACCGCTGGCCGCTCTCGACCAGGAGCTGCGCCAGGCGATGCAGCTCGAGATCAAGCGTTTGCAGCGCGCCGTCGGCATCACCTTCCTGCTGGTCACTCACGACCAGCAGGAAGCCCTGGCGCTGAGCGACCGGGTGGCGGTGATGAGCGAGGGCCGTATCGAGCAGGTCGGCACGCCGCTCGAGATCTTCGAGCGGCCGGAGACCGCCTTCGTCGCCACCTTCACCGGCGCCGCGAACCTCTGGGAGGCCGAGGTGCTCGGCATCGCCGGCGACGGGCGGCTCCGTTTGCGGCTGGCGGGCGGCCTCGAGGTCGAGATGCCGGCCGCCGGCGGCGCGGCGCGCGCCGGCGACACGGTGCGCCTGGCGGTGCGTCCCGAGAAGCTGACGTTGCGTCCGCCGGCGTCACCGCCGGGCGCCGTGCCGCCGGGCGCCGCCCTGGCGGCCCTGCCGGTCACCGTCGAGGAACGGATCTACCAGGGGACTCGCACGGTCTGGCTGGTCCGCGACACCGCCGGCGGCCGCCGGGTCGTCCACCGGTCGAACGCCGGCCCGCCCGGCGGCGACCTGCCCGAGCCGGACCCCCAGCCGGGCAACCCCGCGCTGCTCTGCTGGGATCCCCGCCACGGCGTCGTGCTGCGTCGCTGACCGCCCCCGCGCCCGCTGACCGCCCCGCGCCGCTGGCGGCCCTTGCGCCGCGGCGCGGGGCCGGGGCATCATCGGCCGTCATGGCTCGACATCCGCGGCAAAACGGCGGGCCGGCTCAGCCGCCCGACCGGCTGCCGGCTCAGCCGCCCGACCGACCGCCGGCTCAGCCGCCCGACCGACCGCCGGCACCCGCGCGGCCGCGCTGGCGGCTGGGCGCGGCGGCGCTGGCGCTGCCGGCGTGGCTGGCGCTCGGGTTGTTCTTCCTGCTGCCGCTGGTGCTGATGCTGGGCGTGAGCGGCTCCCAGCGCGGCGTCTACGGCGGCCTGCAGCCCATCCCCGACCTCGCCGCCTACCTGCGCTCGGGAGCGTTCCTGGCCAGCTACCGGCAATCGCTGCAGGGCCTCTACCTCGGCATCGCCTGGCGCTCGCTGTGGATGGCGGCGCTCACCACCGGCGTCTGCCTGGCGATCGGCTTCCCGGCCGCCTATGCCCTGGCGCTGCACGCGCCGCGCCGCCGCAAGGGGCTGCTGCTGGGCCTGGTGGTGGTGCCGTTGTGGAGCAGCTTCCTGATCCGGACCTATGCCTGGATGTTCATCCTGCGCACCGAAGGCCTGCTCAACCACCTGCTGCTGGGCACCGGCCTCATCTCGCGACCGCTGCCGCTGCTCTATACCGGCGGCGCGGTGATGGCCGGCCTGGTGTACGGCGAGCTGCCGTTCATGATCCTGCCGCTCTACGCCGCGCTCGAGCGGCTTGACCGCAGCCTGCTCGAGGCGGCGGCCGACCTCGGCGCCAGCCGGGCCGCGGTGCTGCGGCGGGTCACCGTGCCGCTGGCGCTGCCCGGCATCGCCGCCGGCGTGGTGCTGGTGTTCATCCCGAGCCTCGGGCAGTTCGTGGTCTCCGACCTGCTGGGCGGGGCGCACACCATGCTGCTTGGCAACCTGATCCAGAACCAGTTTGCCGTCGCCCGCAACCAGCCGTTCGGCGCCGCGCTCGCCTTCGAGCTCACCGCCGCGGTGCTGCTGCTGCTCGCCGCCGGCACGCACCTCGCCCGCCGCGCTTCGCCCGGCGAGGCGGGCGGCCGGCCGGCCGGATGGGAGCTGCTGTGACGCCGGCGCCGGTGCCGGCCGCCGCGGGCCCACCGCGCTGGCCGCGTGCGCTGCTGGCGACCCATACCGCCGCCATCTATCTGTACCTCTACGCGCCGATCGCCGTGCTGGTGGCGTTCTCCTTCAATCGCGCCCGCCAGACGGCGGTCTGGGAGGGCTTCACGCTCTCCTGGTACGGCGAGCTGCTGCACGACGACCGGCTGCTGCGGGCGGCCCGCAACAGCCTGCTGATCGCCGGTCTGGCCACCGCGCTCGCCACGCTCATCGGCACCATGGCGGCGCTCGCCTTCGCCACGCCGGCGACGCCGCGGGCGCGCGGCCGCGCCATCACCCAGGTGCTGCTGCTGTTGCCGGTGATCCTTCCCGAGGTGGTGATCGGAGCGGCTCTGCTTACCCTTTTCGGCACCCTGCGCCTGCGCCTGTCGCTGGCCACCGTGCTCATCGCCCACGTCGTGTTCAGCATCTCCTACGTCGCCCTGGTGGTGCGCGCCAGGCTCGCCGGGCTCGATCCGGCCCTGGCCGAGGCCGCCCGCGATCTCGGCGCCGGCGGCTGGGAGGTCCTGCGCCGCGTCACCCTGCCGCTGGCCGCGCCGGGGATCGCGGCGGGCGCGCTGCTGGTCTTCACCCTGTCGATCGACGACTACGTGATCACCTCGTTCGTGGCCGGCGCCGGCGCCACCACCCTGCCGCTGCACGTCTATTCGCTGCTCAAGTCCGGCGTGACGCCGGAGGTCAACGCCGTCTCGACGGCGCTGCTGGCGGTGACCGTGGCGCCCATCGTCACGGCGCACCGGCTGCTGCGGCGAGAGGCCGGAGGCCCGGCATGAGGCGGGCGGTGCTCCCTGCCCTGCTGGCCCTGGCGGCCCTGGCATGCGGCGGCCCGGAAGGGGCGCGCCGGCTCAACGTCTACATCTGGACCAACTACCTGCCGGCGGCGGTGGTGAGCGACTTCGAGCGCCGCACCGGCATCCGGGTCGAGATCGACACCTACTCCTCGAACGAGGCGCTGCTCGAAAAGCTGCAATCGGGGGTCGCCGATTACGACCTGGTGGTGCCCTCCGACTACATGCTGCAGGTGCTCGGGCCGCAGCGGCTGCTGCGGCCGCTCGACCATCGCCGCCTGCCAGGCATCGCCAACCTCGAGCCGCGCCTGCTCGACCGCGTCTTCGATCCCGGCAACCGGGTCTCGCTGCCCTACCTCTGGGGCACCACCGGCATCGGCTACGACCGGCGCAAGGTGGCGGAGCCGGTGGACAGCTGGCAGGCGCTGTTCGATCCTCGCCATGCCGGCCGCATCCTGATGCTCGACGACATGCGCGAGGCCTTCGGCGCCGCGCTGAAACTCGACGGCAGGTCGATCAACGAACGCGACCCGGCGGCCCTGCGCCGCGCCGCCGCACGGCTGCAGGAGCAGAAGCGGCTGGTGCGCACCTACAACAGCAGCGATTTCGCCAACCTGCTGGCGGCCGGCGACGTGGATCTGGCGCAGGGCTGGAACGGCGAGCTCGCCAAGGTGGTGGCACAGGACCCGCGGCGCTTCGGCTACGTGGTGCCGAAGGAGGGGGGCACGCTGTGGATCGACAGCCTGGCGATGCCGAGCACCGCCCGCCACGTCGACGCCGCCTATGCCTTCCTCGACTACCTCCTCGAACCGGCGGTCGCCGCCCGCGTCGTCGACGGCGTCCGCTACGCCAGCGCCAACCGCGCCGCCCGCCGGCTGGTGGATCCGGCCATCCGCGACGATCCCGCGGTGTACCCACCGCCTGCCGTGATCGACCGCTGCGAGCTGATCCAGGACCTCGGCGCCACCACGCCGCTGCTCGACCGGCTGTGGACCGAGGTGAAGGCCCGCTAGACCACCCGAGGTGAAGGCCCGCTAGACCACCTACTGATTGACACCGTTCATTGCGAAACAGTACAGTCTAGTGTCGTCGAGGATCAGCGATGATTCGCCCACGTCCAACAGCGTTGATTCTCAGGGTTGCCCTGACGGGTATCCTATTGGGAACGCTCGCTTTGTCGGGCGGCGCCGGCGAGGCCCGAGCGCAGCAGGTGAGCTCCGCCAGGTTCGTGCCGACCTCCATCCCGGCACCTCCTGCAGAGCTGTCCACCACGCCGCCGGCGGCAGCGCCGGCTTCCTCGCCCGCGAAGCCCGCCGGCCGCCCGCAACAGGCCGCCCAGGCTGCCGCCGCCACGACTGCGGCTACCGCGGCGCCCACGGCTCCCGCGACGGCGAAGCTGGTGAAGCCGGGAACCGGTCTCGCTGGACGGGTGAGTGGCAACGCCTCGCCGCTCGCGGCGGCCGGCGTCTACGCCTACCAGCTTGCCGACCTCGCGCTCTACAAGGTGTTGACGGATCCGCAGGGCAACTTCCTGTTCCGCGACCTGCCGGCAGGCCTCTACAAGATCATCGCCAACAAGCCGGGCTTCCTGCCGGCGGTGATCATGGTCACCCGCGACACCGGCAAGGCCTATCAGTTCCTGGAGCTGCAACTGGCGCAGCGGACCGGTGCGGCGAAGGCCGGCGGCGCGAACCCGGCCAGCACCGCGCCTGCCGGAAAGACCGCGCGGCCCGACCAGGACGCCGATTTCTGGGCGCTGCGGGCGAGCATCCCCCCGGACGTGCTGCGCGACATCGACGCCGCTGACGGGCCGCAGTCCCAGGCGGGCTCGACCAAGGCCGCCAGCGCGGCGGTGCCGGCGGGTGCAGGCAGCGGACTGACCCCGGGCGGCACCCTGTCCGACGCGGCGCTGGCGGCGGCCGGCGGCGGCCGCTTCCACACCGAGGTGCAGGCCATGACCGGGATGGCCGACGTCGCCCAGGTCGGGGTCGGCCAGGTCTCGAAGGGCAAGCTGGGCATCGAGGGCCAGCTCGGAGAGGTGCAGGTGGGACTCTCGGGCCGCTTCTCGCAGGTGAGCTCGGACGGCCTCTTCGCCGGCGGCGGCAATGCCGCCAGCGGCTCCGCCGACGGCAAGACGAGCGCCCTGTCGCTCAACCTCGAGGCGGGACCCAGCAGCAGGATCACCGTCACCTCGCTCAGCAATCACCTGCTGCCGCGCACCGCCAACGGGCCCGGCGAGCCGGTGGGACTCGATCACTACCAGGTGAGCTGGAGCCAGAAGCTGGGCGAGAACAGCCACTCCGATTTCGCGGCGCAGTACACCAGCGAGAACAACTACAACCGCCAGAGCGCCATCGATCCGGCGTACATCCCCGGGGCCTCGCGGACCTGGAACATCGAGGGTTCGTATACCACCGG
>DATGHG010000133.1:0-32030 GCA_035308185.1 Thermoanaerobaculia bacterium | reverse complement strand
CGCGCGGCTACTGGGGACGCCCGGAGCTGACCGCCGAGCGCTTCGTGCCCGACCCGTGGAGCGTCTGGAGCGCGCCGCCCGGCGAAGGCGCTCGGCTCTACCGGACGGGCGACCTGGTGCGCCACCGCGCCGACGGCAGCCTCGAATTCCTCGGCCGCATCGATCACCAGGTGAAGGTGCGCGGCTTCCGCATCGAGCTGGGCGAGATCGAAGCGGTGCTTGCCGCCCAGCCGCGGGTGCAGGCGGCGGCGGTGGCGGCGCGTCCCAGCCGCGCCGGCGAGCGCCAGCTGGTTGCCTATGTGGTGCTCGGCGCGGATCCGGCGGCGGCGCCGGGCGGCGGCACCGTCCTGCCGGGCGCGGCGCGGGCGGCGCTGCTCGCCAGCTTGCGGCGCGGCCTGGCGGAGAAGCTGCCCGACCACATGGTGCCGGCCGCCTTCGCGTTCCTGGAGCAGCTGCCGCTGACGCCGAGCGGCAAGCTCGACCGTCAGGCGCTCCCCGCGCCGGACGCCGAGGCGAGCGAGCGCGCCGCCTTCGTCGCGCCGCGGCCGGGCCTGGAGGAGCTGACCGCCAGCATCTGGAGCGGCGTGCTGGGCGTCGAGCGGATCGGCGTGCACGACAACTTCTTCTTCCTCGGCGGGCACTCGCTGCTGGCCACCCAGGTCGCCTCCCGCCTGCAGACGGCCCTGGGCTGCGAGGTGCCGCTGCGCAAGCTGTTCGAGCTGCCCACCATCGCCGGCCTCACCGGCTGGCTGGCGGAGTCCGCGGGCTTCCAGCTCAGCGGGCCGCCGCCTTGCCAGCGCCGGCCGGCCGGCGCGCCGGCCCAGCTCTCGTTCGCCCAGGAGCGCCTCTGGTTCCTGGCGCAGCTCGAGCCGCGCAGCGCGGCGTACAACCTGCCGCTCGCGGTCTGGCTGGACGGCGCGCTCGACGTCGCCGCCCTGCGGGCAAGCCTCGCGGCGCTGGCCGCCCGGCACGAGTCGCTGCGCACCACGTTCGCGGTGCCGGAGGATGCCGACACCCCGGTGCAGGTGATCGCGGCGCGTCTGCCCCTGGCGCTGCCGGTCGCCGACCTGCGCGCCCTGCCCGTCGGCGAGCGCGACCGCGTCGCCCTGGGGCTCGCCGGCGCCGAGGGCGCCCGGCCGTTCGACCTGGCGCGGGGGCCGCTGGTGCGCGTCGTCCTGCTGCGCCTGGCCCCGGCCCGCCACCTGTTGCTGATGACCCTGCATCATGCGATCACCGACGGCTGGTCGAACGGCATCCTGATCCGCGAGCTGGCCGCCCTCTATCGCGCCGCGCGCGACCGGCGGCCGGCGCCGCTGCCCGAGCTGCCGGTGCGCTACGCCGACTTCGCCTACTGGCAGCGGCGATGGCTGGAGCGGCAGGTCCTGGCGGGCGAGGTCGCCTGGTGGCGCGAGCGCCTTGCCGGCGCGCCGCCGGTCCTCCATCTGGCCGCCGACCGGCCGCGTCCACCGGTGCGCAGCGCCCGCGGGGGCGCCGTTGCGGTGACCATGCCGGCGGACCTCTACGCCCGCTTGCAGGCGCTGTCGCGGTTGCAGGGGGCGACGCTGTTCATGAGCCTGCTGGGAGCCTTCCAGGCGCTGCTCGGCCGCTATTCCCAGGAGGAACGGCTGGTGGTGGGCTCGCCGATCGCCGGCCGCACGCGCATCGAGCTCGAAAACCTGGTCGGCCTGTTCGTCAACACGCTGGCGCTCGCCGTGGACCTCGGCGGGGATCCGCCCTTCGCGGCGCTGCTGGGGCGGGTGCGGGAGACGGCGCTGGCCGCCTACGCCCATCAGGAGGTGCCTTTCGAAAAACTGGTGGCGGAGCTACAGCCCGAGCGCAGCCTGGCCCATTCGCCGCTGTTCCAGGTCCTGCTGGTGCTGCAGAACGCTCCTGCCTCGCCGCTGGCGCTCCCGGGCCTGACGCTGACGCCCGCCGCGGTGGCGGGCAACACCGCCAAGTTCGATCTCAACCTCGATCTCGGCGAGGTGAACGGTGCGCTGGCGGGCTCGCTGGGGTACAGCGCCGACCTCTTCGACGCGGCGACGGTCGGGCGCTGGGCAGGCCAGCTGGAGGTGTTGCTCGACGCGGTCACGGCAGATCCGCTGCAGCGGCTCTCGGCGCTGCCGCTGCTCAGCGCCGGCGAGCGTCAGCAGTTGGTGGAATGGAACGCCACGGCGGCGCCCTACCGGCTCGACCGCTGCCTGCACGAGCTGATCGCGGAGCAGGCGCGGCGGACCCCGCACGCGGTGGCGGTCGAGGCGGAAGCGGACGGCGCCAGGCTCACTTTCGCCGAGCTGGCCGCGGCAGCCGGGCGCCTGGCGCGCCGGCTGCGCCGTCAGGGAGCGGGCGCCGAGACGATCGTCGCCCTCTGCGCCGAACGCTCGCTCGCCATGGTGGTGGGAGTGCTGGCCATCCTCGAAGCGGGCGGCGCCTACCTGCCGCTCGATCCGGAGACGCCGCGCGAGCGCCTGCTCTACATGCTGCGCGACGCCGGCGCGACGCTGCTGCTGTCGCCCGCCGCGCTGTCGGCGCGGTTGGGCCTGGCCGGCGCGGACCTGGAGGGAGTGCGGCTGCTCGCCCTGGACGGTGATCCCGAGGGAGGCGAGGAGGGCGAGGAGGGCGCGGTGGGCCGGGCGGGCGGGGCAGGTCCGGCAAGCCAGCCCGACAACCTGGCCTACGTGATCTACACCTCGGGGTCCACGGGCAGGCCGAAGGGGACGATGAACGCCCATCGCGGCGTCGTCAACCGCCTGCTCTGGGCGCAGCAGCGGTTCGCCCTGCAGCCCGGCGACCGGGTGCTGCAGAAGACGCCTTTCACCTTCGACGTCTCGGTCTGGGAGCTGTTCTGGCCGCTGCTGGCCGGGGCTCGCCTGGTGATGGCCGCGCCCGGCGCCCACCGCGATCCCGCGCACCTGGCGCGGGTGATCGACGAGCACGGGATCACGACGCTGCACTTCGTCCCCTCGATGCTGCGCGCCTTCCTCGACCACCTGGAGGGGAGCGCCGGCGCCGGTGAGGCGGGCGGCCGGCGCCTCCCGACCTTGCGGCGGGTGCTGGCCAGCGGCGAGGAGCTGCCGCACGACCTGCAGCAGCGGTACCACGGCCTGCTGGCGGCGCCGCTCTTCAACCTCTACGGCCCGACCGAGGCGGCGGTCGACGTCACCTGGTGGGCCTGCGATCCGGCGAGCCCGCGGGCGCGGGTGCCGATCGGGCGGCCGGTCGCCAACACCCGCATCCACCTGCTCGACCGCGACGGCAGGGAGGTGCCGGCCGGACTGCCTGGCGAGATCCACATCGGCGGCGTGCAGGTGGGGCGCGGCTATCTCGGCCGCCCCGACCTGACGGCCGAACGGTTCGTGCCCGACGGTTTCGCCGGCGGCGCCGGCGAGGGGACGGGGGGGACGGCCGGCGAGGCCGGTCTGCGTCTCTACCGCACCGGCGACCTGGCGCGCTACCTGCCGGACGGTGCCATCGACTACCTGGGCCGGCTCGACCAGCAGGTGAAGATTCGCGGCTTTCGCATCGAGCTGGGCGAGATCGAGGCGGTGCTCGCCACGCACCCCACGGTGCAAGCGGCGGCGGCGGCGGTCTGGGCCGGGCCCGAAGGGGAGCGGCGGCTGGTGGCCTTCGCCGTGCCGCGGCCGCCGGCGGCGGGGGAGCCGGCGGAGCTCCGCACCTTCCTGCAAGCCCTGCTGCCGGAGCCCATGGTGCCGGCCGACGTCCTCATGGTGGCGGCGCTGCCGCTCGGCGTGCACGGCAAGCTGCACCGTCGCGCCCTGGCGGCGCTGGTCGAGGCCCATGCCGCCGCACGGCGGGCCGCGCCCGCGGCTGCCGCCGGCACCGCCCGTCTGGGCCCCACGGAGGAGCTGGTGGCGAGCCTCTGGTCGCAGCTCCTCGGTATCGGTCCGGTGGGGGCCGCCGACAACTTCTTCGCCCTCGGCGGGCATTCCCTGCTCGCCACCAAGGTGGTGTCGCGGTTGCGCGCGACGATGGGCGTCGAGGTGCCGATGCGGACCGTCTTCGAGCACCCGACGGTGGCGGGCCTGGCGGCGGAGCTGGACCGCCTGCGGCGCGGTGCCGCGGTCCCGAACGGCGCGGTCGTGCCAGCCGGCACGGTCCGCCCTGGCGGCACGATCGGCTCAGATGGCATGGTCGGCCCAGGCGGCATGGTCGGCCCAGATGGCGCGGTCTTTTCGAGTGGCGTCGCCGCCGCGGCGGCGGCCACGGGCGCGGCGGCGGCGCCCAAGCTCCTGCCGGTGGCGCGGCAGGGCGAGCTGCCGCTGTCCTTCGCCCAGCAACGGCTCTGGTTCGTCGATCAGCTGGAGCCCGGCAGCGCGGCCTACAACATGCCCTGGGCCCTGCGCCTGCTGGGTGCGCTCGGCGAGCGGCAGGTCACGGTCCTGCGGCGCACGCTGGCGGCGGTGGTGCGCCGCCACGAGGCGCTGCGGACCTGCTTCGCCGCCACTCCCCGCGGTCCGGTGCAGGTCATCGCCCCGCCCGCGGCCCCGCCCCTGCCGCTGATCTGCCTCGACGGCCTGCCCGCGGGTGTCCGGCAGGGAGAGGCGCTGCGCCTGGCGGCGGCTGAGGCACGGCGGCCGTTCACGCTCTCGCGGGCGCCGCTGCTGCGCGCCACCCTGGTGCGCCTGGGCGCCGGCGAGCACCTGCTCCTGGGGACGATGCATCACATCGTCTCCGACGGCTGGTCGATCGGCGTCCTGCTGCGCGAGGTGGGCGCCTATTATCGTGCGTTCTCGGCGGGGCCGGAGAGGGGCGCGCACGACGCCGGTATGCCGGCGACGGGGGGGCGCGCGGCGGGTCTGCCGGAGCCGGAGCCGCCGGGACTCGCCAGGCTGCCGATCCAGTACGTCGACTTCGCCTGCTGGCAGCGCGCCTGGCTGCGCGGCGAGGTGCTGGCGGCTCAGCTCGCCTACTGGCGGGGCCAGCTCGACGGGGCGCCCAGCCGGCTCGACCTGCCGACCGACCGCCCGCGCCCGGCGACGGCGAGCCGGCGGGGCGGGAGCCTGCCGGTGCGGCTGCCGGACGAGCTTTCACGCCAGGTGGCGGCGTTGAGCCGGAGCCAGGGGACGACGCCGTTCATGACGCTGGCGGCGGCCTTCGCACTGCTGCTCGGGCGCTCGGCCAACCAGGAGGACGTGCTGCTCGGCACGCCGATCGCGAACCGCAACCGCCGGGAGATCGAAGACCTCATCGGCTTCTTCGTCAACACCCTGGTGCTGCGGATCGACCTCGGCGGCGCGCCGAGCTTCCACTCCCTGTTGCGGCGGGTGCGGGAGGTCGCGCTGGGCGCCTATGCGCACCAGGACCTGCCGTTCGAGCGGCTCGTCGACGAGGCGGCCCCCGGCCGCGACCTGCGGCACTCGCCGCTGTTCCAGGTCATGTTCGTGCTGCAGAACGCCAGCGACGAGACCCTCGACCTGCCGGAGCTGGCCTGCAGCGTCGTCGAGCTGCCGGCACAGACGGCCAAGTTCGATCTGACCCTCTCCCTGGCGGCGAGAGACGGAGCCATCGCCGGCAGCTTCGAGTTCGACCGCGACCTCTTCGACGCCGCCACCGTGCGCCGGCATGCCCGCCGCCTGGAGACGCTGCTGGCGGCGGCGGTGCTGCGGCCGGAGGAGCCGGTGACGGAGCTGCCGCTGCTCGCGGCTGCCGAGCGCCACCAGCTGCTGCGGGAGTGGAGCGCGGTGGCGGCGCCCGAGCGCGAGCGGCGCGGTGGCGCCACCCTGGTGGAGCTGTTCGAGGCGCAGGTGCGGCGCGCTCCCGGCGCGCCGGCGGTCCGCTGCGAGGGGAGCGGCCTGACCTACGCCGAGCTGAACCGCCGCGCCAACCAGCTTGCCCACCGCCTGCGCGAGCTGGGCGTCGGCGCCGACGAGCGGGTCGGCCTCTGCGTCGAGCGCTCGCTCGACCTGGTCGTCGGGATCCTGGGCATCGTCAAGGCCGGCGGCGCCTACCTCCCGCTCGACCCGAGCTATCCGCGCGAGCGGCGGGCGTTCCTCGCCGCCGATGCCGGCGCCCGGGTGGTGGTGGGGACGTCGGCGGCGCTGGCTGATCTGCCGCCCGCGTCCAAGCTCGCCGTGCGGCTCGACGCCGAGGCGCCGGACCTCGCGCGCCGGCCGGCGAGGAACCTGCCGCGTCTGGCCGGGAGCGCCAATCTCGCCTACGTCATCTACACCTCCGGGTCCACCGGCCGCCCCAAGGGGGCGCTGATCAGCCACGCCAACGTGACGCGGCTGTTCGCCGCCACCTGGCCCAGCTTCCGCTTCGGACCGGACGACGTCTGGACGCTCTTCCATTCCTATGCGTTCGATTTCTCGGTGTGGGAGCTGTGGGGAGCGTTGCTCTACGGCGGCCGTCTGGTGGTGGTGCCCTACGCCGTGAGCCGCACGCCGGAAGCCTGGCGCGAGCTGCTCGCCGCCGAGCGGGTGACGGTGCTCAACCAGACGCCGTCGGCCTTCGCCCAGCTGCAGCGCGCCGACGAGGAGGCCGCGGCGCCCGGCGGCCTCGCCGACCTGCGGCTGGTGATCTTCGGCGGCGAGGCGCTGGAGCCCTTCCGCCTGGCCCCATGGTTCCGCCGCTATGGCGACCGCCGGCCGCTGCTGGTCAACATGTACGGCATCACCGAGACCACCGTGCACGTGACCTGGCGGCCGCTGGCGGCGGCGGACGCCCAGGCGGGGCGCGCCAGCGTCATCGGCCGGGCGATCGCCGACCTTTCCGCCCACGTCCTCGACGGCGCCTTCCAGCCGGCGCCGATCGGCGTCGCGGGCGAGCTGTTCATCGGCGGCGCCGGTCTGGCGCGCGGCTACCTCGGCCGGCCGGAGCTGACCGCCGAGCGGTTCGTGCCCGACCCCTTCGCGGCCCTGCCCGGCGCGCGCCTCTACCGCACCGGCGACCTGGCGCGCCACCTGCCTGACGGCGGCCTGGACTACCTGGGCCGGCTCGACCATCAGGTCAAGATCCGCGGCTTCCGCATCGAGCTGCAGGAGATCCAGGTGGCGCTCGCCGCCGACCCGCGGGTGCAGGAGGCGGTGGTGCTGGCGCGCGAGGAGGAAGGCGGGGGGCGCCGGCTGGTCGCCTACGTGGTGCCGCGGCCGGGCGAGGAGCCCGGCGTCCCCGAGCTGCGCGACCGGCTCGCGGCCGCGCTGCCGGACTACATGGTGCCGGCGGCCTTCGTCCTGCTCGCCGCCCTGCCGCTGACCGCCCACGGCAAGGTGGACCGCAAGGCCCTGCTGGCGCTCGCCGCCGGCCGGCGCGAGGAGTCGCGCGACTACCAACCGCCGCGCAATGCTGCCGAAGCGGCGCTGGTCGAGGTCTGGGAGCAGGTCCTCGGCCTCGACCGGGTGGGCATCGACGACCGCTTCTTCAGCATCGGCGGCGATTCCATCCTGAGCCTGCGCCTGCGCGGTCAGGCCGCCGCGAGCGGCCTCCACTTCACGCTGCCGCAGCTGTTCGAGCACCAGACGGTACGCGAGCTGGCCAGCCGCCTGGGATCCGAGCAGCAGGACGGCGCCGCGGCGCCGGCGGCGTTCGCGCTGCTCTCGCCGGCCGATCGCGCGGCGCTGCCTGCCGGCCTCGAAGATGCCTTCCCGTTGACCGAGCTGCAGACCGGCATGCTCTTCCACAGCTCCTGGAGCGCCGAGTCGACGCTGTACCACAACGTCAGCAGCTACCGGCTGGCTGGCGTCTTCGACGAGGCGGCGTTGCGCGACGCCATCGCGCAGCTGCTCGCACGGCATGCGGTGCTGCGCACCTCCTTCGACCTCCGCCGCTACAGCGTGCCCCTGCAGCTGGTTCACCCGCGCGTCGCGGCGCCGCTGGCGGTCGAGGACCTGCGCGGCCTCCCGGCGGCGGCGCAGGAGCGCCGTCTGGCCGCCGCCTTCGCCGCCGAGCGGCGCGACAAGTTCGACGGCTCGGCCGCACCCCTGCTGCGTTTCCGCGTGCACCTGCTGACGGCGACGGAGTTCCAGCTCACCTGGGCGGAGCACCACGCGATCCTGGACGGTTGGAGCGTCGCCAGCATGATCGCCGAGCTGTTCCAGATCTACCGCCGTCAGCTGCGCCTGGACCTGTCGCCGCTGCCGCCGCCGCCGGCCGCCGCCTTCCGCGACTACGTGGCTCTGGAGCGCCGCGCGCTTGCCGGGGAGGCCGGCGACGAGGCCAGGCGGTTCTGGGCGCGGCGGCTGGCCGGCGCCCCCCGCCCGCGCCTGCCGGCACGGCTGGCGGCCGCGCCTGAGACGGTGGCGGCGGCCTGGCAGGTGCGCGATCTCCATTTCGACCTTGGAACCGAACGCACCCTGGCGCTCAAGCGCCTGGCCGCGGCGAGCGGGGTGGCCTTGCGCAGCGTCCTGCTGGCGGTCCACTTCCGGGTGCTGGCCGCCATCACCGGCGAAGCCGACCTGGTGAGCGGTCTGGTGGTCAACGGCCGGCCGGAGGTCCGGGACGGCGAGCGCGTGCTCGGCCTGTTCCTCAACACCCTGCCGCTGCGCCTGCGGGTCGGCCCCGGCAGCTGGCTGGATCTCGTCCACCGCACCGCCGAGGCGGAGCGGGAGCTCCTGCCCTACCACCGGTTCCCCATGGCGGAGGTGCGCCGGGCGGCCGGCGGCGCCGGCGGGGAGGCGCTCTTCGAGACCGGCTTCAACTTCACCCATTTCCATGTGCTGCGCAGCCTCGAAGGCGCCGAGATGCGGCCCCTGGGCGGCACCGGGGTGGCGGACATCGAGCTGCCGATGACGACCGACTTCTCGCTCGACGCGGCGAGCTCGCGGCTCACCCTCAGCGTGCAGTTCGCCGCCGGCCGCTTCGCCCCCTGGCAGATGGACAACGTCGCCGGCCGCTACACGGCGGCGCTGGATGCGATGCTCGCCAGCCCCGAGGGGCGGCACGAAGAGGTGCGGCTCACCACGCCGGCCGAGCGCCAGCAGCTGCTGCGGGAATGGAACGACACCGGGGCCGACGTTCCCGAGTTGGCGCTGCACGAGCTGTTCGACCTGCAGGCGGCGGCGCGCCCGGACGCCGCGGCGGTGGTGACCCGCGACGCGGCGCTCACCTACGGCGAGCTGCGCCGGCGGGCCGACCGGCTGGCGCGCCACCTGCGTTCGCTGGGCGCCGGCCCGGAAGTCCGGGTCGGACTGCTGGTCGAGCGCTCGCCGGAGATGGTCGTGGCGATGCTGGCGATCCTCGAGTCCGGCGCCGCCTATGTGCCGCTGGACCCGGAGGCGCCGGCGGGCCGGCTGGATCACATCCTGGCGGATTGCGGCGCCAGACTCCTGGTCACCCGCACGGCGCTGGCGCGCAACTTTGGGGGTGGCGGCGGCGGCGGCGGCAGCGGCGGCGGGCCGGCGGTGGTCGTCGATCTCGACGCCCTTCCCGAGCTCGGACCGGCCGCCGTCTCGGCTGTCGGAACGGCCGTCAGCTCGGCCGGCGGAACGGCCGTCAGCTCGGCCGGCGGGCCGGCCGTCGCCCCGGTCGGCGGCCCGGTCGTCGGCGCATTCGGCAACGGCCACCTCGCCTATGTGATCTATACCTCGGGGTCGACCGGCGCGCCCAAGGGCGTTCTGGTGCCGCACGCCGCGGTGGTCAACTTCGCGACCGGCCTCGCCCGCACCTTTGGCCTCCGCCATGCCGATCGCGCGCTGCAATTCGCGGCGCCGAGCTTCGACGCCAGCGTCGAGGAGATCTTCGGCATGCTGCTCGCCGGCGCTTCGCTGGCGCTGCGCGACGAGGAGATGCTGGGCTCGCCGCGCCGCTTCCTGGAAGCGCTGGGCGACCTCGGGGTGACGGTGGCGGTGCTGCCCACCGCCTACTGGCACGAGATCGCGGCGGTGGTCGCCGATCCCGAGGTGCGGTTGCCCGCCGGCCTGCGGCTGATCGAGATCGGCGGCGAGAAGGCGCGCCCCGAGCACGTCGCGCGCTGGTTTGCCCGCGGGTTCCCGGGCGTCGAGCTGATCAACAGTTACGGCCCGACCGAGGTGACGGTGATCTGTGCGTCCGCCCGCCTCGAAAGGGGCGAAGGGTTGGCCGGGGGCGGCGAGGGCGGCGGACGCGAGGTGCCGATCGGCCGGCCGGTCGCCAACGACCGCATCTACCTGCTCGACGGCGACCTGATGCCGGTGCCCGCCGGCACCACCGGCGCCCTCTTCGCGGCGGGCGCCGGCGTGGCGCGCGGATATCAGGGCCGGCCCGACCTGACGGCGGCGAGCTTCCTGCCCGATCCCTGGAGCGGCGTCGCGGGCGCGCGGATGTACCGTACCGGCGACCTCGCGGTGCATCGCACGGACGGCAGCCTCGAGTTCCGCGGCCGCGGCGACGACCAGGTGAAGATCCGCGGCTTTCGCGTCGAGCCCGGCGAGGTCGAGCTGGCGCTCTGCCGCCATCCGGCCGTGCGGCAGGCGGTGGTGGCGGTGCGCGAGGATGCGCGCGGCGACGCCTTCCTGGCCGCCTACGTCGTCGCCGGCGACGGGATCCAGCCGGCGCCCGCGGAGCTGCGGCGTTTCCTGCGCGAGCGGTTGCCCGCCTACATGGTGCCGGCGGCGTTCGTCTTCCTCGACCGCCTGCCGCTCAACGCCAACGACAAGATCGACCGGCAGGCGCTGCCGGCGCCGGCTCCGGGCCGCGAGGAGCTTGGCGGCGACTACCTGGCGCCGCGCGATGCGCTGGAGCTGCGGCTGGCCGGCATCTGGGAGGAGCTGCTGGGCAGCGGCCGCCCGGTCGGCGTGCGCGACGACTTCTTCGAGCTCGGCGGCCATTCGCTCCTCGCCGTGCAGCTGATGGCGCGCCTGCAGGGCGCCTTCGACCGCAGCCTGCCGACGGCGGCGGTGCTGCGGCACCCGACCGTCGAGGGGTTGGCCGCCCTGCTGCGGGGCGGTGCCGCGCCTGCCCGCCGCACCGCCCTGGTGGAGATGACGCCGGCGGCGCCGAAGGCGCTCTACTGCGTGCACCCGATCGGCGGCGACGTCCTCTGCTACGCGCACCTCGCCCGCCACCTGGCCGGCGAACGGGCGGTTCACGCCCTGCAGGTGCCCGACCGCGATGGCGAGGCTCCCTGGGCGACGATCGAGGAGATGGCGCGGCACTACGTGGGCTGTCTGCGCGAGGCCCAGCCCACCGGACCCTACGCCCTGGCCGGCTGGTCCATGGGAGGAGTGGTCGCCTTCGAGATGGCCCGGCAGCTGGAGGGCGCCGGCGAGCGGGTGGAGTTGCTGGCGCTGATCGACGCCGCCGCGCCGCGCGGCGACGCCAACGGCAAGGACGCCAAGGGCAATGGTCTCGGCGGCGGCGCGCGGGTCGCCCTCTTCGCCGCGGACCTGGCCCGCCTGCTGCGGCTGGACGTCGCCGACGCGGGGATCGACCTCTCCCGGCTCGACGTTGCGGAGGCCCTCGCCGCGCTGCCGGCCGAGGCCGAGAGGCTCGGCGCGCCGCTGGGCCTCGACGCCGCCGAGCTCGCCCGCCGCTTTGCCGTCTTCGACGCCAACTATGACCGCCTGGAGCGCTACCGGGGAGGCGCCACCGCCGTGCCGCTGACCCTCTTCCGGGCGATGAGCCCGGCCGCGGCCGCGGCCGGCGCCGTTGCCGCGCCGGACCTGGGTTGGAGCGCGCTCGCCAAGGGCCCCATCGAGGTGCTGGAGATCGCGGGCGATCACTACACCCTGCTGCAAGAGCCGCGGGTCCACGTTCTCGCCGCGCACCTGCGGGAGCGCTTCGCCGGTAGCTGACCGCTTCCTCGGCATGTGCTAGCTTGAGTTCGCTGTTCGTGGCGCCGGACCCGGCCCGGTGAGTGGCCAAGACCGGGGCGCTTGGCTGGAGAACCGACGATGTTCGAGGTCGCTGCCCGAGGCCGGATGTTCACCTTGCCGATCGCGGCGGTCGCCGTGTGCATGGGAGCGGCGGCGCCTGCCGCGACCATCCCGATCACCGAGTTCCCGGTGCCCACCGCCGGCGCCGGGCCCGGTGGCATCGTGGCCGGACCGGACGGCGATCTCTGGTTCACCGAGATCGAGGCCAACAAGATCGCGCGCATCACGGCGGCCGGCGCCGTCGTCGACGAGCTCCCGGTGCCCGGCAGCCTGATCACCGAGCTGCCGGCCGGGATCGTGCTCGGGCCGGACGGCAATCTCTGGTTCACCGAGCTGGAAAGCAACCTGGTCGGTCGCATGACGCCGGCCGGTGTCGTGACCCGCTTCCAGGTGCCGACGCCCAACTCCGCGCCCACCGACATCGTGGTCGGACCGGACGGCAATCTCTGGCTCACCGAGAACGCGGGCAATCGCATCGCGCGCATCACGCCGGCAGGAGCCTTCAAGGAGTTCCCGGTGCCGACCGCCGGCTCCGGCCCCACCGGCATCGCCGCCGGCCCGGACGGCAACCTCTGGTTCACCGAAAGCGCAGCCAACAAGATCGGCCGGCTGTCCATCCAGGGTACCTTCCACGAGGTCGACCTGCCCGACGCCGGCTCCGATCCGGAACCCGCGAAGATCGTGGCCGGCCCGGACGGCAGTCTCTGGTTCACCGAGATCGGTGGCAACAACATCGGGCGGGTCACGCCGGCCGGCGTGTTCGCCGAGTTCCCGACGCCCACCGCCAACGCGGGGGGCGCCATCATCGCCCCGGGCCCGGACGGCAACCTCTGGTTCACCGAGATCAGCGCCAACCAGATCGGCAGGATCACCCCGGCCGGTGTCATCACCGAGTTCCCGGTCCCGACGGCGGATTCCAGCCCTGCCGGCATCACCGCCGGCCCGGACGGCAATGTCTGGTTCACCGAGCTCAACGGCAACCTGATCGGCCGCGTCGCCGTCGCCGGCAGCTCCGCCTGCGCGGCCGGGCCTGCGACCCTTTGCATCGACGACCAGCCTGGCGACAAGCGCTGGCAGATCACCGCCTCCTACAAGACCTCCGAGGGCGGCGGCCTGGCCGGCAACGCTCAGGCCATCTCGCTCTCGACTCTCGGCGTCAGCGAGGGCGGCCTGCTCTGGTTCTTCGACGCGGCCAATCCGGAGATGCTCGTCAAGGTCATCAACGCCTGCGCGCTCAACCAGCGTTTTTGGGTGTTCTACTCCGCGACCACCAACGTCGGCTTTACCGTCGAGGTCAAGGACACCCGAACCGGCCGCACCAAGAGCTACCAGAACCGCGACGGCGTGCCCGCGCCGCCGGTGCAGGACAGCGCGGCGTTCGCCTGTAGCCCGCAGGGCGATCTGGCGGGTGGTGCCGCGTCGGCCGCCGGCGGCGCCACCGGATCGGCAGGGGGCGTCGGTCCCATGCTCGATGCAGCAGTGCCGGCGGCTGGATCCGCCTGCGCCACCACCGCCACGACCCTCTGCATCGATCAGCGCTTCATGATCGCGGTCAACTACAAGACCGTCGAGGGCGGCGGCCGGGCGGGCGCCGGTCAGGCGATCGGGCTGACCAGCCTGGGGGTTGCGCAGGGAGGGCTGTTCTGGTTCTTCGGCATGAGCAATCCCGAGATGCTGATCAAGGTGATCGACGGCTGCTCGCTCAACGGACACTATTGGGTCTTCTATGCCGCGGGCACCAACGCCGGCTTTACCGTCACCGTCACCGATCGGCAAACCGGACGCCAGAGGACCTACGGCAACGCCGACGGCACCGCCGCGCCGCCAGAGCAGGACACTTCGGCGCTGCCTTGCCAGTAGCTGGAGCAGTGCCCGGGGACGTTCTGCCGGCCGGCGGCCGCGAGCCGGCGCCGGGCCGCCGCGACCTGCGTGCCGGTCTCTTGATCGGGCTGCTCTGCCTGCTGGTCTACAACGCCAACCTGCGGCAGATCGGCGCCGGCGACACCCTGCCGGCGCGCTACCTGCCGTTCGGCATCTGGCGCTACGGCAGCGTCCTGCTCGACCCCATCCGGGAGCTGACGCGAGATGGCCACGCCGACCACTATTGGATCCAGCCCGGCCGCGCCGGCCACTGGTTGTCGCTGTACCCGGTGGTGCTGCCGGTGTTGGTGGCGCCACTCTATGCCCCGGCGGTCGGCTACCTGCAGCTGCGCGGCTGGACCGAGCAACGCCTGATGCGGGTGGCAAAGGTGATGGAGAAGCTGACCGCCTCGCTGGTGGCCGCGGCGGCGGCGGCGCTCCTCTACCTGCTCTTGCGGCGGCGGGCCCCGCGCGGCGACGCCCTGCTGCTCACCCTCGCCTTCGCCTTCGGTACCGACACCTGGATGATCGGCAGCCAGGCGCTCTGGCAGCATGGCATGGCCGAGCTGCTGCTGATCGGCTTGATGCTGCTGCTCACCGGTCCGTGCACGCCCGGCCGCGCGCTGGCGGCCGGGGTCCTCTGCGGCCTCATCGCCGGCAATCGCCCTCCCGACGCCCTGCTGGCGGCGGCGCTCGGTCTCTACGGTCTGCGCTGGGCCGGGCGCCGGGCGGCTCCCTGGCTGGCGGCGGGGGTGGCCGTTCCTCTCGGCCTGGTCGTCAGCTACAACCTGGCGGCGGCGGGCAACCTCTTCGGCGCCTACGGCATACCCCACCATGGCGGCTTCTTCCGCTTCGGCCTGCTGACCGGCGTCGCGGGACTGCTGCTGAGCCCTGCCCGCGGCCTGCTCGTCTTCTCGCCCTTCCTGCTGCTGGCTCCCACCGCCTTCTGGCAGGGTCTGCGCGACCGTGGCGCCCGCGCCTTGACCCTGGCGGCCGGCGTCGGCGCGCTCGCCCTGGTGTTGCTCTACGCGAAGGCCGATTGGCGGGCCGGCGACTCGTTCGGCCCGCGCTGGCTCACCGACCTCCTGCCGCTCCTGGTCTGGATGCTGCCGCCGGCGCTCGCCACCCTGCGCGGTGCGAGCCGCCTGGCCTTCGTGCTGGCGGTCTGCGTCGCGACGGCGATCCAGGCGGTGGGCGCCTTCTGGTACACGGGAGCGAGCGACGCGGCGGTTCTCGCCACGCGCCGCGGCAGCCCCGGCGAGATGCTGCCGGCCTGGGTTCCCGGCAACGCCCAATTCATCGGCGAGCTGCGCCACGACCGAGCGCCTTTCGATCCGGCGTTCATCCCCTGGGGCGATGCCTACGGGGCGGTCGGCAGCATCGATCTCCTGTCGGCCGGCGGCCGCCCGGTCGCGGCGGCCGTCACCTCCGGTACGCCGCTGTCCGTCGAGGGCTGGGCGCTGGTCGAGGGCCATTCTCCGGCCGCCGTCGAGGTCACCCTGGACGGCCGGACGGCGGGGGCGACCACGAAGTTCTTCACTCGCCCCGACGTTATCGCATCCCGCCACGAGACCGGCGCGGCAGGTTGGCGCATCGCTCTCGCGACCGGCGGCATCAGGCCCGGAACGCACGTCCTGGCCGCGGCTGCGCGAGGCAAGGACGCCGCCGCCAGGGCCGTGCCGGTGGCGCAGCGACAGCTCACGGTGATCGCGCCGCTCGCCACGCCGGCAGCCAACGGCGGTCTCGGTAGCCTCGACGGTGCCGCCCGGCAAGCGGCGGCGCTCGTCGGCTCGCACCAGCAGCCCGCCGGGTTCTGGCTGACCGCTTACACCGCGGTGCCGCGTTTCGACCGGCCGCGGCAGGAGATGAACACCTTCCTCACCGCGATGATGGTCGACCTGCTCGACCCGGTGGCGGCGGCGGGCGCCGGCGACCCGACCGCGGCCAGCCTGGCGCGGGCGCGCGCTCATCTCGGCGCGCAGATCGAAGCGAGCGGGCTGGTGCGCTACCACGGCCGGCCCGACGGGCCGACCATCCCCGCTCTCGGCTGCGCGATCACTCCCGATGCGGACGACACCGCGCTCGCCTGGAGGCTGGCCGGCGGCGGCCGGCGGGCGCTGCTGGCGCAGGCGCTGGCGATCCTCGCTCGGTACCGCACCCGCGACGGCCTCTACCGGACGTGGCTGGCGCCGCGCGAGCGCTACCAGTGCATCGACCCGGGGAAGGACCCGAACCCGACCGACGTCGGCATCCAGATGCACGTCTTGCTGCTGCTGGCGCAAGCGGATCCGCCGGCCGCCAGGGCGCTGTGCGGCGCTCTCGGCGCTCTCGGCGCTCTCGGCCAGGCGCTGGGAGACGACCGGCTCTGGGTCTATTATCGGGCCGCCCCGCTGGTGCCGCTGCTGCGGCAAGCCGACCTCCGCGAGGCCGGCTGTCCGCTGCGCCTCCCCGAGGCGCGGCTGCGCACGACCGTCGCCGGTCAGGAGATCTGGCTCGCCGCCGGCCGGCTGCTCGAGCGGCTGCGGAGCCCGGATGGCCCCCTCCCCGCGCCCGCCGAAACGCTGGCGGTGCTGGGGAGCCTGGCAGAGGATGGGTTCTCCCGCGTCCGCCGGACGCCGCCCCTGCTCTACCACAACGACTTCAGCGCCAGCACGCCGCGGTTCTACTGGTCGGAAGATTTCGGCTATGCGCTCTGGCTCAGGCTGTTCTGGGAGAATGCGCATCGGCATGGCGGCAGAACAGCAAGCTCTTGAAGCCCCGCGGGGCGGCGTCGCGAGTCCGGCCGCGCTCGTTCGCCGGTACCTCTCGTGCATCCGCTATCGCGAGATCCTGATGCTGCAGGGCTCGCCGCTGCTCGGCGCCGCCTATGCGATGGGGCAGGCGAGCCCGGATCGGCTGGGGGCGCTGCTGGTCTTCGCCGCCGCCAGCCTCCTGCTCGTCGCGCACGTCTTCGTGCTCAACGATTGGGCCGGGGTGGACGCCGACCTCAACGACGCCAGCAAGGCGGCGGGCGTCTTCGCGACCAAGGGCATCAGCCGGGAGGTCATCCACCAGCTCTGGATCGCCCTGCTGGCGCTCAGCCTGGCGCTGTTCAGCCTGCTCGGGGCGCGCCCGCTGGCGTTCGCCCTGGCCATCGCCGCCCTGAGCTTTCTCTACTCGCGGCGGGCGTCGCCGGCCAAGGGCGTCCCGGTGCTCGGCTCGGCCCTCCATCTCGGCGGGGGCATGCTGCATTTCCTGCTGGGTTACTCGCTGTTGCGGGAGGTCGACGGTCGCGGTCTGGCCCTGGCCCTGTTCTTCGGCCTGGTCTTCGCCGCCGGGCACCTCAACCAGGAGGTGCGGGACTTCGACGGCGACCTGCACAACGGGATCAGGACCAACGCGGCGACCTTCGGCAAGACGCCCACTTTCGTCGCCGGCCTCGTCGTCTTCACCTGCGCCTACGTTCAGCTGGCGGTGCTGGCGGCCGGCGGCGTCATCGCGGGCTGGCTGGCCTGCCTCCTCCCGCTCTATCTCCTGCACCTCCGCTGGTCGTTGCAGACGATGGCGGCAGGCTTGAGCGGCGACGGCGTCCGCCGCTTCCAGGCGCGCTATCGCGCGCTCTACGCGGTGATCGGAGCGGCCATGGTGGCGGCGGCGCTGATCTCGCCCGGCGCGCGATGAGCGGCGCCGGCCGGACCCGACGACGCGCCGGCTGCCGGCGCGTGTAAGATCACCGGGCCGCCGGTGCGGCGTTCCACTCGCAAAAAAGGAGAACGGCGATGCAGAGGCTCAAGGTGCTGTTGGCGGTGATCGTGGCCGGTGGGCTGCTGGCGGTGGCCGGAGCGAAGATGGCGCCGGCCCAGGATCCCGCCGTGGTCAATGCGAAGATGGTCACGGTCAAGCTCGAGAACAGCCACGTGCGGGTGCTGGAATCGGTGCTGCAGCCGGGCGACAAGGAGCAGATGCACTCGCACCCGGCCTACGTGACCTACGTCGTCTCCGGCGGCAAGCTCCGCAACCACACCGCCGACGGCAAGACCAACGAGGCGGAGATCAAGACCGGCGACGTCCTCTACCGCGATGCGCTCACTCACTGGTCCGAGAACATCGGCACCACCACGGTCCACGTGATCCTCGTCGAGCTCAAGAACCCGAGCTGAGCGCGGCCCGGGGAGCGTCGCCGGCCGCCACCGGCGCCGGCGACGCGGCAGGCTCCCGCGCGGCGGGGGAGGACGGCATGGCAAGCCGCTACCATGAAGCCTACAGGCGCTCGCTGGCGGACCCGGAGGGATTCTGGGGCGAAGCGGCCCGGGACATCCGCTGGACCAAGCCGTGGTCGCGGCTGCTCGACGCCAGCCGTCCGCCGTTCTACCGCTGGTTCAGCGGCGCCGAGACCAACACCTGCTACAACGCGCTCGACCGCCACGTCGAGGAGGGGCGCGGCTCCCAGCCGGCCCTGATCTACGATTCGCCGCTGGCCGGCGCGCTCGCGACCTTCACCTATGCCGAGCTGCGCGACGCGACGGCGCGCTGCGCCGGCGCCCTTCGCGACCTGGGCGTCGCCAGGGGCGACCGGGTCATCATCTACATGCCGATGGTGCCCGAGACGGTGATGGCGATGCTCGCCTGCGCGCGCATCGGCGCCATCCATTCGGTGGTCTTCGGCGGCTTCGCGTCGCCCGAGCTGGCGACGCGGATCGACGACGCGAAACCCAAGCTGGTCATCTCGGCGTCGTGCGGTCTGGAGCCCGGCCGGGTGGTGCCGTACAAGGCGCTGCTCGACGAGGCGATCCGGCTCGCCCGGAGCAAGCCGGAGCACTGCCTCGTCCTGCAGCGGCCAATGCTCGAGGCCCCGCTGGTCCCCGGCCGCGACCTGGACTGGCAGCGTGCGATGGCGGCGGCGGAACCGGCGGACTGGGTGCCGGTGGCCGCCACCGATCCGCTCTACATCCTCTACACCTCGGGCACCACCGGCGTCCCCAAGGGGGTGGTGCGCGACAACGGCGGCCACATGGTGGCCCTCAAGTGGTCGATGAAGAACGTCTACGGGGTCGAGCCGGGCGAGGTCTACTGGGCGGCCTCGGACGTCGGCTGGGTGGTCGGGCATTCCTACATCGTCTACGCTCCGCTGCTGCACGGTTGCACCACCATCCTGTACGAAGGCAAGCCGGTCGGCACCCCGGACCCGGGGGCGTTCTGGCGCGTGATCAGCCAGCATGGCGCGGCGGTGATGTTCACCGCGCCCACCGCCTTGCGCGCCATCAAGAAGGAAGACCCCCATGGCGAGCACATCAAGCGCTACGACCTGAGCCGCTTCCGCACCCTGTTCCTGGCCGGGGAACGTGCCGATCCCGACACCCTGCACTGGGCGGAGGACCACCTCCATCGGCCGGCGCTCGACCACTGGTGGCAGACCGAGACCGGCTGGGCGATCGGCGCCAACTGCGTGGGCCTCGGCGCGCTGCCGGTCAAGTACGGATCGCCGACCAAGGTGGTCCCCGGCTACCAGGTGGAGGTGCTGGACGAGGAGTGCCGGCCGGTCGCGCCGGGCACCATCGGCAACATCGTGCTCAAGCTGCCGCTGCCGCCGGGCTGCCTGCCGACGCTGTGGAACAACGACGAGGGTTTCGTCAAGTCGTACCTCGCTCAGTTCCCCGGCTACTACAAGACTGCCGACGCCGGCTACCTCGACGAGGACGGCTACCTGTTCGTGATGAGCCGAACCGACGACATCATCAACGTCGCCGGCCATCGCCTCTCCACCGGGGGCGTCGAGGAGGTGCTGGCAGGCCACCCCGACGTCGCCGAGTGCGCGGTGATCGGTGTCGCCGACCCGCTCAAGGGAGAGGTGCCGATGGGCTTCGTGGTGCTGAAGTCCGGGGTCGAGCGGCAAGACGCCGAGGTCGTGGCCGAGCTGGTGCAGCGCGTGCGCGAGCGCATCGGGCCGGTGGCGTCGTTCCGGGCGGCGCTGATCGTCAAGCGCCTGCCCAAGACGCGGTCGGGAAAGATCCTCCGCGGGACGATGAAGCAGATCGCCGACGGGCGGGAGCACCGGGTCCCGGCCACCATCGACGATCCGGAGATCCTGCCCGAGATCGCCGGCGCCCTGCGCGCGCTGGGCTACCCGTCGAGCTAGCGCAGACGAAAGTCAGGCCGGTTTCCCGACGCGAATGCGGGCATCCAGCGCCTTCGCCGCCCGGCGATCGGGGGCGGCGAGGAACGGGTTGATGTCCAGCTCGAGGATGTCGGGATGGCGGCTGGCGAGCTGGGCGATGCGCAGCAGCACCTCGGCGAGCAGGTCGAGGTCCGCCCCCGGCTCGCCGCGGAACCCGCTCAACAGCTTGAACCCGCGGATGCCCAACACCATGTCGCGAGCCTCGTGGGCGGCCAGCGGCAGCACCCCGAAGCGCACGTCCTGGAAGACCTCCACGTACTTGCCGCCGAGCCCGAACATCAGCAGCGGCCCGAAGCGCGGGTCGTTGGTGAGGCCGAAGATCACCTCGTGACCGCCCCGTCCCATCTCCTGCACCAGGAAGCCGTCGCAGCGGTGCCCGGCTCGCTCCACCGCCTCCTGCATCGCGGCGAGCGCGGCGGCGACCTCCGCCGCGTCGCGCAGGTCGAGCCGCACCGCCCCGGCCTCGGTCTTGTGCACCAGGTCGCGGGCGACCGCCTTGACCACGACCGGGTAGCCGATCGCCGCTGCCGCCGCCAGCGCCTCCTCGCGGCTGGCGGCCAGCCGCCAGCGGGCGACCGGGATGCCGTAGAGCTCGAGCACCCGGAAGACTTCGGCGGGTCCGAGATAGCCCTCGCCGGCGCCGGCCAGAATGGCCCTCACCGCGGCGTCGTCGGCGGCGAGCTCGGGGGCCTCGGCCTCGGCCGGCTGGCGCCGCCAGGCGGCGTAGCGCGCCAGCATGGCCAGGGCGTTGGCGGCCGACTCCGGAAAGCGGTAGACCGGCGGCAGGTCGCGCTCGGCCTTGATCGCCTCGTAGAACTCGTCGGTGGCCATGATCACCGCCAGCGTCGGCTTGGCGCGGCCGTGGGCGGCGGCGGCGATGGCGCGCAGGACGTCGATCGGGTCGGCCAGCAGCGGCGTGACGTTGATCACCATCGCCAGGTCGACGCCGGGGTCGTCGAGCACCGCGGCCAGCGTCCTGCCATAGGCCTCGGCGCCGGCGGAAGCGATCATGTCCACCGGGTTGCCGAAGCTGGCCTCGACGGGTAGGAACGACCGCAGCCCGTCGACCGTCGCCGGCGCCAGCTGCGCCATCCGCAGCCCGAGGTTGACGCAGGCGTCGGTCGCCATGATGGCCGGCCCTCCGGCGTTGGTCACGATGCCCACCCGGTCGCCGGCCGGCAGCGGCACCCGTGCCAGGGCGCGGCCGACGTCGAAGAGCTCCTCGATGGTGTTGGCGCGCAGCACGCCGCACTGGCCGAGGTAAGCGGACACCGTCAGGTCGGTGCCGGCGATGGCGCCGGTATGGCTCGAGACCGCGCGCGCGCCTTCCACGGTGCGGCCGGATTTCACCACCAGGATCGGCTTCTTGCGCGACACCCGCTTGGCGATCTCGGTGAACCGGCGAGGGTTGCCGAAGGACTCGAGGTACATGGCGATCACCCGGGTCTGGGGGTCGTCCTCCCAGAGCTCGAGCAGGTCGTTGCCGGAGACGTCGGCCTTGTTGCCCATCGACACGAACTGGGTGAGGCCGATCCCCTGGTCGTGGGCCACGTTCAGGATGGCGACGCCGAGAGCCCCGGACTGGCTGACGAAGCCGAAGGCGCCGGGCCGTGCGGGGGTCGGCGCGAAGGTGGCGTTGAGGCGCACCTCCGGGTCGGTGTTGATGACCCCCATGCAGTTGGGCCCGATCATCGGGATGCCCGCGGCGCGCACCGTCTCGCGCAGGCGGCGCTCGCGCCTGGCGCCCTCGGCGCCGGTCTCGCCGAAGCCGGCGGTGATCACCACCAGACCGCGCACACCCTTGACCACGCACTCTTCGACCGCCGTCTGCACCGCATCGCGAGGCACCGCCACCACGGCCAGGTCGATCGGATCGGGGACGGCTGCCAGCGACGGATAGCACTTCAAGGAGTGCAGTGCCGCGGCGTGCGGGTTGATCGGGTAGATGGCGCCGTTGAACTCGTTGACGATCAGGTTGTGGAGGAGCGCAAAGCCGATCGAGTCGCGGCGCCGCGAGGCGCCGATCACCGCCAGCGAGCGCGGCTTGAAGATGGGATCGAGCGCCGCGCCGCCCGGCGACCCGCTGTCCGCGTCGTCTGCCATCACCCCGATCTCCCGCGCCAGTGGCAGCGCCTGTGGCGAGCGCGACTATACTCCCGTGGACGTGACCGCCGGCCGCTCACAACTGCCGCGCTTCCTCGCGGCGCGGGTGTTGTCGGCGGTTGCCTTGCAGATCTCGTCGGTGGCGGTCGGCTGGCAGGTCTATGCGCTGAGCCGCAGCACCTTTCAGCTCGGCATGGTGGGGCTGGCGCAGTTCCTGCCGATGATCACCCTGGCGCTCGCCGCCGGGCACGTCGCCGATCGCTACGACCGGCGGTTGGTGGCGCGGAGCTGCCAGCTGATCGAGGCCGTCGTCGCCGGCCTGCTGGCGGTGAGCACCTTCACCGGGCACCTCAACCCGGCAGGCATCCTGGCGGCGGTCGCGGTGTTGGGCGGGACGCGGGCCTTCGAGTTCCCCGCCATGTCGGCCCTGCTGCCCAGCCTGGTCGAAGCGAGCCAGTTCCCGCGGGCCGCCGCGGCCGCCGCCTCGGCCATCCAGGCGGCCTTCATCGTCGGGCCGGCCGTCGGCGGTCTGCTCTATGCCGCCGGGCCGACGGTGCCGTATGCCACCGCCGCCGTCCTGTTCCTCGCCGCGAGCGTTTTCTCGACGCACATCCGGCGGCAGCATGCCCCCACGGCGCCGGCCGAACCGCCGGGCTTCCGCTCGGTGTTCTCGGGCGTCGCCTTCATCCGCGGCCGCCCGGTGATCCTGGGCAGCATCTCGCTCGATCTGTTCGCGGTGCTGCTGGGCGGCGCCACCGCCCTGCTGCCGGTCTATGCGCGCGACATCCTGCACACCGGCCCATGGGGGCTGGGGGCCCTGAGGGCGGCGCCGGCGGCCGGCGCCCTGGCGCTCTCGCTGCTCCTGTCAAGCCGGCCGCTGCGCCGCCGGGTCGGGGCGAAGATGTTCGGCGCGGTGATCGTCTTCGGCCTCGCCACCATCGTGTTCGCCTTCAGCACCTCGCTCGCCGTGGCGCTCGCCTCCCTGTTCGTCCTGGGAGCCGCGGACGTGGTCAGCGTGGTCATCCGCTCCTCCCTCGTGCAGCTCGGCACCCCGGACGCGATGCGCGGGCGGGTGAGCGCCGTCAACTGGATGTTCATCGGCACCTCGAACCAGCTCGGCGAGTTCGAGTCCGGAGTCACCGCCTCGCTGCTCGGCACCGTCCCCGCCGTGGCGGTGGGCGGGCTGGGCACGATCGCCGTGGCTCTGCTGTGGATGTGTCTGTTCCCCGACCTCCGCCGCGTCGATGGTCTGGAGGCCTTCCCGGGCCGGACCGCGCCGCCCGCCTCGCTACCCGAGAGGCCCGCGACCGTGTGAGGCGCGGCCGGTGGTTTTGGCACGGCCGGTGGTTTTGGCTAGGGTCCCGGCGGTTGGGCCGGCGGCGGGGCCGGAGCGGGCTCGGTGTTCGGCGGGTTCGGCGGGTTCGGCGGGTTCGGCGGGTCCGGCGCCCGGTCGTAGGCGCGCAAAGTCGTGTGCTGTGCGCCGCCCATCCCCCCGCCGGTGGTGACGGTCAGGTACAGATGCTTGCCGTCGTTCGAGACCAGGTAGGACTCGGTGCGCTTGGGCCCCTTGTCGGGCTTGAGCTCGACCGCCAGGGCACCCTCCTCGTCCCATCTCGCCTTGACCTGCGCCGCACCGCCGGGCGCGGCGGCGACGTGGACCCTGCTGCCGTCGGCCTTGAGCGCCAGCGAGCTCCCAAGGTGATCGGTGATGGTGAGCTGGTCGCCCGCCTGGGCGATGGTCAGCGCGTCGAGCGCGGCGCCCCGGTGCTCCGGCCCGCCGCCGCCCTCGTGATCGCCCTCCGCGGCGGCCGCCGCCCCGCTGCCGTGCCCCTTGCCACCGCCGGGCAGGCCGTCGCCGGGCATGCCGCCGCCCGGCATGCCGCCACCGCCCCAGTCGCCGCCGCCCTGCTTGTGGTGCCCCTTGCCGCCGCTCTCCTTGTCTGCCGCCGGCTCGGATCCCGTCTGGTCCTTGTTCACCTGCGCGGTCAGCTCCGGGTTCAGCTTCCAGGTCCCCTGCAGGTTCGGGCGCTTCGCGGCGGCCGGCGATGCGGCCAGTGCGGTGGTCCCGGCCAGGAGGGCCAGACCGGCCAGGGTGGTGATTGCGGCCAGGAGCGCTGTCGCGCCGTCGCGGCCGAGCGCCGGCAGGAAACGTCCCCGGCGCGGTCGAGTCGAGCTCATGAAAGGATCCTCCCTATCCCAGAGACGGCCGGCCGCCGCCGGTGGTTACCAGTGGGAATGCCGTCCGCACGAAGTCCGTTCTCACGGAGAAACGTCATGGCACGGCATCTCGCAAGCGAAACCCGCCAGCAGGCAGCCTTCTCCGGCCCCGAGGAGGAGGCCTTCCTCGACCTGCAGCGGACCGCGAGCCTGCTGTCGCAAGCGGTGGGCCGCGAGCTCAAGCCCCACCGCCTCACCCCGGCACAGTACAACACCCTGCGCATCCTGCGCAGCGCGGCTCCCGCCGCGCTGACCTGCGGCGAGATCGGCGACCGTCTGGTCGGCTCCGGCCCGGACGTGACGCGCCTGCTCGACCGGCTCGAAGCGCAGGGGCTGGTCGAGCGGCTGCGCGACGCCGGCGACCGGCGGATCGTCCGCACCCGCATCACCGGCCGCGGCGCGGCGCTGGCCGGCCGCATCGAGGCGCCGCTGGCGACCGCCTTGCGCCGCCTGCTGGGCCCCCTCGGCCGCTCCCGCCTGCGCGTCCTGATCGAGTTGCTGCAGCAGGCCCGCCGGCAGGCGTGAAATTTTTTCAGCCACTATTTGTTGTCACGGATGTCGTTAAGACATCTGGTGAGGCGACAGGCAACAGAAAGGCAGGCACCGATGGCCATCGAGACTCCTCCGGTCTCCACGACCGGACCGCAGGCTGTCCAGGAGGACCCGGCGAGCGACCGGCAGGACCGGCCGATTACCGGCCTCCACCACGTCACCGCCCTGGCCGGCGACCCGCAGGCCAACCTCGATTTCTATACCGGCGTGCTCGGGTTGCGGCTGGTCAAAAGAACCGTCAACTATGACGATCCCGCCACCTACCATCTCTACTACGGCGACGAGCTGGGGCGGCCCGGCACCCTGCTGACCTTCTTTGCCTGGCCGCACGCCCGCCGCGGGCAGCTGGGGGCCGGCCAGGCGACGGTCACCTCGTTCTCGGTGCCCGCGGGTTCGCTCGGCTTCTGGAGCGAGCGCCTGCGCCGCGCCGGCGTCGACCACGACCAGCCCCGGCGGCGGGGCGCCGACGAGGGTGGCGAGGACGACGAAGAGGTCCTGCGCCTGCTCGACCCGGACGGTTTAGAGCTCGAGCTGGTCGACCATGCCGGGCCGGCGGCCGGGATGCCGTGGGCAGGCGGCCCGGTGCCGGTCGACCGCGCCATCCGCGGCCTGCTCGCCGTGACGCTGCTCGAGCGGGACGCCGAGCGCACGGCCGAGATGTTGACCGGCACCTTGGGCTGCCGCCTCGCGGACCAGACCGGCTCGCGCTTCCGCTTCGCGGTCGGCGCGTCCGGCGCCACGCGCCTCGACCTGGTGGCGCAACCCGCGGCGGCGCGCGGCCGCATCTCCGCCGGGACGGTGCATCACGTCGCCCTGCGGGTGGCCGGCGACCGCGAGCAGCAGGCCTGGCATCGCGACCTGATCGCGGGCGGCCACCACGTCAGCCCGGTCATGGATCGCCGGTACTTCCACTCGATCTATTTCCGCGAGCCCGGCGGCGTGCTGCTCGAGATCGCGACCGACGCGCCCGGAATGACCGTCGACGAGAGCGCCGGCCGGCTCGGCAGCGGCCTCGAGCTGCCGCCTTGGCTGGAGCCCTCGCGCTCCCGGATCGAGGCAGGGCTGCCGCCGCTCGTGCTGGCGGGTGTGGCGTGAGCGGGCCGCATGCCGGCCAGCCGGTGCTCACCGCCGGCCGCCCGGCGTCCGCCGCGGCGGCGGCGGTGGTGCTGGTCCACGGGCGCGGTGCCGGCGCCGAGGACATCCTGGGCCTGGTGCCCGAGCTCGACCGGCCGGACCTCGCCTACCTGGCGCCCGAGGCGGTGGGGCGCAGCTGGTATCCGGGCCGCTTCCTGGCGCCGCTCGACCAGAACGAGCCCTGGCTGTCGTCGGGATTGGCGGTGCTCGGCGAGCTGCTCGCGGCGCTGAACGCCGCCGGCATCGGCGCCGACCGCACCGTGCTGCTCGGCTTCTCGCAGGGCGCCTGCCTGGCGCTGGAGCTGGCCGCCCGGGCGCCGCGGCGCTACGGTGGCCTGGTCGGGCTCTCGGGAGCCCTCATCGGACCGTCCGGCACGCCGCGCGCCTCCTTGGCAGGGTCGGGCGCTCGCGGCCTCGACGGCACGCCGGTGTTTCTCGGTTGCAGCGATCGCGATCCGCACATCCCGCTGCCGTACGTGCACGAGAGCGCGCGGCTCCTGGCGGCGTTGGGGGGCCAGGTGAGCGAGCAGATCTACCCGGCCATGGGACACACCATCAGTGCCGACGAGATCGAGCGCGTGCGCCGGCTGCTCGACCAGCTGGCGCCGCCACCGCGCTCCCGTCGGTGAACGTCGCCGGTGGACCCGGCTGATGGTTGCGGAGGGGCTTGCGCATCAGGTAATGCTGGTATAGCATTTGGTCAGGCAACGCGGTTCAGCCGTCTGGGGGGCTTCTCCCGGCTTGGAGCGAGACTGGCTCGCATCCTCGTCCCGCACCGGCCCCCCGCGGCAGGCGTCCGCCGCGCCGGGAAAGGGGCCGAGTGCTATGCCTTCAGAGCATGTCCTGCTGCGGTTTCTGGCGACGCGCTGCATCCTGACAACCCTTGCGGTCCTGGCGATCCTGGGCGGGCAGCCGCTCTCGGCCCAAGGGTACGTGTCCGTCGTCTCCTGCCCGTTCTTCGGCGTCGCGGAGACCGACATCTTCCATGGCATCTACATCACCCAATACCAGGGCACCAACCTCTCGAAGGTCACGCTCGGATACTCCTCCGACGAGTCCGGCCTCTTCTCGATCTCGCTGACCGCGCGCCGCGGTTCCTTCGCCGGCCCGATGATCGGCAGCACCCAGACCGCCACCGTCAACCTGACGGCTCACAGCGAGACGCTGGTGACGTTCGACTTCGGCGGCGCGCCGGTGACCCGCGGCGACACCATCACCTTCACCCAGCGCGGCAGCCAGCTCACCTCCACCAACGGCCAGTTCGGCAGCCTGTTCTTCGACCTCGGCAGGACGGCCTGCACCGGCGTCTTCGCCACCCAGACGACGACCCCTCCCCTCGACTTCGTGGTGAACGACGGCGTCGGCATCGGCGTCGAGCAGGTGGAGGTGCCGACCGCCGCTCCTGCCTGCGTTGCCAGCGATACCGTGCTCTGCATCGACGACCAGCCCGGGGACCAGCGCTTCCAGGTCACGGCCAGCTTCCATACCACCCAGGCGGGCGGCGTCTCCGGCAGCGCCCAGGCGATTCCGCTGGCGCAGCTCGGGGTCGTCCATGGCGGCCTCTTCTGGTTCTTCGGCGCCGACACTCCCGAGATGCTGTTCAAGGTCGTCAACGGCTGCTTGATCAACGACCGTTATTGGGCCTTCCTCTCGGCGGCCACCGACGTCGGCTTCACCGTGACCGTCAACGACACCGCGCTGACGAGATCCCAGACCTACACCAACGCCGATCTCACCGCGGCGCTGCCGGTCCAGGACACCTCGGCGCTGGCGAGCTGCGACCCCTGTGCCACCAACGCCGACTGCCGGGCGCCATTGATCTGCTGCTTCGAGATCTTCCACAACTCCTGCGTGCCGCCGGCGACGGGCGGTGGCTGCCCGCTGTTCCCATGAAAGGGAAGCGGCGCGCCATTGGATCCCGGGACGGGATCAGGAAGCCGGATCCGCGGCGGGCGCGGTCGGCGAGGCATTGTCGGCGCTGGCGGCGGCGGGAGCCTCGGCGGCAGGGTCCTCGGGCGGGGTGGCCAGGGCGGTGCCGAGCTCCTTCCATTCCGGCAGGGCCACCGCCACGCCGGCCCTGATCTGCTCGACCCGCGTGATCTTGAACGGTTGGGCGGCAAAGAGGTCGACGCGCAGGAACAGCTCGCGCTCGCCCGGGGAGTTGCGCAGCACGAAGAGCCAGGCTTGCCGCGACTCGCGCACGGCGGCGGGTACGCCCTGGCGGGCGCTCGGGCCGCGCCCGGTCTGCGCCAGCGCTTCGACCTCGGGCACCTGATTGTCGCTGACGACGCGCAGACCGAGCGCGACCGACACCTCGGTGCTGATGGTCAGCCGCAAGCCGTAGGGAAGCCTGGGGCGGCCGGCGGGTAGCGGTTTTTCGACCATTCGCAGGCCGCCCTCGACCTGCGGCAGGGCCTGCTCCTCTGCCGCGGGTTTCCCCCGCCGCCACAACCAGACCGCGGCGCCGCCGGCAGGCACGAACAGCAGCGTGGCGAACAGCCAGGAAAGATAGCCCAGCAGCGCGCCGGCAAGGGCCACCGCGGTCAGCCCCAGCGCGGCGACCATCAGTGTGCGGTCCCGAGGGTTCACCGCGTCACCTTACCATCAACCAGCGGGTCCGCGGCAAGCGGCCGAGGGGCTCCGCTCGCGCCCGCCGGCGCGCAATAACCTGCGGCAACCTGAGCTACGATGTGTCTTGCCTGGGGCGGATTCCCGCGCGAGCCGCCGCCATCGTCCACCAGCCATCGCCGGCCGCCGCCATCGCCCCCGAGCCGCCGCCAACGCCGCCACGCTGCCACGCCGCCAACCCCGCCACGCGGCCACGCCGCCACGCCGCCAACACCGCCAGCCGTCATCGTGTCGCCGGCCGCAGCCATGCCCAGCCCGCTGTTGCGTCTGCCGCGGCCGGCGATCCTGGTGGCGCTGCTGCCGGCGCTGGTGCTGGCCGGCGGCGGCATGCCGTCCGCCGCCTGCCGCGGCGGCTCGCGCGGCGAGGTCCGGGGACCGGCGGGGGCGGCGCTGGACGCTTACCTGCGCCGGCTGGAGGCTTTCGGCTTCTCGGGCTCGGTGCTGGTGGCCCGCCGCGGGCAGGTGCTGCTCGACAAGGGTTACGGCCTGGCGGACGCGGAGACCGGCGCGCCCTACACTCCCGACACCATCTTCGACATCGCTTCGGTCTCGAAGCAGTTCACCGCCGCCGCCGTGATCGCCCTCGAGCAGGCGGGCAAGCTGCGGGTGGAGGACAAGCTGGTCCGTTTCTTCCCCGGCGCGCCGCCGGACAAGGCCGGCATCACGCTCCACCAGCTGCTCACCCACACCGCCGGCCTGACCGACGTGCTCGGCGCCGAGTACGAGCCGGTATCCCGCGACGAGATGCTGCGCCGGCTCTTCGCCGCGCCGCTGGTGCTGCCGCCGGGCAGGCACTTCCGCTACTCCAACGCCGGCTACAGCCTGCTCGCGGCCGTGGTCGAGGTCGTCTCCGGCCGCCCGCTCGGCGACTTCATGCGCGACCGGCTCTTCCTGCCGGCCGGGATGCGCCATACCGGGTTCCGCCTGTCGTTCTGGGACCGCCGGCTGCTGGCCCACGGCACGAGTCTCGACGGCCCCTGGGGCACGCCGCTCGACCATCCCTGGGCTCCGGACGGGCCCTGGTGGAACCTGCGCGGCAACGGCGGCGTGCTGTCGACCACCGGCGATCTCTACCGCTGGCACCTGGCGCTCGCCGGCGACCGCGTCCTTGCCAGCGGCGAGCGGCAGAAGCTCATCACCCCTTACGTGCCGGAGGGCCACATCACGCCCTCGCGCTACGCCTACGGTTGGTCGATCGCGCCCGGCCCGACCGGCGGTCGCGTCGCCTCGCACACCGGCGGCAACGGCGTCTTCGAGACCGACTTCCGGCGCTACCTCGACGACCAGGCGGTGCTCATCGCCAGCTCCAACCGTGCCGACTACTCCGCGGTCTCCACTGCCGCGCATCTCGAGAACCGGCTGTTCGGCCTCGCCGATCCCGAGCCGCCGGCGGCCGCGAGCCTGCAACCCGAGCGGCTGCGGCGCTGCGCCGGGATCTACGTCCTCGCCGGCGGCGAGCGGCTGCGCGCCGCGGCCGCGGACGGCGGTCTGCACGTCTCGGCCGAGGGGCCGGCCGGGCTCGCCCTGCTGCTGGCGGGCCAGGACGAGGACGAACGCGCCCGCATGCAGGAGCGCGCGGCCAAGGTCGAGGCGGCGCTCGCCGGTGCGCGGCGGCATGACTTCGCGGCGATGGCCGACCTCTTCGGCCTGCCGGCCGACCAGGCAGCGGCGCCGTTCCAGCAGATGGTGGGCGGCATCGAGCGCGAGCTCGGCGCCTGGACCGGCGCCACGGCCCTCGGCTCGGCCTCGGCCGACGGTTACCCGGTGACCTATGCGCGGCTCCTCTTCGCACGCGGCGCGCGGTTGGTGCAGTACCGATGGGACGGGCCGACGGCCGGGCTGGTGCGTTTCCCGTCCCGGCCCGCGGCGCAGCTCTTCCTGCCCGAGCGGCGACCGGCGGGCGCCGCCGAGGGCGACGCCGTGCCCTTCGCCACCTACGACGTGCGGACCGGCGCCGTGCAGCGGCTGCGGGTCAACCTGCCGCCGCACGGCGCCGCGCTCGCCCTGGTTTTCGCCACGCGGGCCGGCGACGTCGCGGCGCTGCGCAACGACGACTGAGCCGCTGCCGGCGGCGGGGCGGGACGGACCGCCCCGCCGGCGGCGGCAGGTGCCGTACGCGTTACGGCAGGTTACGGCAGATTGAAGATGGTCAAGGTGCTGGTGACGTCGTCCACGTAGGCGAAGCGGGTGCCGCCCCTGCCGCTGGCCACGGCCAGCCCGAACGAGCCGCCCTGCATCGGATCCACCGACAGCTGCTTGACGAACCTGCCCTCGATCGTGAACTCGACAATCTCGCTTGGCTGGTTGGGATCCGAGTTGATCACGTCGGAGTTGGAAACCAGCAGATCGCCGTTGGGGGCGAGCGCCATCGCCAGCGGCCCGTGCAGGTGGGCGTTGTCCTCATAGATCACGTGTCCGGTGCCCCCGTCGCGCGTGGTCTCGGCGGCGTGGCTGACCGCGTAGACCTTGTTGTCGTCGGTCGAGGCCACGTAGAGCACGTCCTTCGCCGGGTCGTAGACCAGGCCGGTGGGGGCGACCACTAGGGCCGCGGGATCGCAGCGGTGCTGGTAGCCGGAGGCGATCTGGGTGTGGCTGAGCACGGTCAGGCCGCCGGGGATCACCCGCGCGTCGAGGCGGACCACCGTGCCGTTCAGCGCGTTGGCGACGAAGAGCAGGAGGCGCCCCCGTCCCTGCTCGAAGACCGTCATGTCCCACGGGCCGTCGATCTCGGAGTCGGTCAGGGTGGACAGCAGCTGGCCGCTGCTGTTGATCACCAGCAGCGCTCCCGCCTGGGCGGTGGCGCAGGTCCCGTCGCTGGTCGGCATGTTGCCCACCACCACCAGGCCCTCGTGCAGCACCGCCAGGGCGGTCGACAGGCCGAGCGGGGCCGTCCCCTGGAAGAAGACCGTCGGCGCGCCGCCGTTCGCCGGCACGTCGACGATGGTGGTGCCGGTCCCCTGTAGATTCGCCTGGTTGTTGAAGTTGGAAACCAGGACGTCGCCCTTGGCGAGCTTTCCCCCCGCGGGGAGGCCGGCGGGAACGAAGGCGACTCCGTACGGGTTCACGTCCCCGTTGGGGGGCACGGTGGACGCAACCGTGGGCGGGGTGGGCAGGAATGCCGGCTGGGGATCGCCGCTTTCCGGGAGTCCCTGCGCCATCAGCAGTGCGGCAGGCGGCAACAGCAGCATGGCTGTGATGACAGCGACTTTGTGCATCATGGATCGCCTCCTTCTTTTATGTCGGTTGTGATGAATACCCCGGCTGTCCGGCCTCGTTCAGAGCCAGATGAGAATATGCAGGTTAGCTGCCAGGGCGTGACGCGCTGGTGACGTGCTGGTGACGCCCTGGTGGCGTGCTGGTGGCGTGCTGGTGGCGTGCTCGTGGCGTGCTCGTGGCGTATCAGGTGATGCGCCGCGGCCGTGCATGGCGGATGCGGATCCGGCGGCGATCCGTTATCCTGACGATTCCTCCCGCGGCGACCTGACGAGCCCGGGGGCGACCCTTCCGCTGACGCCTGCCCGTGCCCGAACCCGTCGCAGCAGCATCCCGGTCGCCGGCCGTGCGCCGCGGCG
>DATGHG010000132.1:0-2659 GCA_035308185.1 Thermoanaerobaculia bacterium | reverse complement strand
GGCGCCCGAACTGCAGGCGGTCGCCGTACACCGCTCCCAGGCCGCCGTCGGCGTCGAGCAGGCCGATCGCCGCCGCGAGGAAACCGCCGTGCAAGCGGTCGGCGGCGTCGAGCGGCAGGAGATAGCGGCCGCGGGCCGCCGCGCAGCCGGCATTGCAGGCCGCGGCGGGGGAGCCATCGCCGGCGGCGTCGAGCACCCGATACCCGGCGCGACGCAGGACGTCGAGCATCTGCAGCGTGCGCGTCTGGCGCGAGCCGTCGTCGACCACGATCAGCTCGCTGCCGGGAGCGTGGCTCTCGGCGCTGGCCACGGCCTCCAACAGCAGCTCGCCGTCGTCGCGGCAAGGGATGACGACCGTCACCGCCGGCGGCGGCTGCGACGGCGCCGGCGCCCGCAGCGGGCCCGGACGCCGCCACAGGGCGGCGGCGGGGAGATCCGCGTCGCGGTCCAGCTCGCCGAGCAGGCCGATGGCCTCGGGCGAGGCGGCCGCGACCAGCCCGATGAGCGGATCGTCCGCGGCGCGGGTGACCAGACCGCCGGCGGCGAAGAGGCGCGCGCCGGCGCCGGCGTCGATCTGCTGGCCGAGCCTGGCGGCCAGCAGCGAGGCGAAGGCCGCGGGATCGGCGAGGATGGCGCGGATCGCGACCAACAGCGAGCGATGCCGGTTCCGGCGATGGAAAGCCAGCAGCTGGCGGTTGTAGAAGGTCCAGATCCGGTAGGCGTAGTCCGGATGCTCCAGGAAGACGTCGGCGCGGAGCCGCTGCATCGCGTCCGCGACGTCCCAGGGGGAACGGTAGACCAGGAGATACCCCGGAGAGGTTTCCGCCGCGGCCAGGACCTCGTCCCAGAAATCGAGCAGCAGCGCGGTCCTGGGGTCCTTCCATCCCCAGACTCCCGGGCGCTCGCGGCGGCTCCTGACCAGCGCCAGGGCCGCGTCGCGGAACTCCGGCAGCCGGCCGCGGTCCAGCGCTTCGCTCTCGGTCCAACCCCAATCGCGGAAACCCGGCTCGTCGCGCGTGCAGGCGTGGAGCATCCGCAGGTGGAGCTCGTAGAAGTCCAGGTCTTCGAAATAGCCGCGGGGATTGCCGGCATCCGGGGCCATCAACCGCTCCGCCACCGGCAGGCCGGATGCATGCAGCAAGGAGGTGAGATAGGAGGTGCCGGAGCGATGCATCCCGGCGATCACGATGGGTGAAAAGCGACGGTCGGGCCGGTCGGATGCCTCTGGGAGCCGCGAGGAGCCGTCCATCTCGAGGCGCGCATGGTAGCACGCGCTCCGAAACGCGGTCGAGCCGACGCCGCAACGTGGGTCGTGGTTTTGACTCGGCGCCGCAATCGCCGCTACAATCTGGGGGCTTGAACAATCCCCAGCACTCGCCGCGACCAGCGGCTCAAGGGAGGCCAGCATGAAGAAATCGATGCAATTGCGCATTCTCGTCACCGCATTCTTGACCCTTCTCGCCAGCGCGTCACTCGCCCATGCGCAGGCGACGCGGACCTGGGTCTCGGGCGTCGGCGACGACGCCAACCCGTGCAGCCGCACCGCGCCCTGCAAGACCTTTGCTGGCGCGATCTCGAAGACCGCGCCGTGCGGCGAGATCGACGTCCTGGATCCGGGCGGCTTCGGCGCGCTGACCATCACCAAGTGCATCTCGATCGAAGCGGACGGCCTGATCGCCGGCGTGCTGGTCAGCGGCACCAACGGCTTCGTCGTCAGCGCCGGGGTGAACGACGTGGTGATGATTCGCGGCCTCACCTTCGAGGGCCTCGGCACCGGCCTGGACGGCATCTCGATCCTGCAGGCCGGAAAGGTTTACGTCGAGAACTGTGAGATCAACGGCTTCACCGGCTTCGGCATCGACTTCAAGCCGGCCAATGCCGGCAGCCAGCTGTTCGTCTACAACACCACGGTGCGCAACAATGGCGCGAGCCCCAATGGCGGCGGCATCGTCATCGCGCCCAGCCCCATCAGCAGCGTCACCGCTTCCCTGGACAACGTCCGCATGGAGAGCAACGTCCTCGGACTGCGGACCCAGGACGGCGGCCAGGCGACGGTGCAGAACAGCATCGCCGCCGGCAACAAGTTCGCGGGCCTCAATGCGACCACCACCACCGCCACCGCGGCCGCCCTGTTCCTCGATCACGTCGTCGCCACCAGCAATGCGACCGGCGTCGTGGCGAACGGCTCCGCCGCGACGGTGCGCATGGCGGAGACCAGCGTCACGGCCAACGGCACCGGCGTCTCCATCTCCAACAGCGGCACCGTCGGCGGCTTCGGCAGCAACAACATCGCCGGCAACAGTCCCGGCAACGACATCGTCGGCGGCACGATCACGGCTCTCCCGGTGCACTAAGGGGAGAGCTTCCGCAGCTTTCAGGCCCGCGCCTCGCCGCTCCGCCGCCGGTGGTCGGGGCGGCGGCGCGGGCCCTGCATTCAATCGCCGCGCCCGCGGCGCCAGCGCAGCAGCCGGGCGCGCCACCGCCAGGCGCGCGTGGCCTCCATCGCGGTGACCCGCTGGCGCCAGCGCTCGATCTCCGCGCCGCAGGCTGCCACCTTCGCTTCGAGGTCGCCAATCCTCTCGGCCCGCTCGGCCCGCTGCTCCAACAACTCGATCACTGCTGCCAGCGGCAGGTCTCGGGGATCGTCGGCGGGCGGGTC
>DATGHG010000131.1:0-12845 GCA_035308185.1 Thermoanaerobaculia bacterium | reverse complement strand
AGACGGTGCGCATCGGCGACTATTTCGGCAAGCGGCCGGTGGTCCTGGCGCTGGTCTACTACGGATGCCCGATGCTCTGCCCGCTGACCCTCAACGGCCTGGCGCGCAGCCTCAAGGGGATGACGTTCGACGCCGGCAAGGAGTTCGAGGTGGTGGTGGTGAGCTTCGACCCCCGCGAGACGCCGGCGATGGCGGCCGCCGCCAAGCGGGACGTGCTGCGCGACTACGGCCGGCCGGAGACCGCCGGCGCCTGGCATTTTTTGACCGGCGGCGCCGAGCCGATCCGGCGGCTGGCACAGACGGTCGGCTTCCGCTACTTCTACGACCCGCAGGTGCGCCAGTTCGCCCATGCCGCCGGCATCGTGCTGCTGACCCCGCAGGGCGCGGCGTCGCGTTACCTCTACGGCATCGATTTCCCGGCGCGCAACGTGCGGCTGGGACTGGTGGAGGCCGCCAGCAACCGCATCGGCTCGCCGATCGATCAGGTGCTGCTCTACTGCTTCCACTACGATCCGGTGCAGGGCAGGTACAGCGTCGTGACCCTCAACATCGTCCGCCTCAGCGCGCTGCTGTCTGTGGCGGGCCTGGGCCTGATGATCGCGCTGTTGCTGCGGCGCGAGCACCAGCGCCCCAACCCCTTGGGAACTGCCTGATATGCGGTCGTTACCGTTCTTTCCGGAGGAGGCCACGGCGACGGCGCGCGAGGTCGACGCCATGTTCGGCGTCTGGCTGGCGATCAGCCTCTTCTTCACCCTGCTGATCGCCGTCCTGATCGTCGTGTTCATGGTCAGGTACCGGCGCCGCCGCCCCGACGACGTCGGCACGCCGCACGAGGCCTGGTGGCTCGAGGTCATCTGGTCCGCGGTGCCGCTGTTCATCATGCTGGGGATGTTCGCCTGGGGCGCCCGCCTGTTCTTCGTCCAGCACAAGGCGCCCCCCGACGCGGTCCAGTACTGGGCGACCGGCAAGCAGTGGATGTGGAAGTTCGAGCATCCCAACGGCAACCGCGAGATCAATCACCTGCACGTCCCGACCGGCCAGACGGTCAAGCTGACCATGACCTCCGAGGACGTCATCCACGCTTTCGGCGTGCCGGCGTTCCGGCTGAAGCAGGACGTCAACCCCGGCGCCTACACCTCGGTCTGGTTCCGGCCCACCCGCGTCGGCACCTACCACCTGTTCTGCGATCAGTACTGCGGCGCCGAGCACTCGCGCATGGTGGGCAGCATCGTGGTGATGACGCCCGAAGACTACACGGCCTGGCTGGCCGGCGGTCCGGCCGGGGGTCAGGCGCCGGTGGCGGTGGGCGCCCAGCTCTTCCAGAGCCTGGCCTGCTACACCTGCCACGAGATGGGACCGGGCTGGATGGCGCGCGGTCCCAGCCTGCAGGGGGTCTACGGGCACCAGGTGCCGCTCGAAGGCGGCGGCATGGTGCTCGCCGACGACGCCTACCTGCGGGAGTCGATCCTGCTGCCGGCGGCGAAAGTGGTCAAAGGCTGGCAACCGATCATGCCGACCTACCAGGGGCAGATCAACGAGGAGCAGCTGATCGACCTGATCTCCTACCTCAAGTCGCTGGGCGGCGCGCCCGCCATGGGCACCGGCGCCGTGAATCCGCCCGGCAGCTCGAGCCCGTCCACCGGCGGACCGGCCGGCTCCATGCCCTCCGCCTCGGGCCCGACCAAGTGAGAGCCGAATCATGAACAGCACGAACACGCCGACCGCACCGCCCTCGGGCGTCGCCCTGGACCGTCCCAGCTATCTTCACGACGGCTACGGCTGGAAGTCGTGGCTGCTCACCAAGGACCACAAGCGGATCGCGATCCTGTACCTGATCTCGATCACGGCGTTCTTCGCCCTGGGCGGCATCTTCGCGATGCTGATCCGCCTCGAGCTGCTGACGCCGGAGGGCGACCTGGTGCAGGCCGCCACCTACAACCGGCTGTTCACCATGCACGGCGTCATCATGGTGTTCTTCTTCCTGGTGCCGTCGATCCCGGCCACCCTGGGCAACTTCTTCGTGCCACTGATGATCGGTGCCAAGGACCTGGCTTTCCCGCGGATCAACCTGCTCTCCTGGTACATCTACGTGCTGGGCGGCTGCTTCACCCTCTGGGCGCTGATCCACGGCGGCGTCGACACCGGCTGGACGTTCTACACCCCGTTCTCCACTCACTACTCGAACGGCTACGTGGTCTCGACCGCGATCGGCGTCTTCATCGCCGGCTTCTCGTCGATCCTCACCGGGCTCAATTTCATCGTCACCATCCACCGCATGCGGGCGCCGGGCATGACCTGGTTCCGCCTGCCGCTGTTCATCTGGTCGCACTACGCCACCAGCCTGATCATGATCCTGGGCACGCCGGTGATCGCGGTCACCCTGATGATGGTGGCCGTCGAGCGGACGCTCAACCTGGGGCTGTTCGATCCGCGGCTGGGCGGCGACCCGATCCTGTTCCAGCACCTGTTCTGGTTCTACTCCCATCCGGCGGTGTACATCATGGTGCTGCCCGGCATGGGGGTGATCAGCGAGCTGATCGCCGCCTTCTCGCGCAAGCGGGTGTTCGGCTATTCGGTCGTCGCCTTCTCCAGCATGGGTATCGCGGTGCTGGGCTTCCTGGTCTGGGGGCATCACCTGTTCCTGACCGGCGAATCGGTGTACGCGGCGACGGTGTTCTCGCTGCTGTCGATGCTGGTGGCGGTGCCGTCGGCGATCAAGGTGTTCAACTGGACGGCGACGCTCTACGAGGGCTCGGTGTCGTACGAGACGCCGATGCTCTACGCCCTGGGCTTCATCGGGCTGTTCACCATCGGCGGGCTGACCGGGGTGATGATCGCCACCCTGGGCATCGACCTGCACCTGCACGACACCTATTTCATCATCGCCCACTTCCACTACGTGATGGTGGGCGGCACGATCATGGCGTTCATGGGCGGCCTGCATTACTGGTGGCCGAAGATGACCGGCAAGCTCTACCCGGTGTTCGCCTCGCGGCTGTCGGCGCTGCTGATCTTCGTCGGCTTCAACCTGACCTTCTTCCCGCAGTTCATCCTCGGCTACCTCGGCATGCCGCGCCGCTACTGGGAGTATCCGCCCGAGTTCCAGGTGTGGAACGTGCTGTCGACCGCCGGCGCCTCGGTGCTCGGCGTCGGCTACGTGCTGCCGCTGTGCTACTTCCTGTACTCGCTGTTCTACGGCAAGCAGGCGGGAGCCAATCCGTGGGGCGTGAAGGGGCTGGAGTGGGAGACGACCTCGCCACCCCCGACCTACAACTTCGACTATCCGGTGGTGGTCACCGAAGAAGCCTACGATTACGCTCCGGCAGCTCGCCGGGAGGCCCACATTGCATAGCGTCACCGGTGGCCACGCCAGGCTGCAGCACCACTTCGACGACCTCGATCAGCAGCGCGAGGCGTCGACGTTCGGCATGTGGGTGTTCCTCTGCACCGAGATCCTCTTCTTCGGCGGGCTGTTCACCGCCTATGTGATCTACCGGCAGCGCTTCCACGGCGTCTTCGCCCAGGCCAGCCACGAGCTGAACGTGACGCTGGGCGCCACCAACACGGCGGTGCTGATCTGCAGCAGCTTGACCATGGCGCTGTCCATCTGGGCGGCGCAGATCGGCAAGCGCAAGCTGACCGTGCTGTTCCTGCTGATCACCATGGCGCTCGGCCTCACCTTCCTCGGCATCAAGACCGTCGAGTACAGCGAGAAGGGGGTGCCGTTCGGCATCGACGCGCTGACCCACCTCACCAAGCACCACCTGGTGCCGGGCCCGAGCTTCCACTATCCCTGCCCGCCCGGCGAGCCGTGCCACCCCGAGCAGGCCGAGGTCTTCTTCTCGCTCTACTTCTGTATGACCGGCCTGCACGCCCTGCACATGGTGGTCGGCGTCGGGCTGCTGAGCTACCTGCTGGTGCCGTCCTGGCGCGGGCGCTTCACCGCCGAGTGGCACAACCCCCTGGAGTGCATCGGGCTGTACTGGCACTTCGTGGACATCGTCTGGATCTTCCTGTTCCCGCTGCTCTACCTGATCGGGGCGCACTGAGTAGGCGCGAGGTAAGCTCGAGATGGCCGAAGACGAAACGCACCCGCACGCACCCTCGCGCAAGCCGTACTTCCTGACCTTCGGCTTCCTGATCGTCATGACCTTCGTCACCGTGGTGGTGGCGAAGTTCAACCTCGGGCCGCTCAACGACATCGTGGCGCTGGGCATCGCGGTGCTCAAGGGAACGGCGGTGGTGCTCTTCTTCATGCACGTCCGCCACAGCTCGAACCTGACCAAGCTCACCGTGGTGTCGGGTTTCCTGTGGCTGGGGTTCATGATCTTCATCACCCTGTCGGACTACTGGACGCGGGGCTGGCTGGATACCTTCGCGTCCGGCCGGTAGCGGATTGCGCAGCAACGAAAACCTGCTGGAGCTGCTCCTCGAGCTGCAGGTGCTGGACCGCATCCCGCGCAGCGGCTACGTGCTGCGCGGAGTCGCCGACCCGGAGAGCGTCACCGAGCACAGCTGGCACGTCCTGTTCATGGTCTGGACGCTGGGCGCGCGCCTGCCGGGCCTCGACGTGGCGCGGGCGATGGAGATCGCGCTGGTGCACGACCTCGCCGAGCTGCGGGTGGGCGACCTGCCGCGCACCGCCGCCCGCTATTTCCCGGCCGGCGCCAAGAACGCCGCCGAGAGCGCCGCCATCGCCGAGGTGCTGGCGCCGCTGCCGGAGCGCTCGCGCCGCCTCTACGCCGAGTACCAGGAGGGCGCCACGCCGGAGTCGCGGCTGGTCAAGGCCTGCGACAAGCTGCAACTCATGCTCAAGGTGGCGGTCTACGAGAGCTGGGGCAGCGGCGCCCTCGCCGAGTTCTGGGAGAACCCGGACAATTTCCCCGCCTCGGGCATCGCGCCGGTGGACGAGCTCTTCGCCGAGCTGCGCCGCCGGCGGGGCGGCCTTCAGAGGTAGCGGCGGTACCAGGTCTGGGTGGCGTTGAGCGCCTGGATCAGGTGCGGCGTGGGGCCGGCAAAGGGGTGGCGGGCGCCGAAGGTGTGGCCGGCGCCGGGGATCGAGAGCAGCTCGTGGGTGCCGGCTGCCCGCTCGTCGAGCTCCGTCGCCTCGCCCGCCGGCACGCTCTCGTCGTCGGCGCCGTGGACGATCAGCCAGGGAGCGGCGCGGCGGCCGGCGGCGGCCCGGATGTCGAGGCTGCCGGCGGCGTTGCGCTCGACGTCCTCGAGCAGGCCGGGGCCGAGGGCGAGGCGCTGGCCGGTGCGCGAGTTGACCACCGGCAGCTCGCCGGCCTCCCGCCAGGTCCGTTGTTCCTCGGAGGTGTAGCGATCGACGCGCGCAATGGCGGCCCAGGTGACCAGGGCTTGGATGCGCTCGCGCCAGGGCTCGGCGGCGGCGGCGAGGACGGCGGCGGCGCCGCCGCGGCTGTGGCCGAAGATGCCGATGCGGGCGCGGTCGATGCGATCGGGGGCGATCTCGACGCCGGTCGCCTCGAGCACCCGCAGCAGGTCGGCCAGCTCGGCGCTGTAGGTGTTGTCGCGGAACGCGCGCGGGTCGCTGACCAGGTCGTCGCCCGGCTTCATGCCGGCACCGGCGAGGTTGAAGCGCACCACGACGAAGCCGCGCTCCGCCAGCAACGTCGCCAGGGCCGGGAAGAACCCCCAATCCATGAAGCCCTTGAAGCCGTGGCAGATCACCACCGTCGGCCGCGGCCCCGGGGCCTCGGGCAGATCGACCAGGCCGTGCAGCACGCCGCCGCCCGGATGGGACACCTTGAAGCTTTCGAGGACGCTCATGGCGGGATCTTACATGCCGAAGGCTCGGCTCCCGCGGGCGTTGGCCGATCCCGGGGGATCCCGGGGGATGAGAGGCAAAGAGCCCGGCCCGAAAGTGCCGAGCCAGAGGGCGGCGTTTCGTCTAGACTGAGGGCGTGAACGTCACCGATACGCCGCTTGCCGCCGCTGCCGGCGCCGGCAACGGCGCCGCTGCCGAAGCTCGCGGCCGGCTTTCCCGTGATTACCTGGCCCTGCGCCAGGGTTGTGCCATCGCCGACCGCTCCGGGCTCGACCGGATGGAGGTGCTCGGCGCGGACCGGCTGCGCTTCCTGAATGCCTACGTGACCTGCGACGTCAAGGGGCTGACGCCAGGGCAGGGGACCTACGGCTTCTTGACCAGCACTCAGGGCCGCATCCTCGCCGATGCGGTGATCCTTGCCCACGCCGACCGGCTCTGGCTTGAGCTGCCGCCCGGCCAGCAGGAGCCGATCGCCGGGCACCTGCGGAAATACCTCCTCTCCGACCGGGTCGAGATGCGCCCGCTGCTCGACGTGCTGCCACTCACCCTGGCCGGGCCGCGCGCGGCGACGGTGCTGGCGGCGGTGGCGCCCGGTTGCGCGCTGCCGGCGGCTCCCTGGGAGCACGCCCGGGCGACTGTGCTCGGCACCGAGGTCGCGGTCCAGCGGACCCAGCGCCTGGGGGTGCCGGCCCTGACCCTGTGGGTGCCGGCCGCGGCGGCCGGGCCGCTCAGGGAGAAGCTGCTGGCCTGGTCCAGCTCCGAGGACACCGAGGACCCTGAGGACACCGAGGGCGCCGAGGGAGACGCCGGCCTGCGTGCCGCCGGCGACGATGCCTTGGAGGCGGTGAGGACGGAGGCGGGAATCCCCCGTTTCGGCCAGGATTTCGGGCCACAGAGCTTCCCGCAGGAAACCGGCGAGGAGCAGGCGGTCAGCTACACCAAGGGCTGCTACCTGGGGCAGGAGGTGGTCGCCCGCATCCATTACCGCGGCGCGGTGCAGAAGTCGCTGTGCGGACTGATGTTCGACGGCGAGACGGTGCCGGCCCCGGGCACCGCCCTGCTGTTCGAGGGCCGCGAGGCGGGATCGATCGGCACCGCCGTCTGGTCGCCGGCGCTCGAGTCGGCGATTGGTCTGGCGATCCTGCACCGGCGGGCCGCCGCTCCCGGCAGCGTCCTGCAGCTGGCGGGGGGTGGTGCTGGCGCCGAGGTGCGGGCGTTGCCGATGGTCGATCCGGCCGGCTCTGCCGCGCCGGCGGGGCCGGGCCGCCCCTGAGCGGGCTTGCCGGCCTCAGACGGTGAACGAGGAGCCGCAGCCGCAGGTGCCGGCGGCGCGCGGGTTGTTGAACTTGAAGCCCGCCCCGCTGGTCCCCAGAACGTAGTCGACGATCGTGCCCTCGAGGTAGCGGGCGCTCACCGCGTCCACGTAGAGCGTCACCCCGTGCTGGTCGTAGACGTAGTCGTTGTCCCGCGCCTCGCCCTCGAAGTCCAGCGCATACTCGAAGCCGCTGCAACCGCCGCCCCGCACCGCGACCCGCAGCCCCTGGGTGGCGCCGATGCCCTCCTGCTCGCGGGTGATCTTGACCATGTCCGCCGCCTTTGGGGTCAGGGTCACCGGGGTGTCCTCGGTGTTCGCGGGGTTCTCGGTGTTCTCGGGGTTGCTGCCGGTAGCGTCGCCAACGGGTTGAGACTGCACGTTTTCCATGGACTCTCCTTCAAGCGTCACGCTGCCGTCACCATAGCGGCGGGTTGCGGCCAAGTCAAATCCGCCGCCTGCTGAAAGAACAACCGGCGAGGGGGCGGCGCCATTCCGCGCCCGCAGCCAGTGCCATACCGCGCCCGGCAGTTGGCGTCATCTTGCGCCCGACACCAGCGCCGCCCTGCCGCGCCTGGCGCGGGAGGTATGATCTCGGCGTGCTGCGGGCCATCCTGTTCGATTTCAACGGCGTGCTGGTCGACGACGAGCCGATCCATCTCGAGATGTTCCAGCGCGTGCTGGCCGAGGAAGGGCTCGCGCTCGACGCCAGGGACTACTACCAGGATTACCTGGGGTTCGACGACCGCGGCTGTTTCGCGGCGGTGCTCGCCGCCGCCGGCCAGGCGCCGTCGGTGCCGCGGCTGATGCGCCTGATCGCGCGCAAGGCCGCCTACTACCAGGAGCGCGTCCACGAGCGCGGCTACCCGCTGTTCCCGGGAGCCGCCGAGCTGGTGGAACGCTCCGCCGCCGCCGGCCTGATGCTGGGGGTGGTGAGCGGGGCGCTGCGCGAGGAGGTCGACGGCGCCCTGCGGCAGGCCGGTCTCGCCGGGCACTTCAAGACGCTGGTGACGGCGGAGGACGTCGCCGAGGGCAAGCCGGACCCCGAGGGGTACCGGCGCGCGCTCGAGGCGCTCAACGTCCTACCGCCGCTGCCGGAGCGGATGCTCCATCCGCACGAGGTGCTGGCGGTGGAGGACAGCCCGGCGGGGCTCGCCGCGGCCGCCGGCGCCGGGCTGCTGACGCTGGGCGTCGCACACACGTATTCGAAAGAGCGGCTCGCCGCCGCCGACGCGGTGGCCGCCAACCTCGAGGGCCTGGGCCTCGACCGCCTGCAGCGCCTGCTGGCAGAGCGCTAAGACGAAACTGCCCCGTTCTGTTCGCCGCTCGCCGTTTCATGTCTCGGAGTCGCTGGCAAGAGGAGGGGATTGACTCCAGCTAGTTGATCGGCAAACGGCCGCCGAAACCCTCTTCGTAGGTGTGGAAGAAGGAGATGGTCTCCTCGGGGAAGCGCCAGCAGTAATAGCCGTCGCCGTTGTCCCAATCGACCAGCCAGAGGCCCTTGACCTCGCAGCCGACGGCGACGATCTCCCGCGCCCAGGCGCGGACGATCTCTTCGCAGGACTCCTCGAGCTCCTGGCGGCGAGTCTCGAGCTCGTCCCGGCTGGCGAGGGAATTGACCACCGCCTCCATCTGGCGGACCGCCGCCGCGGTGAGGTCGCGGACGGCGGGGAAGGTGGCCAGAGCCTCGTCGTAAGAGAACAGTCGCCTGCCGCGAGCTGGCGGTTCCATGCGGTGATGCTACCAGACCGGGACTAGCCGGCGAGCGGCGCCGCCGCCGGCTGAGCGGCCAGGGGAAGCGGCTGGTTGTTCTCGTCCACGTGCACGTACACGACCTCGGCCTCGGTCACCTTCACCCTGGCGGTGCCGCGGCTGGCGCGCTCGGCCTCGACGGTCACCTTGACGGTGATCGAGGTGCGGCCGCGGCGCAAGGTCTCGGTGTTGAGGCTGACCAGGTCGCCGACGAAAACCGGCGCATGGAAGATGACCTCGCGCATGGCGACGGTCACCAGCCGCCCCGGCGCGTGGCGGTGCGCCTCGACCGCGCCCGCCTGGTCGATGTACGACAGGATGATGCCGCCGAAAATGGTGCCCAGGGCGTTGGTGTCCTTGGGCATCATGATCACCCGGATCGCCGGCTGCAGCGGGCCGCTGCCCTGGCCGCTTCCTTCCATGGTGGATGCCTTTCTGTGCCGGCTCGCCCCGGCCGGCGGGTGCCGGCGGTCATGCTATCCTCGCCCAAAGGGCATCGACAGACAGCGGGAATGGATCCTACCTCATCTCAGCCCGGGTCCCCGGCGGCTCTGAGCGCCCTGAGCGCCCTGAGCGACACCGCGCTGGTCCAACGGGTCGCGGAGCGGCAACCGCATGCCCTGGCCGAGCTCTACGACCGCTTCGCCCCCGTCCTGCTGGCGCTCGCCCGCCGCATCCTCGGCAACCACGCCGATGCCGAAGAGGTCCTGCAGGAGGTGTTCATCCAGGTCTGGAACCGCGGCGAGCGCTACGATCCGGCCCGCTCTTCGGTGTCGACCTGGCTGGTGCTGATCGGCCGCAGCCGCGCCATCGACCGCCTGCGCAGCCGCCGGGTGGTCGAGCGCACCCGCGAGGCCGCCACCGAGGCGGCGCCCGCCGCCGGCGCCTTGCATACATCCCCCGAGGCGCTCGAGAACGTATGGAACCAGGAGAGGCACGAGCGAGTTCGGCGCGAGCTGGCGGTGCTGCCGCCCGAACAGCGTGAGGTGCTGGAGATGGCGTTCTACGAAGGTCTGACCCAGAGCGAGATCGCCGCCAAGGCCGGCCTGCCCCTGGGAACGGTCAAGACGCGCACCCTGCTCGCCATGAAGAAATTGCGCCACGCGCTACGCGAAGAGATCCGACAGCTGCTGTGAGCGAGGAACTTACACCCGAAGATCGGGCCGGCCTGGCTGCCCTCGTGGAAGCCCTCGGGACGCGGGAAGCGGAGCCCGGCGCCGTCGCGATGCCGGCGCCCGCCGCCGAGGAGGAGACGCTCGGCCGTCTCTACCACGAGGCGCTCGGCCTGATTGCCTACGCCTTGCCGCCCACCCCGCCGCCGCCCGCGGCAAGGCTCCGGCTGATGGCGGCGCTGGTCGCCCCGGCTCCAACCTCGGCGCCAGCACCGAGCCTCGCCAGGCCCGCGCGCCACTCGCGCTCCTCCAGCCCCTCCAGCCCCTCCAGCCCCTCCAGATGGCCGCTGTCGCTGGCGGCTGCACTGATCCTGGCGCTGCTTGGCGTCTGCGGCTGGCTCTACCGCGGCCTGGCGGAAAAGGGCGACGCCATCGCCCACCTTGCCGCGGAGCGCAACTCGGCGTTGCAGCATGCCGGCGAGGTGGAGGCGCGGCTGCGGCAGCTCAACACCCAGGTCAGCAGCCTGCGCGCCGGCGTCGCCATGGTGACCTCGCCGGCGGTCGAGGTCTGCACCCTGCGGGCGGTCACCCAGGCCGGCGCCCCCGATGCGAAGGTGTCGGATGCCCGCGGCATGCTGTTCGTCGCCGCCGATCACCAGCACTGGTACATGTCGGTGCGCGGCCTGCGGCCCGCGGGCGATGGCAGGGTCTACCAGCTCTGGTTCGTCGCCGATCAGGGGATGGTGAGCGGCGGCACCTTCGCCGCCAACCGCGAAGACTCCTCGGAGTTGTCATCGGAGCACATGCCCGCCGGCACCAGGGGCGTGAAGATCACGCTGGAGAACAGCCCCGGCGCTCCTGCCCCGAACGGGCCGGACGTGCTGCGCAACGCGGATTCATTGCATAGCATCTAGCCCCCGCCCACACCCGTCCGCCATCTTCGCACCGCTCCGCGAGGCGGTGAATATCCACTTTGGCGCGGCGCCGTAGCACCACTTGCAGCGGGCGCCAGGCTCCCGGTCGCGGTTGAGATCCACTTTCGCTCGCGGCGATGCAACCACTTTCAGAATCCTGAATCAGCCGCTCTTCATTTCGCTGGATCGTGGCCGCGGAACGGCCTCGCGCGGGCTCTGGGGCTCGGCCCATATCAGTTTTGTTTTCAGATATTTACGACTTATTTCTGCGAATGGCATTGGGCTTGCTGTAGACGGCTCCCATGACGCCTGGAACTCTCACATCTCGATGGGCCAGGGGTGCTTCCGTCGGTACGCTGCGAAAGGAGGTGCAAGGCGACTCGCGTCCTCGCTGACAATTGACGAGATTCTTTCCGAACCCTGATCTTTCACAGTCCTCGCCGGCATCACTCGTGGCTTGCATTCTGCGCGAGGGCTCATCAACAACCTGATTCAGGAGGTTCACAGGCATGAAGAGCAACAATCACTGGGGACGGTTCGTGGCTGTCGCCGCGGGGCTGTTGCTGGTAAGCGCTGGCGCCGCGATGGCGCAGCTGCAGACCGGCAACCTCTACGGCAAGGTCAGCGATCAGACCGGCGCCGCCCTGCCCGGCGTCACCGTCACCCTGGACACCGGCGAGGCGCCGCAGATCCAGGTCACCAATGCCCAAGGTGAGTTCCGCTTCCTGAGCCTGGCGCCCGCCAGCTACAAGATCAAGGCGGAGCTGCAGGGCTTCTCGCCGGTCGAGTACCCCAAGATCGTCATCAACGTCGGCCGCAACACCTCGATCGAGGTGACGATGAGCTCGGCGGTGGAAGACGTCATCACCGTCACCTCCGAGAGCCCGTTGCTCGACGAGAAGGCGATTCGCACCGGCAACACCGTCAGCCAGAACGAGCTGCAGAAGATCCCCACCGCCCGCGACCCGTGGACGGTGCTGCAGTCGACCCCTGGCGTCCTCGTCGACCGCGTCAACGTCGGCGGCAACTACAGCGGCCAGCAGTCCTTCTACACCGGCCCGGGCTCCTTCTCCACCCAGTCGGTGTGGTCGGTGGACGGCGTGGTCATCACCGACATGTCGGCCCTCGGCAGCACGCCGGCCTACTTCGACTTCGACTCCTTCGAGGAGATGCAGATCTCGACCGGCGGCTCGGACGTGACCACGGCCACCGGCGGCGTCGCCCTCAACCTGGTGACCAAGCGGGGCACCAACGAGTATCGTGGCTCCGCCCGTTACCTTCAGGTCCCCGGCAGCACCCAGTCGGCCAGCAGCTTCAGCAAGAGCGACGTGCCGGCCGGCCAGAACTTCCTCGGCGGCAGCAACAAGATCAACAAGATCGAGGACTACGGCGCCGAGATCGGCGGTCCGATCCTCAAGGACCACATCTGGCTGTGGGGTTCCTACGGTGAGGACAAGGTCAGCGTACAGACCCTGCCGACCGTCGCGGTGCCCAACGGCGAGACCGACAAGACCCAGCTGCCGGCGTGGAACGCCAAGCTGAACGCCCAGATCACCGCCAGCAACTCGGCGACCCTGGTGGGCTTCAACAGCGCCAAGCAGAAGACCGGCCGCAACGCCGGTCCGACGCGGCCCACGGAAACCACCTGGGACCAGGGGCAGTTCGGCGGCAAGCCGTCGCTGATCAAGGCTGAGGACACGCAGATCTTCAGCCCCAACCTCTACCTGACGGTCCTCTACTCGCACGTCTACGGCGGGTTCTTCCTCGACCCGCAGTCCGGTATCGGCCCCAACATTCCTCCGGCCCTCAACGACGACGCCGGCGTCTGGCACAACAGCTTCGTCGACGAGCAGATCAAGCGGCCGCAGGTCCAGGAGAAGGCCGACGCCTCCACTTTCTTCAACACCGGCAGCGTCAGCAACGAGCTCAAGTACGGCGCCTCCTACCGTGTCGCCACCGCGGTC
>DATGHG010000130.1:0-12279 GCA_035308185.1 Thermoanaerobaculia bacterium | reverse complement strand
CTCCCCCGGGTCTGGCGCGCTCCATCGCGCTCGCCGCGCCTGCCGCTCCGGCGGCGCCCGCCAGACCCGGGGGAGTCGTCGCCGCCACCGCGGCCGCCATCTCGACCAGTCGCGGCAGGTCGTCCACCGCCTGGAAGAGGGCCGACGGATAGGCGCTCGCCAGGTGCGGGAAGGCCGTCGCAATCGGCTGCCCCGCCTGGCTCTCCGAAACGACCCCCGCCACCACCAGCCGCGGATGCCCGGCCAGCAGGCGCAGCGCCTCGCCCGCCACGTAGCCGCTGCCGCCCAGGACCAGCACCGGCACCGCCGCGCCGCTCCGGTCGGCGGCCATCTCGACGGCGGCCCCAGGCGCCGACGCCGTGCCGCCCGCCGCCGCGAGAGCGGCATCCACCACGGCGCCTCCCGCCGCGCCAGCCGCCGTTGCCACCGTCTCTTCCGCGACCGCCTCAGCCACCATTCCTCCGATCCTCGAGTCGCGCGCCGGCACCCGTTGTGCCACCGTACCGTGTCTCGACGCCACGTTGCCCGCCGCCCGCCGCCGCGCCGCCCGCCGCCGCGCCGCCCGCCGCCGTGCCGCCCGCCGCCGTGTCGCCCGCCGCCGCGCCGCTCACCGCCGCCGCGCCCCTCACCGCCGCACCGCCGCCATTCCCGGCCGCTCGGGGGCCGCCACCGCGGGCGCCGCCTCTCCCGGCGCCGCCGCCGGCAGGCCCAGCGCCGCCAGCACCAGGCGCGCCAGGCGCTCGCCGTCGGTGCGGGCATTGGCCGCTGGCAGGCGCAGCGACTCCTCGATCATGCGCGTGCCCACCAGGTTGTCGGTCGCCGGCCCGGTCACCGCCGCCGGCCGGATGCCGTACTCGTCCGCCAGCAGGCGCACGCCCCCCCATGCCGCCACCGGGTCGTTGGCCGCCAGCACCACCGCGGTGAAGGCGGCGCGGATCTCGCGGTCGGCAAGGATGGCCGCCACTCCGTAGGCGCCGAGCAGCCCGTCGCCGAGCTCGGCGACGATCACCTGCGGCCGCCCGGCGGCGATGCGGGTGAGCAGCGTCCGCGTCACCCCGGGCGCGTTGGCCGGCGTCGTCGCCACCACGCCGAGATCGGTGAACAGCGCGGTGGTGCGCGCCCCCGCATCCTCCATCGCCAGCAGGTCGCGGCGCAGCGACACCCCGGTCGCCTTGAGCGCATCGACGGTCAGGCCGCCATGGCTGAACTGGCGCACCAGCGTGCAGGCGGCGGCGGTCTTGCCGCAGCTCATGCAGGAGCCGACCAGCGCCACCACCGGCACTGGCGGCTCGCCGGTCGCAAGCGGCGCCCCCGGGCCGAGCGCCGCTTGGCCCGCCCCCTCGGCGCCGGCGCCGATGCGCGCCGCGACGCCGATGCGCTCGCCCAGGAACGGGAAGTGGAGCACCGCCCCCAGCACCTCGCAGGCGAACGGCGGCCCGAGATCCGGGTTCACCGAGTCGCAGATCCCCAGCACGCCGCCGAGGTTGAGCAGGTGGATGGTGTCGCCGGGCGCCAGCCGCGGCGGCAGGTGCCCCGAGTAGCCAAACAGCGCGCTGCGATGGCCGAGCGCGCCGGCGACCACGTCGCCGCGCTTGACCTGCGCCATGCGGCCGCTCGGCAGCTCGAGCTGGTTGTAGGTGCTCTTGTCGCCGAGCACCCGCACCGCCACCACCACCCCCTCCTCGCAGGGGATCTCATCGCTCACCCTCACCTCGCGCTTGAGCTGGCAGCTGCGGGTGACCGAAGCGATCTTGTCGAGCAGCACCGTCTTCATACCGGCGCCTTCTCCACCGGCATCGCCGCCGGCGTCGCCGTCGCCGCCGCCGTTGGCGCCGCCGCCGCCGGCTCGGCGGCGCCCATCCGCGCCCACAGCATCGATGGCAGCGCGGCGAGACGCGAGAAGCCGCGGGCGTCGGCGCCGCTCCATTCGCCGGCGGCCTCGCCATAGACGCCGCGCGAGGCGGCGAGCAGCGAGGCCGGCGACGACACCCCCTCGACGAACACCTGTCCCGGCCGCAGCAGCAGCCGCACCTCCCCGCTCACCCGCGCCTGCGACGACAGCAGCAGCGCCTCGATGTCGCGGCATACCGGCTCGAGGTGCTGACCCTCGTGCACCAGGTCGCCGTAGACCGCCGCCACCGTCTCCTTGACCCGCTGCTGGCGCCCGGTCAGGGTCAGCTTCTCGAGCTCGCGATGCGCGGTGAGCAGCACCTCGGCGGCCGGCGCCTCGAACGCCACCCGCCCCTTGATGCCGAGGATGGTCTCGCCGAGGTGGATGCCGCGGCCGATGCCGTAGACCCGCGCCGTCTCCTCCAGGCGCTCGATCAGCGCCACCGGCGCCAGCGCTTCGCCGTCGACGCTCACCGGCACGCCGCGCTCGAAGCCGAGCCGCAAGCGGCGCGGCGCGGCAGCCTCGGGGCCGAAGGCGCCGCGCGTCAGCACCCACGCCGCCTCCGGGATCGACTCGACGCTGTCGAGCGTCTCGCGGCCGCCGATGGTCACCCCCCAGAGGCCGCGGTTCACCGAGTAGGCGGCGCCGAACGCCGGCACCGGCAGGCCGCGCGCCTCGAGGTAGGCGACCTGCTCGGCGCGCGGCCGCGGCTGGTCGCGCACCGGCGCCAGCACTTCGAGGTCCGGGGCCAGCGTGCGCAGGGCCACGTCGAAGCGGACCTGATCGTTGCCGGCCGCGGTGCAGCCGTGCGCCACGGTGCCCGACCCGAACCGCCGCGCCGCCTCCGCCACCAGCTGCGCCTGGATGCCGCGCTCGGCGCCGACGCACAGCGGGTAGACCTGGCCGCGCCGCACGTTGCCCATGATGAGGAAGCGCAGCACCCGTGCGAAGAAAGCCTCGCGGCCGTCCACCAGCAGATGCGCCGCGGCGCCGAGCTGCCGCGAGCGCTCCTCGAGCGCCGCGGCCGCCGCCGCATCCAGCCCGCCGGTGTCCACGGTCACCGTGACCACCTGCCGGCCGTGGACCTCCGCCAGCCATGGCACGCAGAAAGAAGTATCCAGCCCGCCCGAGAAGGCGAGGACGATCGGGTTGCTCATGGCTCAAGTCTCCTGCGTGAAAGCGGCGAGGCGGCGCAGCAGCCGGGCCTGGTCCTGCTCCGTCGCCGTGGCCAGGAACACCGTGTCGTCGCCGGCCAGCGTGCCCACCACTTCCGGCCAGCCGGCGGCGTCGAATGCCCGCGCCACCCCCTGCGCCGCGCCGACCGCCGTATGCACCACCGTCAGGTTGGGGCCGGCGCGCCGCACCGAGCGCAGCATGCGCGCCACCTCCGCCACCCGCGGGTCCCGCTCCTCCGCGACGCGCTGCGGGACGTAGCGGCCGCCGATCCTCGCCACCCCGAGATCGCGCAGGTCGCGGCTGATGCTCGACTGGGTGGCGGCGATGCCCAGCCGCCGCAGCTCCACCACCAGCTGCGCCTGGCTGGCGACCGGCGAGCGCGCCAGCACCGAGCGGATGGCGCGCTGCCGCGCGTCGCGCAGCTCAGGATCGGTCGGCATGGCGGCGGGCTCCGATCAACATGCGCATAGATTTGCATAAAAATTCATGACCGTCAACCCCCTTTGGCGCTCGCCGGCGGCCGGCGCCGGCCGCCGGCGAGCCACCGCTCAGGCGCGCGGCTGCCAGAGATAGATGCCGCCCAGCAGGCCCGAGACGTTCTCGACGAGGTGGGTGTTGGGCGGCAGCGGGAAGTTGACCAGCTTGGAATTGCCGCCGCCCAGGTAGAGCGCGCGGTAGTTGAACACCGGCTCGAGGTGCTGGATCGCGTCGAGCACGCGCTTGTTCCAGCGCCGCCGGCCGATCTTCTGCAGCGCCCGGTTGCCGATGCGGTCCTCGTAGGTCTGGTGCTTGCGGAAGACGTGGTGCGCCATCTCGATGTTGGGCACGTAGTGGCCGTCGACGTAGAGCGCGAAGCCCATGCCGGTGCCGAGCGTGATCACCAGCTCGGTCCCCTTGCCCTCGATCACCGCCAGCCCCTGCACCCCGGCATCGTTGGCGACGCGTGCCGGGCGGCCGCTGGCAGCCGCCAGCTCCGCGGCGAGGGGGAACCCGGACCAGCTCTCTCCCAGGTTGGGCGCGGTGTGGACCGTGCCCTCCACCACCACTCCCGGGAATCCCGCCGCCACGCGATCGAAGGGCGGCATCTTGCCGGCGATCTCCCGGATCACCGCCAGCACCGCCTCGGGGGTCGCGGGCTGCGGCGTCGGCAACCGCAGCCGCTGCGCCGTCGGCCGTCCCTGCTCGTCCACCGTCATCCCCTTGATGCCGGTGCCGCCGATGTCGAGGCAGAACGTGATGACGGGTTTGCCCTTGGCCATGGCCCAGCCCTCCCTTGCCGAAACGTCACGTAATTACCGCACACGGGACTCGCCGCGGCCAGCAGCTGTCAGATCCCTGCCATGTATACTGCACACAAACACGGAGGAAGTCATCTGCCAGTCTTTGACCGTATCACTCTCGACCCGGACGTCATGGGTGGAAAGCCCTGCGTTCGAGGCTTGAGAGTTACCGTTGGCACCATACTCGGCCTGCTCGCCGCAGGGCATTCGGAGGCAGAGATCCTGAATGCGTACCCGTATCTAGAGAGCGACGACATTCGGGCCTCGCTCGCTTATGCAACTTGGCGCGTCGAGGAAATCGAGGTGGCGGTGGAGCGAGGGTGAGGATCGTCATCGACATGAATCTCTCGCCACTCTGGAAAGCAACGTTCGAGCAAAGTGGAACTGTCGCGGTGCACTGGTCGGAGATCGGCGATCCGAGAGCCAAGGACAGCGAGATCATGGCCTGGGCACGAGGGCATGGATTCATCGTCTTTACTCACGACCTCGACTTCGGTCACCTGCTCGCGCTCACGCATGCCGCGGGTCCCAGCGTCCTTCAACTTCGGACCCAGGATGTACTGCCCGACCGCCTCGGACCCATGGTTCTCCGTGCGCTCGACCAATACCGGGAAGCCCTCGAAAATGGAGCTCTCATCGTCGTAGAACCTTCCGACTTCCGGGCCAGAATCCTCCCGCTTTGAGAAAACGCTAAGTGGGCTTGATGCAAGCGGCGGTCCTGACCGGCTACGGCGGCGGCGAGCGCTTCGAGCTGCGGGAGATCCGGCGTCCGGAGCCCGGTCCGGGACAGCTGCTGGTGCGGGTGCTGGCGGCCGGCGTCAACCCCATCGACTGGAAGCTCCGCCAGGGGAGCCTGCGGCTGCTGCTGCCCGCCAGCTTTCCGCTGGTGCTCGGCTTCGACGTCGCGGGCGAGGTGGCGGCGGTCGGCCCCGAGGTCGCCGACTTCGAGCCCGGCGATGCGGTTTACGCGATGCTCGACAGCCGCCACGGCGGCGGCTACGCCGAGTACGCCATCGCCGGCCAGGCGGCCGCCGCTCCCAAGCCCGAGACGCTGACCTGGGAGGAGGCCGCCGCCATCCCGGTCGCCGGGCTCACCGCGCTGCAGGCGCTGCGCGACCTTGCCGGCCTGCAAGCCGGCGAGCGCGCCGCCGTCACCGGCGCCGCCGGCGGCGTCGGGCATCTCGCCGTCCAGATCGCCGCCGCCGCCGGCGCCCGCGTCACCGCCGTGGCCGGTCCGGGGCACCAGGATTTCGTTCGCCGCCTGGGGGCCGAGCGCGCCGTCGATTACACGCGGGAGGACTTCACCGCCCTCGCCCCTCCCGAGGATGCGAACCAGCCCGAGGACGCCGACACCTACGAGGTGATCTTCGACGCCGCCGGCGCCTACGACTTCGCCGGCTGCGAGCCCGCCCTGGCGCCGGGCGGCATCTACGTCACCACCCGGCCCGGGCCGGCGATCTTCATCGCCCAGCTCCGCGCCGGCCTCGCCCGCCTGGTCGATCGCCGCGATGCCCGCCGCGCCGCCACCCTCCGCGCCAAGCCCCGCGGCGAGGACCTGACGACGCTCGCGGAGCTGATCGCGGCGGGCCGTCTGCGGCCGGCGATCGACCGGGTCCTGCCGCTGGCGGAGGTCCGCCAGGCGCATGCCGCCGGCGAAGCCGGCCACCTCCAGGGCAAGATCGTGCTGCGCTGCTGACCCGACCGGCCGCCCGCCCGCTCACCCGCTCAGACACCGCTCAATCGAACACCGAGGGGAGCGCGCCCACGTCGATCGCTTCCCGCGAGGCGCGCAGGCGGTAGTACATCACCGCTGCCGCCGTCGCCTGCAGGCTGGTGGTCAACGGGCTGATCGCCAGCGACGGCAGGGTCCGCGCCAGCAGGCTGGCGTTGCTGGTAACCGCCGGCGCCAGCAGCGCCACGCCGCGCCCCAGGAGGAATTGGGCCAAACCGAGCACCACGAGGACGCCGAAGACCGCCAGGCGCCGGCCTTCGGTCAGCTCGACGCTGCGGCGCAGCGCGGCGCTGGTGCCTTCCCGCTCCTCGATCGCCGCGGGCACCGCCACGCTCAGCGCGACCGCCGCGATCACTCCGGGCACGATGCAGAGCAACAGGCCGCCGAAAATCGCGAAGCCCTGCAGCAAGGCGACGAGGAAGACCCGCCAGATCGACGCCAGGCCGCGGCCCAGGCAGTCGCCGATCGACGCCTCGCGCCCGCGCAGCTCTTGCACCACGCCAAAGGTGATGGCGCCGGTCACCAGCGGCGTGGTCAGCAGCCCGCCGGCGACCAGGACCAGAGCGCCCACCAGCAGGGCGCTCCGCCCCCCGAGCGAGCCCACCATCGCCACGCCCAGGCACAGCGGCGCGACCACCACGACGGCGATCAGCAGGAAAGGGATCAGGTTGTTGAAGAAGATCGAGAACGTGTCGCCCAGCACCTCGCCGGCGCCGAACGCCGGCGCCATGGTGAAACCGGCCGCCGGCGGCGCGCCCGGCGAGAACCGCCCCGGCGCCCCGCCCGGCGAAGCCGGCCCCGGCGGCGCGGCGCCCGGCACGCCCGGCCGCGGCGGCACGGCCGGCGCCGGCCGCATCGCCATGCCCACGACCGCCGCATCCTCCCGGAGTTTGCCGCTCCCGCCGCCGTAGAGCGTGGCCGCCGCCGGCGGCGCCGGCGCGACCGGCGCCCCTGTCGCCGCCGCCTGCCCGCCGTGCGCCGGCCAATCGGGTTCCGGCCCGGAGTAGATCTGCCCAGCTGCCGGCGCGGCCGGCGGCGGCGCGATCGCCGCGGTTTGGGTCCAGGGCGCCAGGGGCCGCGCCAACCCCGGCGCCGCCACGACCTTGTAGCGGCTGAAGACGACGCCGCACCGTGGGCACTCCAAGCCGCCGTCCGGCTGGTCGAAACCGCATTTCGGACAGATCATCGCCTCGCCTCGGGCGCAATTTTTCGTCGCCAGCTCACGATTACAGTAGAGCGCGCCCGGTGCACCCGTCAAACGCCGGGCGGCTCTTGCCGGACGCCGCCGGACGCCGCCGGATGCCGCCGGCCGGCGACCGATCGGAGGCCCGATGCCCGACGACTTCACCAACCGCGCCAACATCGAGCAGGCGATCAGGGCGCGCTATGCCGCCGAGCTGGCGGCCGCCGACATCTGCGACAGCCTGCGCCTCGAGGTCCGCATCCGCGCCGAGATCGAGAGCGCCCTGAGCGCGGCGGCGGGCGCCCCTACTTCTCCACCCCCGCCACCTTCCAGATCCGGCCGCCCTGCATCACGAAGCTGACCTTCTCCATCGTCTTGATGTCGGCCAGCGGGTCGCCGGGCACGGCGACGAGGTCGGCCTGCTTGCCCACCTCGAGCGTGCCCACCTGGGCGGCGAGGCCGATCAGGTCGGCGGCAGCGGCCATCGCCGAGCGCAGCGCCGCCGCCGGCGGCATGCCATGGTCGACCATCAGCGCGAACTCCTTGGCGTTGAGGCCGTGCGGGCTCACCGCCGAGTCGGTGCCGAAGGCGATCTTGACGCCGATCTTGAGGGCGTTGCGGAACATCGCCGAGCGCTGCGCCACCGCCGCCGCCGCCTTGGCCGCGATCTCCGGCGGATAGTGGCGCGGCACCACCCGGCCGCTGGCGTACTCGCCGGCGAGCAGCGTCGGCACCAGGTAGGTGCCGCGCTCCTTCATCATGCGCAGCCCCTCGTCGTCGAGGAACGAGCCGTGCTCGATCGAGTCGATGCCGGCGCGGATCGCCTCCTTGGCGCCGGTGACGCCGTGGGCGTGCGCCGCCGCCTTCTTGTGCAGCCGGTGCGCCTCGTCGACGATGGCGTCCATCTCCGCCTGGGTGACCTGCGGCGTGTCGACCTCGTCGGACAGCGACAGCACGCCGCCGGTGGCGCCCACCTTGATCACGTCGGCACCGTACTTGACGGCGAACCGCACCGCGTCGCGGAACTGCTCGGGACCGCTGGCGATGCCCTCCGCGATGCCGGGCTCCTCGCCGGCCCGCTTGTAGGCGAAGCCGCTGCCGTCGGCGTGGCCGCCGCGCGCCCCCAGCATGTGCACCGCCACCAGCATGCGCGGTCCCGGGATGACGCCGTCGCGGATGGCGTTGCGCAGGCCGACGTCGATGAACTCGGCGCTGCCGACGTCGCGCACCGTGGTGAAGCCGGCCATCAACGTGCGCCGCGCGTTGGCGGTGGCGCGGATGGCGGACTCGGCCACGCTGCGGCGCAGGCCGTTGACGATGTCGCGAGTGAAGTCGTCCGAGGACTCGAACGACAGATGGGTGTGGCAGTCGATGAGGCCGGGCATCAGGGTGACGTCGCCGAGATCGATCACCCGCGCGCCGGCCGGGATCGCCGCCCCGGCGCCCACCGCCTGGATCTTGCCGCCGGCGACCACCACCACGCCGTCGGCGACCCAGCGGTCCGAGCGGCCGTCGAACAGCCGCGCCGCCTTGAGCGCCAGCACCGGCGGCGCCCCGCCATGGTCCTCCCCCTTCCCCGTTCCCTGGGCGCGTGACAGCAGCGGCAGCGCGAGACCGCAGGCGGCCAGCAACACCGCCAGGCGCACGGCAATGCTCCTCTTCATCGGATCCCTCCTTAAGAGTGGCAACGGATCAGGACCGGGCGATGCCTGCAGGGGCGGCAGGCGTGGCAGCCGGCCGCGCGGCGAGCTCGGCGAACATCCCGGGCCGGTAGGCGGTGATGGCGCCGGTGAAGGCGGAGGCGGCGACGGTCAGCGGCGAGGCCAGCCAGAGCTTGCCCGGGCCGGAGCGCCCCTTGTAGTTGCGGTTGATGGCCGAAACGGTCACCTCTCCCGGGGTTTCGGAGACGCCGGGACCGCAGCCGATGCAGGCGCCGCAGCCGGGGTGGATCAAGGTGACGCCGGCGCGCTCGAAGGTCTCGGCCAGGCCGTTGTCGCGCACGAACCGCTCGACCGCCTGCGACCCGCACTGGATCAGGAACCGCACGTTCGGGGCGACCCGCAGGCCGGCGTCGACCGCCTCCTTGACCACCTGGTGGTAGAAGATCAGGTCGTCGATCTTGCCGGCGGTGCAGCTGCCGCCGTAGGCGATGTCGATCCTGACCTCGCCGATGTCGTCGATCCAGGCGCCGTTGGTGGGGTCCGACGGGATGCCGCGGTCGGGATCGCCCGGATGGGCCACCATCGGCCGCATCGCCGACAGGTCGAGCGTGTGGACGCCACCCGCATAGTTGGCGTCCGGGTCGGGGGCGACGGCGCGGCGGCGCCAGCGCTCGCGGGTCACCGCATCGGCATCGGGACGCCATTCCGCCAGCCAGCGGTAGGTCTCCTCGTCGGCGATCACGATGGCGGTCTTGGCGCTGCACTCGGTCGCCATGTTGGTGATGGTGGCGCGCTCGTCCATCGACAGGGTCGAGACCCCGGGACCGGTGAACTCCATCACCCGGTCGAGCGTCAGCTCGCGCTTGGCGTACTCGAGCAGGATGTAGAGCATCAGGTCCTTGGCGGTGACCCCCTGCCGCAGCTTGCCGGTCAGCTCGAAGCGGATCGACTCCGGCACCTCCACCTGGGTGAAGCCGGAATGGATCAGGTCGGCGTACTCGGTGGCGCCGACGCCCCAGGCCAGCGCGTTGTTGACACCGCCCATGCAGGTGTGGCTGTCGGTGGCCTGGACGAAGTCGCCGGGCTCGATCAGCGCCTCGCGCGCCACCTCGTGGCAGATGCCGGGGGAGAGGCCCTCGCGGGCGGCGAAGTTGCGCACCCCGGTGTGGGCCTGGAACTGCCGCTGCAACTCGCGCAGGGTCTCGATCTTGGCGGCGAACGGCTGCATCTTGGGGACTTCGTCGGCATAGATCAGGTGATCCTCGAAGACCGCGAAGCGCGCCGGGTTCTGGATCCGGTAGCCGGCACCATGCTCCTGTTCGAGGAAGTAGTGCACCTGGGCGGTGGTGAACTCGTGCGAGTAGCCGCCGTCGACGCTCACCACCACGGCGTCCCCCGGCTTGACCCAGCGGGTGTTTTCCGGGGTTCCCGGGCTTTCCGGGGTCCCCGGGGGTTCCGGGGTCTCCGGGGTCCCCGAGGTTGCCGGCAGCAGATGGCGCGCCAGGAGCTTCTCGGCCATGGTCATCGGCCGCGGCCCGGTGTCCGGCCGCGGCAGCTCGATCTCGCCCTGCGCCAGCGCCGCCGAGAACGGGAACAGCCCGCCCTGCCGCACCACGATGCGGGTGATCGGATCGAAGCCGGCATAGAACTCGGCGAGCGGGATGCCCTCGCCACGCTGCAACCGGCGCAGCTGTTCGTGGTCGCCCATCAGCACGCCCTGGCTGATGTTGTTGCGGGCATGGATGGGCGCGAAGGAGGCGGCGATGGCGATGCGGATGCCCGACCATTTCTCGGCCTGCACCGCCGTTTCGCGCGAGCTGCCGACCCCTTTGCGATGCCCCGACACGATCGCTTCGAAGTTGCCGTTGCGCAGCGCGTCGCGCTCGAACAGCCGCTTGCCGTCGACGATCAGGCCGGCGTAGGCGTCGCGGGCGATGTCCTCCGGCCGGTGGCTGAAGCACACCCAGGCCGGCGTCATGGCGTCGGTGTTGATGTCGTCGAGCAGCTCGTCGACGGTCAGCCCCTCCATGCGCAGGTCGAGCTCGCCGCGCAGCTGGCGGCGGATCAGCTCGGGATCCTTGGTGAGGAAGAGCACCCGCTTGCCGGGGGTCAGGCTGACGATCTCGGCGGGCTTCATCGGCAAGCTCCTTTCACGGCCGCGGTTGTCCGGGGGGGCACCGCCGCAACCGCTCGGCCCGGCGGCGGCAGGTGACGGCCGGGTGACATTCTACCCCGGGGCACCGGCAGCCGGGCGCCCCCATGGACGGCTCCGCCGCGCCGCACGTAAGAGCCAGGTGAAAGAATTTGCGTAGCAGCATAAACTTCGCGCCAGCTGTTCCAGGATCGTCGCGACGGTTTCCACCGCAGGGCTCTGCACGGGGGTTCGTGTATGCGCGCAGCGACACTCGAGGTGCCGATTCTCGCCGTTCTCGCTGCCGCGCTCTGCGGCGTCCTGGCGCCTGCCATGGAGCCGCCCGCGGCCGCCGCCGCGGCCCCGCCGCCGGCGCCGGCGAGCGCCGCCGAGCACCGTCCGGTCGAACGCCCGGAACCGCAGCGCACCTTTGCCGAGCCCCTCACCCCGGTGGGGACGCCCGCGGCCGGCGAGACCGGGCACTTGGCGGCGGCGATCGCAAGCTATCGCTCCGCGCACGACATCGAAGCCGTGCAGCCCATCCTCGGCTTTCTCGCGGCCTACCCGCGCTCGGCCTGGAAGCCATCGCTGCTCGCCAACCTCGCGGTGCTCTACCGGCACACCGGCTACATCGATCGAGCGCTGGCGGCGTCGGAGGAGGCGTGGAGCCTCACCAAGGCATCGGCCGAGCCCGAGGCGAAGAAGATCGCCGATGGCGCGCTTGCCGTCCGCGTCGAGCTCGCCGCCGCGCTCGGACGAACCGAGGAGCTGGCGGCGCTCCTCGACGAGGTCGCAACCCGCCCCCTGGGCGGGCATGCCGCCGAGACGGTTTCCGCCGCTCGCTCCGGCCTCTGGCTGATGCGCAACGACCCGGCAGGCTCCTTCCGGTGCGGGCCGCTCGCCGTCGAGCGGGTGAGCGAGGCGCTGCAACCGGGCCGCAAGCTCGACCCGCGGCTGCTGGCCTACCCGTCCACCCGCCAGGGCACCTCGCTCGGCGAGCTGGTCGAGCTCGCCGGGAAAACCGGCCTGCAGCTGCAGGCGGTCAAGCGCGACCGCGGATCGAAGATCCCGGTGCCGGCGGTCGTGCACTGGAAGGCCGGGCACTTCGCCGCCATCGTCGAGCAGAGCGGCGATCGCTTCCTGGCCAAGGACCTCACTTTCGGCGACGACCACTGGGTCAGCCGCGATGCCGTCGAGGAGGAATCGACCGGCTACGCGCTGGTCG
>DATGHG010000129.1:0-5427 GCA_035308185.1 Thermoanaerobaculia bacterium | reverse complement strand
CTCGCCATGGTCGCCGGTGACCACGATCCGGGTTGGCGTCTCGGCCCCGGCGAGAAACGGCGCCAGCAGCGGTTCGAGGTAGCCGTCGGCGGCCGCCACCTCGCCCAGGTAGGGGTTGCCGGGGAAGCGCGAGGCGTAGGGCTCAGCCGGCTCGTAGGGAGCGTGCGGATCGAACAGGTGCACCCACATGAAGCGCCGCCGGCCGCGCTGGCGCCGCCACCAGTCGAGCGCCGGCGCCACCACCTTGTCGCCCTTGCGCTCGGCGAAGCGGAACTGATCGCGGCCGCCGCCCTTGGGGTAGTGATCGTCGTACACGTCGAAGCCGCGGTTGAGCCCGAACCAGGAATCGAGCGGGTAGGCGCCGACGAAGGCGCCGGTGGCATAGCCGGCGGCGTGCAGCACGGTGGCCAGGGTCGGCACGCCGGCGGGCACCCGGAACCCCTCGTTGTCGCGCACGCCGTGCTGGAACGGGTAGAGCCCGGTCAGGATGTTGGTGTGCGACGGCAGCGTCACCACGTTGTGGGCGTGCGCCGCGGTGAACACCCGCCCGCCGGCTGCCAACCGGTCCAGCAGCGGCGTCGGCGACGGCCGGCGCCCGCCGAAGCCGGGGGCGTCGGCGCGCAGGGTGTCGATGGTGATGAGCAGCACGTCCAGCGGCGCGTCGGCCCCCGGCGGCGCCGCCGCCGCAGGTTGCGTCCCCGGCGCCGGGGACGCCGGCCCCAGGGCGCCAGCCGCCACCGCGGCGCCCACCGCCACCGCCGCAGCCGCCACGACCGCCGCTCCCGCGATCAGCGCGGTGATTGCCGGCCGCACCGGCCGCGCTGGCCGCGCCGGCATGGAGAGGTCCTTGGGCGGGCGCACCGGTGCGGCGTCAGGGGAGCCGGCCGGGTGTCTCCTCGTCACCGGCTGAGTCTAACCCGCCAGACGGAACGAGCCCGGGGACCGTCCCCGGGCTCGCGCCGCCTCACGCCAGCCGCGCCGGCAGGATCAGCGGAAGTGGAAGATGGCGCCGAGGCGGAAGATCCGCGGCGAGAGCACCTCTTCGGTCTGCAGGGCCGTGCTGACGCCGGTGTTGCGCTGGATCTGCAGCACGGTGTGCGCGTTCAGCAGGTTGAAGCCGTCGATGCCGATGGTCAGGCCGAAGTCCTTGAAGTTGAAGTCCTTGGAGATACGACCGTCCAGGTCGAAGATGTCCGGGTTGCGGAACTCGTCGACACTGCTGGCCAGCAGGATGTGGCGGACACCCAGCGGACCGCTGCTGTCGTTGACGTAGGGCGGGGTCGGATAGCCCTGTCGCCCCTGGACGGCGGCGGTGACGTCGAAGCCCCAGGCCTTGCTCGGCGCCACCTGGTACATGGCGTTGGCGTTGTAGGACCAGCGGCTGCCGATGAAGACGTCGCCCTTGTTGCCGCTGCCCGTGGATTGCTCGAAGTAGTCGCCGTCGCGGATGGCATACCCCAGGTCGTCCGCGACCGTCAGCGTCGGGTCGTGGTAGAAGGTGTACTGCGGCCCGATGTGCCACGTCCAGTTGCTGACCGTGAAGTGCCCGTTGGCTTGCCAGTTGTCCGAGAGGCGCTTGGTGAAGGTGAGCGTGCCGCCAATGTAGCGCTGGGTGCGGTCGCCGTTGGTGTAGAAGGTGCCGCCGGTGGGCGTCAGCGCCGGGTTCAGGTCGTACACCGTCGTCATCCCCGTCTTGCCGTTCGGCAGCGGACCCGAGACGGTGCCGACCGGTATCCAGTCGTTGACGTTGGCGAAACGGGTGACGCCGTTCTGGTCGGTGACCAGGATCCGGTCTTCCGGGATCTGGTCGATATGGCGGTAGGTCAGGGTGAAGGTGGCCAGGTAGTCGCGGCCCAGGCCCTGGTCGATGCCCGCGGTCAGCTCGTTGGTGCGGGCCGGCTTCAGGTGCGGGTCGTTGATGTCGGGGGTCGCGAGCGACCCCGGGTTGGCCGGGTTGATGTTGGAGATGCCGTTGAGGACGAGCGAGCCGATCTCGTTGGGATCGAGCTGGTGGTTGTGGTTGAGGTCGTCGAAGGTGAAGTAGGCGTAGCTGTAGCCGATCGGGTTGGCGCGGGTGGCGAGCGGGATCTGGCCGAGCTGCTCGGCGTACTGCGAGAAGGTGCCGCGCAGCAGGGTCTTGCGGTCCTGGCCGACGGCGTAGGTGACGCCGATGCGCGGCACGATGGTGTGCCAGACGTAGCCGCCGTCGTCGTTGCCCGTGAAGTTGAGGGCCGGCAGCAGCCCCAGGGGATTCACCGGATTGGCGGCGCCGAAGGCGGCGCGGTTCCGCATCGTCTGGTCGTCGAGCCGGGCGCCGGCGTTGACCGTCCAGTTGCCCAGCGACCAGGTGTCCTGCAGCCAGGCCGAGGTGTACTCGGAGCGGATGTTGACGTTGCGGTCGCGGAAGAACTCGATCTCCTCGAGATTGGGGTCGGTCGGGTCGCACACGCCCGCGAACTCGCAGCTCTGCACCTCGTAGCCGTGCGGCCAGGTGGTCGACGAGCGGTTGTCCTGGTGGCGGTAGCTGCCGCCGAACTTCAGCTCGTTGCTGGCCTTGCCGGTGTTGAAGAAGTAGCTGCCGCTCAGCCGCTCCTGCTGGATGATGGCGGTCTGCTTGAAATCCAGGTTGGTGCCGGTGATGGTGCCGGTCGGATCGATGAAGATGAAGGGGCTGGGGCCGCCCTGGGGCGCCAGGGTGAAGCCGCCGGAGTCGTTCGACCACAGGCCGGTGATGTAGAAGTCCTTGCCGAGCAGGTAGGTGTCCTCGAGCTTCAGGAACTTCGAGGGCGTGGTCTGGTTGAAGGTGGCGGCGGGAGCGAAGCCGGGCCCCGCGTCGCGGCCCTCCTTGAGCTTGTTGTTGGTCCAGTAGTGAATCACTCCCGAGTCCGCGTCGCCGGCCTGGAAGTCGACCTTGGAGTTGAAGTCCTTGAGCTGGGTGTCGTCCGGCTCGCCGCCGACCACGATGTTGTTGATGTCGCTGCGGCCATAGGAGACCCACCCCCAGAGGTGATCGCGCCACAGCGGGCCGCCGACATCGCCGCCGTACTCCGACACCGAGCGGATCTTGTTGCCGTCGACGACCTCCGAGTTGCCGGTCAGGAAATCGGTGGTGTTCACCCTGCCGGGCGCCGACTGCAGGTTGCCGTCGGTGCGCAGGTAGCGGGCGTTGGCCTTGATCTCGTTGGTGCCGCGCTTGGTGACCTGGTTGACGGTGACGCCCGAGGTGGCGACGGTCACGTCGGCGCTGGACACCGTGATCTGGACCTCGTCGAAGGCGCCGAAATCGAAATAGGTCGCCGAGCCGCCGACCGCGTTCATGTCGCTGACGATGACGCCGTCCACCGCGAAGGTGTTGTCGCGGCCGGTCGAGCCGACGCCGAGGAAGTCGGACTGCTGGCCGCTCTCGTTGCCGCCGACGTTGATGCGGTCCTGCTGCACGCCCGGCGCCTGGCCGAGCAGCGACCATGGATCGCGGGCGGTCGGGATGTTGTTGAGGTCCTTGGTGCTGATCACCGCGCCGCGGTTGGTCTTGCGCTCGTCGAGCAGCGGCGCGTCGGCGGTGACGGTGATCGTCTCCTTGACTGACGAGGAGAGGGTCAGGACCAGCTGCGCCTTGCCGCCGATCGTGACGCTGATGCCCGGGTAGTCGACGGTCGAGAAGCCCTCGAGCTCACCCTTGAGGGCGTAACTCCCGGGATGGAGGCCCAGGAAGTGCACCTGGCCCTCCGCGTTGCTGGTTTCCGCCCGCGGCGCGCCGATGCCCGTCACGGTGACCGTCGCGCCGGGCAGCGACTGGCCTTTCTCGTCCTGGACCTTGACGTAGATGTCGCCCGTCTGCAGCTGGGCGAGGGCCGGGACGGCCGCCACCAGCAGCAGCAGAGCGACGACGGCGGGCCTGCAGATCGTGCGGCGACGCTGGCTCATGGGACAACCCCCTTCCGCGACGGATGTGATGGCAGAGCCGGAGGCTCCGTTACCCGTAATCTGTGCGCAGCAGTGTCGGCTTCAAGACAATCGTGTGCCGATCATAGCCGAATGCCACGTCGGCCCGGAAGCCCGCGCCGGCGGCGTCAGAGCGGCGGCGGCAGCGGCAGGATCTCGCAGCGGGCGCCCGCCGCGGCCGGGGGGGCGCCGGCCCGCACCCGCACCAGGGCGGTGCCGCCGGCGTAGGCCGCGAGGTCGTGCGAGCCCTTGGGGGGTAGCGGCTGCACCAGCGGCCCGCCGTCGGGCGCCGCGCTCCAGGCCACCACCGCCGGCAGGAAGCGATCGCGCGCCGGCGGGGCGCCGGGCAGCGGCGCGGCGAGGGTGGCGGGCACCGACGGCCGCCACCAGGCGTCGTCGCGGCCGGCCAGCATGGCCAGCGCCGGCCGCACGAAGAGCCAGAAATCGACCATCACCGAGGCCGGGTTGCCGGGCAGGCCGAAGACCAGGCCGCCGGGATGTGTGGCGAACACCAGCGGCTTGCCCGGCTGGATGGCGACCGCGTCGAGATGCCGGCGGCAGCCGAGGCGCTCGAGGACGCCCTCGACGAGGTCGAACTCGCCCATCGATACGCCGCCGCAGATCAACAGCACGTCGCCGGCGGCCAGGCCGGCCGCGATCCGCGCCGCGAGCTCGTCGCGGCGGTCGGGCGCGATGCCGAGCGCGGTGAAGCGCAGCCCCAGGGAGGCGCCCGCGGCGAGCAGGAAGTCGGTGTGGGAGTCGCGCAGCTGTCCCGGTCCGGGCTGCTGCTCGGGCGGCACCACCTCGTCGCCGGTGGTGAGCACCGCCACCGCCGGCGCACGATGGACCGCCACCTCGGCGTAGCCGTGAGTGGCCAGGACCGCGAGCGCCCCCGGGGTGAGCAGCGTGCCGGCGGCCAGCAGCGGTGCGCCGGCCCGTTGCACCTCGCCGCGGCGGCGGACGTGGTCGCCGGCAGCGGCCGCGGCGAGCAGCTCGACCACCGGCGGCGCGCCGTCCGCGCCGCCCGCCAGCAGCCGGGCGGACTCGACCGGCACCACCCGATCGGCGCCGAGTGGCAGCGGCGCGCCGGTCATGATGCGCGCGGCCTGGCCCGGCGGCAGCGCCAGGCCCGGCGGATCGCCGGCGGCGACGGTCGCCGCCACCGGCCGCCGCTCGCCGGGAGCGATTTCGCCCGCCACCGCATAGCCATCCATCGCCGAGACGTCGCCGGCCGGCACGTCGAGGGTGGCCGCCAGCGGCTCGGCCAGCACCCTGCCGGCGGCCGCTCGCCGGGCCACCCGCTCGGCGGCGAGCGGCGCCAGGCAGGCGGCGATGCGCTCCCAGGCGGAGTCTGGAGGGAGTGGAGGGAGCGGCGGCACCGGCGGCAGCGGCGGCAGCGGAGGTTTGGGAGGCATGGGGTTCACGGACCGGCGGTCCGCCCGGGGGCCATCAGATCAGCCGCCGCGGCTGCAAGCAAGCGGCAGG
>DATGHG010000128.1:0-6645 GCA_035308185.1 Thermoanaerobaculia bacterium | reverse complement strand
CGTGCTGGCCATCGACGACGCCGGCACCGTCCGCTTCGAGGTGCGCCGCCAGCCCGCCGCCGGCGGACCCGGCGGGGAGATCGCCGGCGATGGTGTGGTGCGCTGCGGCGCCGCCGGGCTGACGTCCGCCGCCACTCTCGCTCAGCACCTGCCCGGCGCCGCGCTTGCCGCCGCCGCTCTCGCTCAGCACCTGCCTGGCGCGCTTGCCGCCGCCAGCGACTTTCCGGACCCGGCCGAGCTCCTCCCGCACGCGCCCCCGGCCCGGCTGCTCACGGCGGTGCTGGTGGCGGGCGCCGCCGGCATCACCGCCACCGGCGCCATCCCTGCCGATCATCCCCTGGCCGCCGGCGGCGAAGCCCCCGGCTTCCTGGCGCTCGAGCTCGCCGCCCAGGCCGCCGGCGCCGGCGAGGCCCTGGCGCGCAGCGCCAGTCAAGGACCGCCGCGCAGCGCCAACCAAGGACTGCCGCGCAACGCCAGCGAAGACCTGCCGCGCCTTGTCAGCGTCGCGCCACGCATCGGCTACCTGGTGGGGGTGCGCGGCGCCCGTCTCCCCGCCGCCCTGCCCATCGGCCGCGCCCTGTGCGTCACCGCCGCCCCCGCCGGCAGCGCCGGCGCCCTCGCCACCTACGAGGTGGAGATCGCGGACGCGGCGAGCAACCAGCCGCTGGCAACCGGCACCATCAGCACCTTCCTGCCGGATTCGTAGCGGCAGCCGCCCCGCCCTTATCCCATCCCGGGAGGTGCTTGCTCGCTCCGTCGCCAGAACGGTCGCACGACATTGCCGCGGCGCCGGGCGAGTTGCACGAAGGCAATGCCGGCGGCCAGGCAGACGACGACCGCCACCACGGAAGCCTCCGGCCCGAACTTGCCGCCGGTGAGCAGGTCGGCGCCCTGGAACCGGCCGGACAGCAGCCCGCCCGCCTTGCCGCCCGAGACGCTCGCCCCGAACACGCCCCCCTCGGCGAAGTTCCACGCAAAGTGCAGGCCGATGCAGGTCCACAGCCGCCGGCTGACCATGTAGACGGCACCCAGCAGGACGCCGGCCTCCAGGGCGACGGCGAGCGCGCTGGCGAGCGTGGCGCCGGGATTGAAGGCGTGCAGCAGGCCGAAGACCAGCGCCGAGATGCCCAGCGCCAGCCAGCTGCCCAGGCTCTCCTCGACGATCCGGAACAGCACGCCCCGGAACACCAGCTCCTCGAAGAAGGCCGCGATCAGCGCGCTCACCAGCGGCCCAATCAGCGTCTCCGCGCCGTTGACGCCGGTGACACGGTAGACGCCCGCCGCCCACAGCGCCAGGATGACGGCGCCGAACAGCGCCGCGCCGACCAGAAAGCCCTTGGCGAGCTCCGGCAGGGCGTCGCGGAGCGCCAGCTCCACCACCGCGCGCCGCTCGATCAGCCGCACGTAGCCGGCGTAGCTCAGGCACACCCCGGCGATGAGCACCAGCCCGAGCGCCCGGCGCCCGGCGCCGTGCTGCGACAGGTGCAGCAGCCCGGCGGCCCCCTGCACCGCCCCGACGACCACGGCGATGGCCAGGATCGCCAGCAGCGCCCGGGTCACCGGGAACTGCAACACCCGCCACAGCCTTCCCGGCCGACGGTTGACGACGGCGCTCACGCTCATCGGAGATCTCCTCCTCGTTCGCCGCGCGATCGCGATCGCGGCAGGGCTCGCCGGCTCAGCGCCACAGGCGGCGGAAGCAGAACCATTGGTGCGGCTCGCTGGCGATGGCGCGCTCGAGCTCGGCGGCGAAGCGATGCAGCGCCTCGTCGACGCCGTCGGGCCGCTCGTCGGCCGGCGGCACCGCGATCGGCGGACGGATCTCGCAGCGGTAACGGCGGCGGCCTTCGCGGAACACGAAGACCGGCAGCAGCGGCACGCCGGCGGCGCGGGCCAGGGCGACGGGTCCCACCGGCAGCGGAAAGGGGCGGCCGAACAGGCGCACCGCGGCAAACCGCCCGCCGGCGCGCGGGCGGTCGCCCTGCAAGGCGACGATCTCACCGCGGCGCAATGCATCGAGCAGCTGCATCCCCAGCTGGGGGTCCTCGGCAAAATGGGTCACGTAGAGACCGCCCCTCCCCTGCTTGGCGATCAGCCCGGAGATGTACTCCTGCGCTCGCGGATCGGCCTCCGCCTCCCGCACGACGTGGATCACCCGCGCCTCCGCCGAGACCGGCAGCAGCGATCCCACCTCCCAGTTGCCGAGATGGGCGGTGACCATGATGAAGCCGCCGCCCGTGCCACAGAGCTCGGACCACAGCTCCTCCCGCGCGGCGCGGATGGCGAACGGCCGGGCGGTCTGCAACCGCTCGTAGCGCTCGGTCAGGCACCAGGCGAACACCCACATCGTGCGGTAGATGCGCGCCTGGCGCCGCACCCAGCCGCAGGGCCCGAGCACCGCCTCGAGGTTGTGGGCCAGGGCGCCGCGGATCTTGATCAGCGTGAAGAAGAAGAAGGTGGTGAACGGGGCGATGATCATCCACATCTGCGAGGAGGGCCAGCTCCGCGCGCCCCAGCCGTGAAAGCGGTACCAGAACACCCCGGTTACGTGGAAGCGCCCGAGTAGCCGGCGCGCCCACCCGGTTTCCGGCGCATGCGGCGCCGGCGCGGCCGATGCCGTCGCCGGAGCCACCGGTGCCGCCGACTCGGCGGCCGTGGCGCCCCCGGCACCTCTCGGGTAGGCCGGCGACGCCTGGGTGTGTCTCATCGTGCTGCGGTCTCCCCGGCGCCGCGCCGCCGCGTCGTCTCCGGCATGGCCGGCGTCTCCAGCATGGCCGACGCATCGGTCGCCGCCGGCAAGGCCGGCGCGCGCAGCGCCTCGAGCGCCGGCAGCACCAGGAAGGTGGCGAGCAGGCAGGCGGTGATGCCGGCTGCCACCAGGATACCGTCATGCGCCAGCCCCGGCACCCGCGACGTGGCCAGGCTGCCGAAACCCAGCGCGGTGGTGAAGGTCGCCATCATCATCGCCAAGCCGATGTCCTCGACCGCCCCGGCCATGCCGCGCCGCGGATACAGGCGCTGCCAGTGGACCGAGTGGGCGCCGAGGTTGATGCCGGTGCCCAGCAGCAGCGGCACGGTGAACACCGCCAGCAGGTCGAACGGCCGGCCCAGCGCGCTCCAGGTGCCGAAGGTCCAGAGGCAGCCGAGGCTGAACGGCAGGAAGGCGAGCAGCGCCCGGCCGAGATGGCCGCGGAAGGAGACCAGCACCACCGTCGCGACCAGCACCAGGGCGATGACGCTCGAGCGCAGCAGATCGGCGAGCGTCAGCTCCCTGAGCTCGGCTCCCACCCGCGCCGCCGAGGCGAGGGCGGCGCCCGGGGCGACGCGCGCCAGCTCCCGCGGCAGCCCGGCCGGCAGCGCCGCCGCGCCGCCGCCGCGCGCCAGCGGCAGCCGCGCGTGCACCGCCACCGCCGCGCCCCCCGGCGGCACGCCCCAGACTCCGGGCCCGGTCCGCACCAGCTCGCGCATCCAGCTCGGCCAGGCGGCCGGCGGCGGCGCGCCGGGGTCCTCGCCGCGGGCCAGGCCGCGCAGCGTCGCCAGCGCCGGCGCGAACGGCTCGAGGCGGAAGCCGGCGGCAGCCAGCTCGCGTTCCAGGTCGCTGGCGGCCCGCGCCAGCGGCAGCCGGCGCAGCTCCGCCAGACGGCGCGCCCGCCGCGCGCCCTGCACCAGCCAGTCGGAGGGGGTGGCGATCTCGGCCTCCGGCCCCAGCCGCTGCCGCAGCAGACCCGCCGCCGCCGCCGCCCGGTCGAGCGCCTGATCGAGGTCGCGGCCGCGGACCACCACCGACAGCGTGTCGATGCCCAGCGAGAAGCTCTCGACCAGCAGCTTCTCGGCTGCCAGCGAGGGGGCGTCGGCCGGGCGCAGCGCGCGCAGGTCGGTGGACAGCGACGCCCGCGACAGCCCCCAGGCGGCGAAGCCGGACATCGCCAGCGCCGCCGCCAGCACCGCCCGGGGCCAGCGCACCGGTACCCGCGCCAGGGCGCCCAGGCCGGGCGCGCCCCAGCGCGCCCACAGCTTCGGCCGCGCCGGCGGGCGCCGGACCGCGCCCGGCGCGGCGGCGACAAACGCCGCGCTCAGCGTGACGGTGGCCAGCAGCGTGGCGACGACGCCCAGCGCCAGCACCATGCCGATCTCGCGCAGCGGCCGGAAATGCGCCGGCGCCAGGGCGGCGAGGCCGGCGGCGGTGGACATCGCGGCGGTGAGCACTCCCGGACCGGTATCGCGGAAAGCCCCGGCCAGCGCCGCCGGCAGCTCCTCGCCGGCCAGACGCAGCTGGCGGTACTGGACACCGCCATGGATGCCGTAGTCCACGCCCATGCCGACCAGGGCGGCGGCAAAACCCACGCCGACCACGGTGACGGCCGGCATCACCAGACCCACCACCCCCGCCGCCCACAGGCCGCCGGCCAGCACCGCCAGCAGGATGGCGGCCGGCAGCAGCAGCCCCTCGAAACCCGCCAGCAGCACGAGAGCGACGCCCCCCACCGTCGAAAAGCTGGAGCGGCCCAGGTCGGTGCGCAGGATGCTCTCGTCCTGGGCGGCGTAGATCGGGCCGCCCACCGCCCGGAAGTCGAGCGGCACCTCCGAGCCGGCGCGCACCTTGGCATACGCGGTGGCGAGCCGCGCCAGCAGCGCTCGGCCTCCCGCCGGATCGATCTCCGCCCGCGCCGGCGTCAGCATGACCAGCGCCGCGTCGCCGCGGCGCGACAGGAAGGCGCCGGAAAGCGGGTCCATCGGCAGCGCCGCCGCCGCGGCGGCGAGCAGCCCCTCGGAGAGGCCCAGCGGGTCGCTGGCGTAGAGCGGCGCGAGCGCCGAGCCCGCCGGGCCGGCGAGACTCTGGCGCATCAGCGCCACCCGGCGGTGGATGGCGGCCGGCGTCAGGCGCTCCGCCAGCCCGCCGCCGCCGGCGGCGGCGCCCGGGTCCGCGGCCAGCAGCGGCAGGCGTGGCGCGAGATAGCGGTAGAAGAAGCGCTCGTCCTCCTCGGTGCGGCCGCTGCGCGCATCGGCGACCTCGGAACTGGCGCGCAGCTCGCCGGCAAGCGCCGCCGCGGCGTCCTCGAGCGGTCCCGGATCGTCGAGCCGGCGGCCCGGCGACCGCACCAGCACGAACACCTTCTCGAGACCGCCGAAGGTGCGCAGGAAGACCCGGTAGTCCGCCGCCGCCGGCGCGTCGCCGGGCAGCAGCGCCGACAGGTCGGAGTCGACGTGGATGCGCGCCGCCGGAGCGAGCGCCGCCAACGACAGCGCCAGGCAGCCGGCGAGCACCAGGCGCGGATGCCGCGCCAGGGGCGCCGACAACGCCCGCGACCAGCAGATGCGGCGGCGCGGCATGGCGGCGGCGCTCAGGCCGAAGCCCCGGCGTCGACCACCAGCGTCTGGCCGGTGATCGCGGCGGCGCGGTCCGACAGCAGGAACAGCACCGCCTCGGCGACGTCGGCGGGCGAGGTGCCGCCCGGCAGGCACTCGCCGGCGCGCAGCGCGGCGGCGGCGGCGGCGGGCAGGCCGGCGGTCAGCTCGGTGGGCACGAAACCGGGCACCACCGCGTTGACCCGCACCTGCCGCTTGCCCACCTCCCGGGCGAGGGCGCGGGTGAGGCCGAGGATGCCGGCCTTGGACGCCGCGTAGGCGGTCTGGCCGGCGACGCCATGCAGCGCCGACAGCGAGGCGACGTTGACGATCGCGCCGCGGCGGCGCACCAGCATGCCGCGCAGCGCCGCACGGCAGCAGCGGAACAGGCCGCCCAGGTTGACGTCCAGCACCGCCTCCCAGTCCTCGTCGCTCATCATCGCCAGCAGCGCCTCGCGGCGCTCGCCGGCGTTGTTGACCAGGCCCGCGAGTGGCCCCAGCGCCGCCTCCACCTCGGCGATCAGGTCGTCCGGGCGGGCGCGGTCGGCAAGGTCCAGCTGGAAGGCGCGGGCGCGGCCGCCGGTGGCGGCCTCGACCTCGCGCGCCGCCGCCTCGCGCGAGCGCCAGGTGAAGGCCACCGCCAGCTCGCCGCCGGCCGGCGGCGGCGCCGCGGCCAGCGCCTCGACCACGGCGCGGCCGATGCCGCGGCTGCCGCCGGTTACCAGGACCGTCGCCATGGCAGCGCCTGCAGGCGGGCGTGGAGCACGGCGCGGGCGATCCGCAAGCTATCCACCAGCGGCCGGTAATGACTGGTGGTGCGCCCGTCGGCGAAACCGAGCCGCACCGGCACCGTGGCGATGCGGAAGCCCCGGCGCACCGCCCTCACCACCACCGCGCTCTCGGCCTCGAAGCGCGACTCGGGGAAGCCGACCGCGGCCACCAGCCGCGCGGAATACAGGCGGAAGCCGGTCTGGACGTCGCTCAGCCGCTGGCCGGCGGCGAACGAGATCGCCGCCGACGACAGCCGGTTGCTGGTGCGCCGCAGGCGGCTCATCTGGGCGAAGAGCTGGTCGCGCACCCCCAGCACCAGATCGGCCTCCGCCGCGCCCGCCAGCAGCTTGGGGATCTCCTCCGGCAGGTGCTGGCCGTCGGCGTCGAGCGTCACCACCGCCGTGCAGCCGCGCCCGAACAGGTCGCGGAAGGCGGTCGCCAGGGCCGCGCCTTTGCCGCGGTTCTCGGGCAGCGAGATCACCCGCGCACCGGCGCGCCGCGCCGCCTCGGCGGTGCCGTCGGTCGAAC
>DATGHG010000127.1:0-2831 GCA_035308185.1 Thermoanaerobaculia bacterium | reverse complement strand
TGGCCATGACTGTGGCCGCGGACCTGATGCACATGGTCGGCCTTGCCAGGCGCATTCGCGAACAGGCGCCTGGAATCGGGCGCCGTTCGGCCAGCCTGTTGCAGCTCGCGCTGGTCACGCGGAGGCAGGCCGATGAATGTTTCGCCGCCGTGCATCACCACTTCGACACCGCGCGCGGCGGATCCGGGGAGGAGATTGCGACGGATCGGTTGGAGGGCATCGTGGCGACCCGAGGCGAGGCGACCCAGCTGTTCCAGCGCGTGGTCACCGAAGCCGAGAGTGGATCCCCCGCGCTGAGCTCCGCCGAGCTCGAGCTGGAGGGCGCCGTGGCCGGCGAGCTAGAGAGGATCTCCGATCTCGCGGCCGCGGTGGTGGAGCAGCTCATCCTCAATCGGACAGGCCCTGCAGACCACGGCCGTGAGCGGTCCGGCCGATCGCCAGATAGGCTCCCTGAGCGAACACGTAGCTGATGTGACTCGAATCACAAGGATCGTTCAGGTTTCCCGGCGCAGCGGCTCGGCGATCAGGTGGCGGACCGCCGGGCGGTCGCCGCCGTGGTGGTAGCGGCGGGCCTGCTCGACGAGGTCGCGGTCGGCGACGGTGGCGCGCTCGTGCTGGCGCAGGTGCTCGAGCCAGGACTTGACCAGGAACACCTCGGTGTAGCGGCCGGGCTCGGCGGCGTCGGCGAACAGCCCCCACTCCATGGCGCCGTCGCGGAGGCGGATGCGCCGCACCGCCTGCATGGCGCTGGCGAACTCCGCCGCCTCCTCGGGCCGCACCAGATACTCGACGCTGACCAGCACCGGTCCGCGGTCGGGCTCGAGGTCGTAGGCCACGATCGGCGCCGGCATCTGCCGCGAGGGCGCCAGGTTGAGGCCCTCGCCGGAGCGGAGCTGGAGATGGCGGGTGGCGAGCAGGCCGAGCACCTGGCCGGCGGCCGACAGGCAGAGCGCCGGCGCGATGCCGAAGCGCTCGGCGAGGGCCCCCCACAGCGCGCTGCCGGCGGTGAGGCCGCCGAAGAAGATCAGCAGGTAGACCGACAGCGCCCGGGCCCGCACCCAGGACGGCACCGCCGTCTGCACCGCGACGTTGAGGCTCGACAGCAGCGACAGCCAGGCGCCGCCCGCCAGCAGCATCATCAGCAGCAGCAGCGGGAAATCGTGCAGCAGCGCGAGCGCCAGGGTGGCGGCGGCAAAGGTCAGGGTGGCCGCCGCCACCACCAGGTCGAGCGAGGCGTAGCGCTTGAGGCGCGGCAGCGCCATCGCTCCCGACACCGCCCCGACACCCAGGGCGGCGAGCAGCAGGCCGTAGCCGGCGGCGCCGCGGTGCAGGCCGCGCGCGACCACCGGCAGCAGCGCCCAGAGCGAGCCGCCGCAGACGATGAAGGAGGCGCCGCGGGCGATCGGCGCCAACACCTCCGGCGAGTGGCGGACGTAGCGCACGCCGGTGCGCATGGCGCCGAGCACCCGCTCGCCCGGCAGCACGGCCTCTTCCTCCGGGCGGCGCCAGCGGTAGAGCACCGCCATCACGCCGAGGAAGGAGACGGCGTTGAGGATGAACGTCCAGCCGGGCCCGGCGGCGGCGACGATCAGGCCCCCCAGCGCCGGGCCGGCGGCGCGGGCGATGTTGAAGCCGATGCTGCCCAGGGCGATGGCGCCGGGCAGCTCGCGGCGCGGCACCAGCTCCGGGATGATCGCCTGCCAGGCGGGGTTGTTGGCGGCGGAGCCGAGGCCGAGCAGGAAGGTGAAGCCGAGCAGCCAGCCGGGGGTGGCCAGGCCGGCAAGCGTCACCACGCCAAGGCCGGCGGCCGCGACGGTCATCCACCCCTGGGTCACCAGCAGCAGCCGCCGGCGGTCGACCACGTCGGCCAGCGCCCCGGCCGGCAGCGCCAGCAGGAACGACGGCAGCCCGGTCGCCGCCTGGACCAGCGCCACCAGGGTGGCGGAGGTGGTCAGCGAGGTCATCATCCAGGAGGCGCCGACGTTCTGCAGCCAGGTGCCGATGTTGGAAGCCACGGTGGCGATCCACAGCCAGCGGAAGAGGCGGTTCCGCAGCGGGCTCCAGGCGGAAACCGCCGGCGCGGCGGGGGCGGCGGGGGCGACTGCGGCGACGGCGCCAGGAGGCGAGGCCGCAGCCGGCTGGCTGAGGCCGGCGCTGCCGGGCGTCGATGGAGCGGCGAGCGGCGAAGCCGGCTCTTCTGCGTCGCCCCCGGCGGCAGCTCGGGCGGCGGCGACTCCGGCAGGCCGAGTCTCCGGGGGGGAGGTCGCCACGGCGGTTGCACTCTCCGCGGTGGCGGCCTCCGAGGCCATGTCGCCGGGATCGATCTCGTCGCGCGAGGGCGCCATCACCGGCCTTCGTGCGGCTGGCGTGCCAGCGGGCGCCGGCGGGGCAGACCCCGGCGAGCAACGGACTTCAGTTCGGTCTTCGCACGCGCTCCGGGCATGATCGGCCGTCGGCCGGCCTGGCGGCCGGCCTCGCGACGAGCATAGCCGAGCCGCTCGCCGGCGGCCAGTCGCCGCGATGCCGGGTAGACATCGCGGCGCTGGCGCTGGCGCCCCCGCCGCCGCCACTGCGTGCTGCCGCCAGGAGCCAGCACCCGGCGTCGTACGCCGCCGCCGCCGCTGCCGCTAAACCGCTTACGGGCGGCCGCTCGCGACGACGCTCAGGGCAGCCGCTTGACCAGCCACTGCCGGTAGCAGTCGATCCAGGCTTTGGACCAGGGTCCTCGCGGCGGCGGCGGCATCGGGTTGTCGGGATCCTCCAGCCGCGCCAGGATCAGGTCGCCGTTCTGCTTCACGACCTCGTAGTCGGACAGGTCCATTCCCACCATT
>DATGHG010000126.1:0-9885 GCA_035308185.1 Thermoanaerobaculia bacterium | reverse complement strand
GCCCTGGCGGCGGTGAGGGCGGCGCGGGAAAGCTGGTAGAGTCCGCAGCCACCATCCCATGCGAGAGCTCTACCGTTACCGCGACCTCGTGCTCACCCTGGTGGCACGCGAGCTGAAGGTGCGCTACCGGCGCTCGGTGATCGGCTTCCTGTGGACCATGCTGCAACCGCTGTTGATGATGTTGGTGTTCTACCTGGTGTTCAGCGAGCTGTTCCGCTTCAACATGCCGCACTACCCGGTGTACGCCCTGGCCGGCATCCTGTTCTGGAACTTCTTCTCGCAGAGCATCGTCGCCTCCATGAACAGCCTGCGCGGCAATGCCCTGCTGCTGCAGAAGCTGCCGGTGCCCAAGGCGGTGTTCCCGGTGGCCACGGTCATCTCCGGCGTCGTCAACCTGGTCTTCGCCCTGGTCCCGACGCTGGTCATCGTGATCCTGTTCGAGCACGGGCTGTCGCCGGCGCTGCTGTTCCTGCCGGTCTCGATCCTGCTCGCCGCCCTGTTCACCCTCGGCGCCGGCCTGCTGCTGTCGCCGCTGGCGGTCTTCTTCAGCGACGTGGTCGAGCTGGTCGGCGTGCTGCTGACGGTGCTCATGTACCTGACGCCGGTCTTCTATCCGATGGCGATCCTGCCGGCGAAGGTGCGCTGGGTGGTCCGCTTCAACCCGTTGCGCTCCATCCTGGAGGTCTTCCGCGACCCCATCCAGCAGGGCAAGGTGCCCCCGATCGAGCACATCGCCGTCTGCGTGGTGATCGCGGCCGTGGCGCTGGCGGTCGGCGGGCTCGCCTTCCGCCGCAGCAGCGACCGCATCCCGTTCTACGTCTGAGTCAGCACCTCGTCATACAGCGCGAGCAGGCGCCGGGCGACCGTGGCGGGATCGTGCCGGCGGCGCAGGGCGGCGCGGCCGGCGGCGGCCAGGGCGGCGGCCAGGCCGGGCTCGTCGCGCAAGCGGCGGCAGGCGGCGGCAAAGCCGGGCCCGTCGCGGGCCACCAGCAGGTCCCTTCCGTCCACCGCCTCGAGGCCGGCGGCCCCTTCCGGCGTGGCGATCACCGGCACGCCGCGCGCCCAGGCCTCCAGCACCTTCATCCGCACCCCGGAGCCGAAGCGCAGCGGCACCGCGTGGATCGAGCCGGCGGCGAAGGCGGCGGCGCTGTCGGCCGGCGGGCCATGCCAGGCGATGCCGCGCTCGCTCTCGCGCCGAGCGCCCGGCGCGGGTCCGCCGGCGCCGGCCGCCGGCGCCGAACCGGGGGCCGGCCCGCCGCGGGGGATCCCGAAGACGTGCAGCTGAGCCGGCGGCAGGGCGCGCCGGACCGCCGGCCAGACCTCGCCGACGAACCAGGCCACGGCATCCTCGTTGGGGCGCCAGCCGCGGCTGCCGAGCACGACCACCGCCGGCTCGCCGGGCAGGGGCGGCATGCCGGGTGGCAGCTCGGGAGCGAACGGCGCCGGCACCTCGACCACCCGCGCCCCTGGCGCCCCTGCGGCGGCGGCCAGGCGGCGCAGCGCCGCGGCATCGGCAGCGGTCAGGGCGGCGGTGGCGGCGACGGCGGCGACCGCCCTCCCCTCCCAGGCCGCGAGGCGCCTGGCCTCGAGCGCCAGCGGCCGGCCCGCCGCTGCCCAGAGAGCGCTCTCGACGTTCTGCGCCCGCAGCACCACCGGCAGGCCGCGCGCCCGCGCCGCCGGTAAGACCTGGGGCAGCGCCTGCAGCTGCTCGGCGTGCACCACCTCGAAAGACCGCGCCGCGAGCAGCGCCGCGACCCGGCGCCGCACCGCCGGCAGGGTGTGGCGGGCAATCGTCAGCGGCAGGCGATGGCCGATCGAGCGCAGCAGCGTGCTCGCGGCGCCGGCCGGCCCCGCCGCGACCAACTCCGGCTCGCAGCACCGGTCCAGGGCTGCCGTCGCCGCCGCCAGCTCGTGCCGGCGCGGGTCGAGCGGCGCGACCAGGGTCGCCCGCACCCCCTCGGCGGCAAGCCCTTCGAGCGTCCGCAGCAACAGCAGCCGCCCGCCGTCGATGGGCGGCCAGGGGCACTTGGTGGCCACGACCAGGAGGCGCACCGGCACTTCATATCAGGGATGGCTCCCAGATCGCGCCGCTGAGCACCAGCTTGGCGGACCACCGCGAGTCGGGCAGGCGCTCAGGCCGACGCCGCGGACGCCGCGGGCGCCGCCTGCGCCCGCCGCGCCGGGGCGGCTGTCACAGGGGAGTCGGCAAACAGCCGTTTGAGCGCGCGGCAGTGCTCGACGCGCTCCGCGACGGCCGCGAGCAGCACCGCCGGCGCCGCCGTCCGCGCAAGACGGCTGGTGCCGGCCGCGCCGGCGCCAGGCGGTGCCGGCGTGCCGTCGTCGCCCTCCAGGACGACCACTGACACGGCGGCGCAGCGCTTGTCGCTGCGCAGCCAGCGGACCAGGTCGCCGGCGGCGCCGGCCGCCACCGCCGACGGCGCGAGGTTCATCAGCACCAGCTCGGGCTCGCTCGCCAGGACCTCGCGCGGGAAGCGGCGCGGGTCACGGCAGCCGCGGACGCGATACCCGGCGCCGCCCAGCAGCGCGCGCAGGGCGGCGGCTTCTTCGTCTTCGTTGCCGAGGTACAGGATGCGTGGGGCAGCCTGGCGCTGCTCGATCAATCCCGGCAGACTCTCGGTCAGAGCCACCCAGTCGACCGGCCCGCGCCATTGCGCATCCGCATCGCAGCTCGCGCGGGGCTCGGCGGCGCCGGAACCGGAACCGGCCCCGGCATCACCCCCCGCCGGCCCGCCGATCAGCACCATCACCGGCTCGTCGCCGCGGTCCAGGCTGCGCAGGTAGTGCGTCAGCAGGGCGCCCGAGCCGTCCGCCTGCTCCTCGGCGGCGATCACCGCCTCGGGAAGGCCGTCCGCGAACACGCGGCCCGCCTCGCGGCAGGTCTCGACCGCCTGTAGCGTAAAGCCGCGGTGGGAGAGCAGGCCTTCCAGCCGCTGCCACTCGACGTCCAGCAGCCCGACGGCCAGGGCGCGACGCGCCGGCAGCGGCGCCGGCGCCGGCAGCCGTTGCCCCGCCGCGGCGCCGAGCTCCGCGGGCGCCAGCCGCGCCCAGAGGATCTCCTCCGAGATGCCGCCGGTGCTGCGTTGACGGTAGACCTCCTGTCGCAGGAGCTGAGCCAGGGCGCGGATCTGCTCGACATGAGCCAGCTCCGGCACGACGTTGGCGCCGGCGAGCGTGGCGCAGTCGTGCTCGCCCAGCTGGGCGGCGACGGCGATCGCGGAGAGACCGTGCAATCCGGCCCAGGCCGCCAGGCCGTGAAAACGCCGCAGCAACAGCTTCAAGGCGATCCGGTCGCCGCGGTCCTGGTCGAGCTGGGCGGCCAGGCGCGAGAGCTGGGCCGCGGTGAGGGCGGCGGCGTGAAGGTACTTGATCTGCAGGTTGCGCGGAATCTCGTGCCAGCTCACCGGCGTGCCCTCCTTCCAGGCTCCACTGCCGGAGACTGTAGCGGCGGGCGGGCGCCGGCCCTATCGGCGGCCGGCGGTATTCGTTGTCGGCGATCGTCTGACAGGTCTCCCGGCCGGGCGCGCTATTTACCTTCGCTCCAGGATCTCGCCATGAACCGGCCAGGCTTGCCCGCCAGCGCCTGCAGGGCGCGGGCGAGGTTGCGCTCGCGCGCCGCCGCGGACTTGAGCGCGGCAAGATAGCGCACGATCTCTTTCTGGCGGCTGGGCGGCAACGCCTGCCAGTTCTGCTCGGCGATCGGATCCTTCGCCAGCGCCGCGCGAAACCATGGCGGCAAGGGCTGCGGACCGCTGCGATAGGCGGCGTCGAAACCGACCTCGACGTTCACCCGGTCGCCCACCCGCGTCGCCGACGCCTTGCGGACGTCGCCGTGGAGATACAGGCGGAAGGCGCCGTCGCCGGCCGGCATCATGTTGATGTGCCACGGCTCCTCCGGCTTGCCGTTGATCCGGACCACGACCGGCATCGGCTGGCGCCAATCGCGCTTGATCTTCGCCGCGCGCGCGGCGCTCACCGGCACGAAGGGGTTGACACCGTGGATGTCGATGGTCGCCATGAACCTGAGGGTCGCCATGTCGATCTCCCTGCCGTCCGGGCACGTCGACCTGCATCGTCATGCACCGGGGAAGTACGCCTGGACCGCCATGGCGCGCAGCGCTCGAACGAGCCTTGCATCAAGTGTGAGCACCGTGGCTCCCTGGCGGCGCGCCAACACGGCGTACATCATGTCGTAGACCGGATGGTGATAGGTCGCGGCGGCTACGAGCGCTTCGTGCGCCACGACCGTCCCGGGTACCAGGGGCTGCCCGGCCAGCGCCAGTGCCATGGCCAGCCGGTCCGTTGCCTCTTCTGCCGTGATGTCGCCGTGCTCAACGTATCTCCAGAGGCCATTGGCAACCTCGCTTGCGAAGAGGTCAGGCGCGGTCACGAGCGGGGCCTCGTCGAGACGCTCGGCGATCGCATCGGAGCTTTTTCCATCCAGGACGAGATGGAGGGCCGCGGAGGCATCGAGGACGATGCGGGACCTCACCGCTCGCGGCCCTCGCGGATGAGCTGCTCGGCAGGAATCTTGGCCTGAATGCGCCGCCTGCCCGCTCATCCTGGGAGAGAGCTCGACGATCCGTTGCCCGTTTTCCGTCAATCCAGATGGATGCTCGCGAGCACCACAGCCGCCACTCCCTGGGGGGTCGAAGCGCGACCGGTCCAGGTCGAGGTGGATACCCATCATGGCCTGCCCCAGGTCCATATCGTCGGGTTGCCGGACGCGGCGGTGCGCGAGAGCCGCGAGCGGGTGCGCACCGCCATCCGCAACTGCGGCTTCCACCTCGAGCCGCGGGCCGTGGTCATCAACCTGGCGCCGGCGGACCTGCGCAAGGAGGGCAACCACCTGGACCTCGCCATCGCCCTGGCGCTGCTCGCCAGCCAGGGGCACCTGCCGCAGGCGGCGCTCGTCGAGCGGCTGTTCTGCGGCGAGCTGGGGCTCGACGGCGCCATCCGGCCGGTGCGGGGCGGCCTGGCGATCGCCGACCTCGCGGTCCGCCTCGGCGTGCGCGAGATCCTCCTGCCGGCCGCCAACGCCGGCGAGGCCTCCGCCCTCGAGGCGGTGCGCATCATCGCGGTGCGCACGCTGACCGACGCGGTGCGCCACGTGCTGGGCGCCGCGCCGATCGGCGCCGCCGCACCGCCGAGCTTCGGCGCCCGCGCGCCCCGCTTGCCGGCGCCCGACCTCTCCCAGGTGCGCGGCCAGCAGCTGGCCAAGCGCTGCCTCGAGGTGGCCGCGGCCGGCGGCCACAACCTGCTGCTGCTCGGCCCGCCGGGCTCCGGCAAGACCATGCTGGCGCGCTGCCTGCCGGGCCTGCTGCCGCCGTTGACCCAGACGGAGGCGATCGCGGTCACCAAGATTCATTCCCTGGCCGCGGAGCAACCGCCGGCCTGCCTGCTGCGCGAGCGTCCGTTCCGCAGCCCGCACACCGGCACCAGCACCGCCGGCATGATCGGCGGCGGCCCCCAGCCGCGCCCCGGGGAGGCCAGCCTCGCCCACCTCGGCGTCCTCTTCCTCGACGAGCTGCCGGAGTTCCGGCGCGACACCCTGGAAGCCCTGCGGCAGCCGCTCGAAGAGGGCCTGGTGAGCGTCGTCCGCGCCCGCGCCCGCCTGGTCTTCCCCGCCCGCTTCGCCCTGCTGGCGGCGATGAATCCCTGTCCCTGCGGCCATCTCGGCGACCCGCGCCATGCGTGCACCTGCCTGGCGCCGCTGATCGAGCGCTACCGCAGCCGCATCTCCGGACCGCTGCTCGACCGCATCGACCTGCACGTCGAGCTGCCGGCGATCTCGATCCGCGAGTTGCAGGCCGGCCCGGGCGAGCCCTCGGCCACGGTCGCCTCGCGCATCGACGCCGCCCGCTCCATGCAGCTCGCCCGCTTCGGCGCCGCCTCCCCCAACCCGGTCAACGCCGCCATGACCACGGAGGTGCTGCAGCGCCACTGCCGCCTGGACACTGCCGGCCAGCGCCTGCTCGACGCCGCCTTCGAGCGCCTCGGCCTCTCCGCCCGCGCCCTCGACCGCATCCTCAAGGTCGCCCGCACTCTCGCCGACCTGGCGTCCTCCCCAACCCTCCGCGCCGCGCATGTCGCAGAGGCCATCCAATACCGCGTGCTGGACCGCCGATTCTCGGGGTGACGGCGCCGGCGGCGACGACGACGGCGGCTGGCAATCCTATGCACTACACTCCTTACCGAAGGGGAGGTCCGCCATGGCGAGAGCGTCGACTCGGCCAGTCACCGCAGAGGAATTCCTCGTCCTCGATCTTCCCGACGCCAGGGCGGAGCTGGTGCGCGGCGAGGTCGTGCGCATGAGCCTGCCCGGCGGCGAGCACGGCATCGTCGCCATGCGGATCGGCGCGCGGCTCTTTCGCTTCGTCGACGAGCATGCGCTCGGCGTCGTCTGCAGCGCCGAGACCGGCTTCCTGGTCGCACGCCATCCGGATACCGTTCGCGGCCCTGACGCGGCTTTCGTGGCGCGCGAGCGCCTGGGCGGTGGGCCACCGCCCCTTGGCTTCTGGCCGTTCGCCCCCGACCTGGCCGTCGAGGTGATCTCGCCGCACGACCGGCCCCAGGCAGTCCGGGAAAAGGTGCGGGATTGGTTCGCGAGCGGGACCCGCCGGGTCTGGCTGCTCTACCCGGGCACCCGCACCGTCCACAACCTGCGCTCGCCTTCCGACGCCGAGATCCTCGGCACGGCAGACCTGCTCTCCGGCGAGGACCTGCTGCCCGGGTTCTCCTGCCCCGTGGCCGCCCTCTTCGACGAGTAGGCAGCGCACCCAGGACCGCGGCTCCTCGCCGCGCGTGTATAGTAGGGTCACCAACCCTTGAGGAGACCTCGAGCATGAAGCGCACTACGCTGCTGGGGACGCTGTTTGCCGTGGCGATGACCGTGCTATCCGTGCCCGCCCGAGCTTTCGAGGTGGAGATCCGCGTCCATACGCCGCCTCCCGCCGTGAGGGTGGAAGCGATCCCGCCGGCGCCATCGCCCGGGCACTACTGGATCGGCGGGCACTGGGCCTGGGAGCGGAACAGCTGGGCGTGGGTGGGCGGTCACTGGGCGGAAGCCCGGCCGGGCCAGGTATGGATCAGGGCGCACTGGGCGCGGGTCGGCGACGACTGGCTGTTCCGCCCCGGGCACTGGGCGCAGATCGTGCCCCCCCAGGGCTACGCGGAGGTGGTGGCGGACGTGCCTCCCCCGATCGCCAAGGTCGAGGTGGTCACCCCCGCACCCTCGCCCGATCACTTCTGGATCCCCGGCTACTGGCGCTGGGCCGGCGGCGTCCACGTCTGGGTCCCCGGACGCTGGGAGCTGTCGCGCCGGGATCAGGTCTGGGCACCCGAGCACTGGGCCCGGGTCGGCGGCCGCTGGCATTTCTACGGCGGGCACTGGCAGCGATACTAGGCCTCTCCCGGTAGTGCGTGCGCTGCTCTACTCGCACGACGGCTTCGGCCTCGGGCACCTGCAACGCAACTTCAACATCGCCCGCCAGCTGGTGCGGGCGGTGCCGGGAGCGAACGCGCTGCTGGTCGCCGGCTCGCCGCACGGCTTCGACTGCCGGCTGCCGCCGGGGGTGGACTGGATCAAGATCCCGTCGGTGAGCCGCGCCGCGGGCGGCGGCTGGGAGCCGCGCACGCTGCGCATCGGCTGGGAGCGGGTGCGCGAGCTGCGCGCCGCCACGATCCTGCGCGCCGCCGAAGAGCTCCGTCCGCACCTCCTGCTCGTCGATCACCTGCCGACCGGCGTGTGGCGCGAGCTGCTGCCGACGCTCGAGGCCTGCCGGCGCCTCCCGGCGCCGCCGCGCATCGTGCTTGGCCTGCGCGACATCCTGGACCGCCCCGAGGCCACCCGCCGCCGATGGCTGGGCGACGGCGCCTACCTGGCTCTGGAGCGCTACTACGACCGCGTGCTGGTCTACGGCGACCGCGAGGTCTTCGCGACCGGCGACGCCTACGGCCTGACGGACTCGCTGGCGGGCAAGATCGCCTACTGCGGCTACGTGGGCGCCAGCGCGTCACGCGGCGCCGCCCGGCGGGTGCGGCGCGAGCTGGCGCTGCACCCCCACGAGTCTCTCGTCGTGGTCTGCGGCGGCGGCGGCTCCGACGCCTACGGCTTGATGGCGGCGGCGGCCGAGGCCCTGGCCCGGCTCGCCACCGACCGGCCGTTGCGTGGCATCCTGGTGACCGGTCCGTTGATGGCAGAGCGGCGCCGTCAGGCCTTGCGGCGGCGGGTGGCCGGCCTACCGGTCGAGGTCTGGTGGCAGGTCGAAGACCTGCCGGCCCTGCTCGGCGCCGCCGACCTCGTGGTGGCCATGGCGGGTTACAACACGCTCGCCGAAGCTCTGCTGCAGCGGCGGCCGGTGGTGGCGGTGCCGCGCAGCGGGCCGAGCGCCGAGCAGACGATGCGCGCCGAAGCGTTCGCCGGCCGGCGCCTGATCGAAATGGTGCGCCCGGCCGAGCTCTCCGCGGCCCGTCTGGCCGGCGCGATCGAGCGCAACCTGGCGCGCCGTCGCTCGGCGCCGCCGGCGCTGCCCAGGATGGACGGCCTGCGGGAGGTGGTGCGCGAGCTGTGCAGCCTGCTGCCCGGCGACGCCATCCCCGGCGGCGAACCCGGGCAGCAGCCGCCGGCGGTCGCCTACGGCACGCAGCCCAGCTCCGCGTAGAGGCCGCCGAGGGCGGCGACGAAAGGCGCGCGGGAGAACCTGGCGGCGAAGGTGGCGCGCGCGCCCGCGGCCAGGCGCTGCCGCAAGGCCGTATCGCCCAGTGCCCTGGCCAGCGCCGCCTGCAACGCGGCGGCGTCGCCCGCCGGCACCAGCAGGGCGCTGGCGCCGTCGACCAGATCCTCGGGGATGCCGTCGCAGGCCGACGCGATCACCGCGCAGCCCGCCTGCAGCGCCTCGAGCAGCGCGACCGATCCGCTCCCTTCTTCCAGCGAAGGCAGGACGAAGAGGTCGGCGTGGCGCAGGTAGTCGTCAGGGTCAGGGACCCGGCCGGGAATCGCCGTCGAGGCGCCGAGCCCGAGCCGCGTCGCCAGCCGGCGGTGCGCCTCGAGCAGAGTGCCGGGGCCGACCAGGCAGGCGCGGAACGGCGTGCCCTCTGCCTGGAGGCCGGCGAGGCAGCGCAGCAGGCGGTCGAGCCCCTTGCGCGGGTCGTGCCTCGCCACCGCCACGATCAGCGGCGCCGCCGCCGGCCGCAGGGCGGCCACGGCCGGCGGCACCGGCACCAACGCGGCGGTCTGCTCCGCGAAGGCGGCGCTCGCCGCATAGGGCAGCCGCCGGATCTCGACCTGCCGCCGGCAGGCCGCCGCCACCAGGCGCCGCACCGATTCGTAGTTGACCACGACCAGGCGCGAGCCCTCGTAGCCCCGCCGCTCGCAACCCGCCGCCACCGCGCGTATCCAGAGCAGCTCCGCCGTGTAGAGCAGCCGCCTGCCGGCGCCTTGCCGCCAGCCGAGACCGGCAAGCTTGCCGCGCCAATCGTGTTCCAGGGTGGTATAGGCGTTGGCCACCGCGGTCGCGGCGATGCCCTGGCGCCGCAGCCTCCGGACGACGGCGGCGCCGGCGAAGGCCCAGGGCCCGAAGCTGTGAACCAGGTGCGGCGCCGCGCGACCGCCGAGGAAGCGTCGAACCGCCGCGGCCAGGAACGGCGAGTGCGCCACCATGGTGGGATGGCGGACAGTCCGCAGCGGCGAAGCGACACGGTGGACGACGCCGAAATCGGTCTCGACGCGGCCGCTGGCGGCGCCGACGCAGAAGACGTGCGGCGTGTGGCCCGCGGCGACGGCGGCCAGGCCGTGCGCCCGCACGTAGCTCGAATGGCCGCCGATCGCGGTTGCCGGATCCTTGCCGGCGATGAAGACGAGGGCCA
>DATGHG010000125.1:0-6351 GCA_035308185.1 Thermoanaerobaculia bacterium | reverse complement strand
CCGCCGCGGTGCGCCGCAAGGGCAGCAGCTTGAGCACCAGCACCAGCAGCACGGCGATCAGCACCAGCGCCACGATCGGCAGGGTCACCGCCAGCACCGCCAGCAACGCCGAGCTGCCGCCCTCGACGGTCGCCAGCACCGGATTGCCCAGGCCGCCGGTGCTGATCGAGGAGACCTGCCGCGCCACCGTGGTGAGCCCCTGGAACAGCGCCGCCGTGCCGCCGCCGGCCACCACCGCCAGCGTCCAGCGCAGGAACGGCCCGCAGTCGACCAGGGTCGAGGCCATCAGCAGGATGCCGGCGGCGACGGCGGTGGGCGCCGCCAGCGCGTCGAGCAGGTTGTCCACCCAGGGGATGTAATAGCCGAGGATCTCGACGCCGGTGGCGACCGCGAAGGCGACGAGCGCCGGGGTCGAGCCGATCCAGCCGAAGCCGCCGACCACCGGCAGGCCGCCGAAGCGAGCCGCCAGGCCGGCGATCAGCAGCGGCACGAAGACCCGGAAACCGCAGGCGGCGGCCAGACCGAGGCCGATCAGGATGCTGGTCAGGAGCTCCACGCGCTGGCCTTCTTTCGTTCCTCTTCTCGCGGACCGCCGGGCGGTTCCGGCCTGCCGCGATCCCTACCTGCCCATGCTACCGCAACCGCCCCACGAAGTCCCTAACCACTTGGCCACGGCTCTGCAAGCAACTGGTCATACCCCTGGCGGCACCGCGGCGCCGCCTGACGCGCCACTCAGTGGCCCGCCCAGCACCGCGGGTCGAGGTCGTAGGGCAGCGGCGTCAACACCTCCAGCCCGCCCGGCCCCAGCCAGCAGAGGTCCTCGAGACGGACGCCCCAGCCGGCGTCCGGGTCGTAGAGGCCGGGCTCCAGGGTGAAGACGTCGCCCGCCGCGAGCACCCCCTCGGCGCCTGCCACCTTGCGGAAGACCGGCAGCTCGTGCAGCTCGTAGCCGACGCCGTGGCCGAGGTTGTGGACGTAGCCGGCAACCGTTCCGGGCTGGTGCAACGGCGTGGGATACCCCGCCGCCTCGAGCCGCAGGCATACCGCCTCCTGCAGGTCCCAACCCCTGACCCCGGGAGCCGCCAGCGAGCGCGCCGCCGCCAGCGCCGCGAGCACCGCGGCGTGGGCGCGGACGAGCGCCGCCGGCGGCTCGCCGGCGCACAGGGTGCGGGTGCAATCGGCAAACAGCGGCGGCCGGTCGCGCCAGGCGCCGCGCGGGAAGAGGTCGACGATCAGGGGCTCGCCGCCGCGCAGCTGCCGCCTGTCGGTGCCCGCGGAGTGCGGCACCCCGGCCTCGCCGCCGGGCGCCAGGATGTTACCGTGCGGCTGCTCGACGCCGTGCTCCGCCATCACCCGAGCCGCCGCCGCCCGCAGCCGGCCCACGGTCAACGGGCTGCCGTCGAGCCAGAGGGGCTCCCCGGCCGCCGGCCGGCATCCATCGCCGCCGGCGCCACCGCCACCACCCGCGCCCCCGCCGCCGGCCGCGCTCCCGCCCCCGCCCCCGCTGCCGCCATCGGCCCCGGCCAGCCAGCCCGCCAGGGTGCGCATGGCGTCCACCGCCGCCGCCGCCGCCGCGCGCACGGCCGCCAACTCGGCAGCGGTCTTGCGCTTGCGCGCCAGCCGCACCAGCTCGTTGCCCGGCACCCACTCCCAGCCCTGCTTGGCGAGCGCCGCGCAGGCACCGCAGATGTCGCCGGCCGGCGCCAGGCCGGCCAGGGCCACCCGCCCGGGCGCCACGCCGCTCGCCGCCAGCGCCCGGCCGATGACCCAGGCCAGGTGGGCGGCGGGATCGGGCGCCTCCTCGGCGGCCCGCAGCACCTCCAGCTGCTCCGGAGAAATCAGCGCGAGGCCGGTGGCCGCCGCCTCGTCCCGCTCCATGGCGACGAGATAGGCGAGGCGCGGCGGAGCGCCACGCGGCGCCACCAGCAGCGCGCCCCCGAGGTGCGCCGGCGCGTCCAGGAAGGCCGCCAGGTCGGGGTCGCCCGCCGACCGCGCGACGACCAGCAGGGCCTGGCAGCGCAGCTCGGCCAAGCCGGCGGCCAGCACCGAGAGCCTGGCCCCGGCAGCCGGCGGAGCAGCCTCGGTCCCCGCTCGCGGTGTCATCCGGGGTACCCGGGGTATCCGGGGGACCCGGGGTACCTGGGGTACCAGGGATACCAGGGGTCCACGGGAGCCACCGGGGCCATGGCGACGAGCGGGTTACAGGTTGCGGCTGATGAAGCTGACGAACGCCGACTTGGGCAGCGCGCCCATGGTGCGGTCGGCCATCTGGCCGTCCTTGAAGAGGATGAACGTGGGGATGCTCGACACCTGGAACTGGAAGGCGATCTGCTGGTTCTCGTCGACGTTGAGCTTGGCGATGCGCACCTTGCCGTCGAGCTCGTCGGCGATCTCCTCGAGCAACGGCGCGACCATCCGGCAGGGACCGCACCACGGCGCCCAGAAGTCCACCAGCACCGGCGTCTGTGACTTCAGCACGTCGCTCTCGAAACTCTGCTCGCTGACCGTTACCACCTTATCGCTAGCCATTGCTTGTCTCCTGTGACGGTTGTGACGGCCGGGGTCTTCCGGTGCCTTCCCGGATCTATCAACCGGCCGGCGGCGTCTCTTGTTCCAGCCGCCGGCGGCTGAAGTACTCGCGGGTCGCCTCGACGTCGCGGCCGATCTGCGCCGACAGATCCATCACCGTCGGGAAGATCCGCTCTTCGCGCAATCGCTTGTAGAACGACAGCTCGACCCGCTGTCCGTAGACGTCGGCCTTGAAGTCGAGGATATGGCTTTCGACCACCCGTTGATAGTTCTCGTAGACCGTCGGCCGGGTGCCGATGTTGGTGGCGCAGTCGAAGCTGGCGGGGAAGCTCGGCAGCAGCACCCGGCTGGCATAGACGCCGTCGGCCGGCAGCAGCTTGTGGGTCGAGCCGACGTTGATCGTCGGCCAGCCGAGCTTCTGGCCCATGCGGTCGCCGCGCATGACGCTGCCCTCGATGCAGAAGGGGTAGCCCAGCATCTCGGCGGCGGCGTCGACGCGGCCCTCGGCGATGGCGCGGCGGATGCGGGTGCTCGAGATCCGCTCGCCCCGCAGCATCACCTCCGGCACCGCGCAGGCGGAGAAGCCCAGCTCGCCGCCGAGGGCGCGCAGCAGGTCGAGGTTGCCCTCGCGGCGGTAGCCGAAGGTGAAGCTCTCGCCGACGTAGACCTCGCGCGCCGCCAGCCGCTCCCACAGGAACTCGCGCACGAACTGCCGCGCCGGGGTGCGCGCGAAGTCGCGGGTGAAACGCACCACCAGCAGGACGGCGATGCCCGCCGCCGCCAGCAGCCGCTCCTTCTGCGCCGGCGTCGAGATGGCGAGCGGCGACTGTTCCGGCCGCAGCACCGCCAGCGGATGCGGGTCGAAGCTGACCACCACCGCCGGCGCCGGCAGCTCCCGGGCCCGCGCCACCACGCCGTCGAGGATGGCGCGCTGGCCGCGGTGGACGCCGTCGAAGTTGCCGATGGCGACCACGCCGCCCCGCGGCAGGTCGCTGCTGTCATAGGCGTCCTGAACCACCAGCATGGCGATATTGGGTCGGGGGCGGGGGCGCGGCGCCGGTCCGGGGGCGGGCCGCTAGGCCGTCAGGGCGGCGGGCGCCGGCGCCACCACCCGGCCGACGAGGTCGCCGGCGTAGGCCTCGGTGATCTCCACCGTCGCCAGGGCCGGCCGCTCGCCGAGCGGTCCGCCGGCAGCGGCCAGGGCGCCGGGCTCGACGTCGTTGATCAGCACCTGGCCGTCGATCTCGGGAGCCATCCCGTGGTGGCGGCCGGCCAGCAGGTGCTCGCTCTCGGCGCTCGGACCTTCGACCAGCACCTCGAGCCGCCGTCCGACCAGGCGGCGGCGCGCCCCGAGCGCGATCGGGCGCTGCGCCGCGAGCAGCTGGCGCAGGCGGCGGCGGGCCACCGGGCGCGATACGCCCGCCGCCAGCGCCGCCGCCGGCGTGCCCGGCTCGGGGCTGAAGGCGAAGCCGCCGAGATGGTCGAGGCGGGCCCGCTCGACGAAGCCCAGCAGGTCGCGGAAGTGCTCCTCGGTCTCGCCGGGGAAGCCGACGATGAAGGTCGAGCGCAGGAAGACGTCCGGCACCAGCTCCCGCGCCCGTTCGAGCAGCCGCAGGTAGCGCGCCGCGTCGCCTCCCCGGCGCATCGCCTTGAGGATGTCGCCATGGCTGTGCTGCAGCGGCATGTCGAGATAGGAGCAGAAGCGCGGCTCGCCGCCCATCAGGCGCAGCAGGTCCTCGTCGAGGGTCGTAGGGTAGGCGTACAGGAAGCGGATCCAGGGGATCGAGGTGCCCCGCAGCAGCGCTTCGACGAGCCGCACCAGGCCGTGGCGCCGCTGCCCCAGGTCCTCGCCGTAGCGGGTGGTGTCCTGGGCGATAAGGTTCAGCTCCAGGATGCCTGCCGCTTCGAGCTGCCGGGCCTCCGCCACCAGGCTCTCGACGCTGCGGCTGCGGAAGCGGCCGCGCCAGATGGGGATGGCGCAGAAGGTGCACGGGTTGTTGCAGCCTTCGGCGACCTTGAGGTAGGCGTGGCCGCGGGTGGTGAGCAGCCGCGGCGCGGTGTGATCGAAAACCAGGTGGGAGGGCGCCGGCAGCGGCGGCCCGCCACCCAGCTCCACCAGCCGGCCCACCTCGCGCAGCTGGTCGAGACCGACGAAGCCGTCGATCTCCGGGATCTCGCGCGCCAGCTCGTCGCCGTAGCGGTTGACCATGCAGCCGGCCACCAGCACCCGCTCGACGCCCTGGCCCTTGCGGCCGACCACCTCGAGGATGGCGTCGATCGACTCCTGTTTGGCCTCCTCGATGAAGGCGCAGGTGTTGATCACCACCGTCTCGGCGCGCTCGAGGTCGCCCACCACCTCATAGCCGCGCCGCGCCAGCTCGCCCAGCATGATCTCGCTGTCGACCAGGTTCTTCGGGCAGCCGAGGCTGATCATGCCCACGCGCGGGCGGCGTTCGGACTCGGCCATAGGCGCGAGAGTCTACCAGATGGGCCCTCGCCGGCCCGGCCGGCGGACCAGCCGGCAGCCGCGGGCGCCCGCCGGCTCCATCACCGGTGCCCGAACCGCCGCTCAGCGGTGTCTGAACCGCCGTTCACCGGCGGCCGAACCGCCGCTCCAGGTCGGAATCGGTCATCTGCAACACGATCGGCCGCCCGTGCGGGCAGGCGTAGGGCTGCTCGGCAGCGAACAGCTCGCTCATCAGCGCCTCCATCTCCGGCGGCGACAGCGGATGATGCATCTTGACCGCGCCCTTGCAGGCCAGGCTGGCGGCCAGGGCGTCGAGCAGGCGCGGCGCCAGGCCCCCGTCCGCCGCCGCGCCGGCCGCGGCGTCGCTCGCCAGGGCAGCCAGCAGGCCCTCCGCCTCGCCGGCGGCGAGCGCCGCCGGCACCGCGGTGAGCGCCAGCGTCGCTCCGGAGAGCTCGGTCAGGCCGAAGCCGCAGGCGGCGAGGGCGGGGCCCAGCTCGAGCAGGCGCAGGCGCTCGGCCGGGCCGAGCTCGAGCAGCCGCGGCGTCAGCAGGGCCTGCGAGGGCGGGGCGGCGGCCGCCAGCGAGCGCCGCAGCCGCTCGTAGAGGATCCGCTCGTGGGCCACGTGCTGGTCCACGAGATACAACCCGTCCGGCCCTTCGAGCAGGATCAGGGTGCCCTTGTACTGGCCGAGCAGGCGGAACGGGCGGACCACGCCGTCGCGCCCCGAGAGCGGCACCGCGGCGCGCTGCGGCGGCAGGTAGGAGGGCATGGCGAGACGCCCGGGCATTGCGCCGCCGCCGGCGCCCGTGGCGGCCTGGCTCCCCGCGCCGCCCAGGGGACCCGAGCCACCCGCGAGGTCCGCACCGTCCGCACCGCCCTCGGCCACCTCGCCCGGCATCGGCGACAGCCCGTGCCGCCAGGGCGCCGCCGGCGCCGGGCCGCCCAGCCCCTGCCAGGCGAACGGCACCACGGGCGCCCCGCCCGCCGGCGCGCGCAGCGGCGCCGCCACCTCGCCGCGCGCCCGCGCCAGGGCGTCGCGCAGCGCCGCCGCCACCCGGTCGAGCAGGCGCGGATCGCGGAAGCGCACCTCGGCTTTCTGCGGGTGGACGTTGACGTCCAGCTCCTCCGGCGGCAGGTCCAGGAACAGGAAGAGCGCCGGGTACTCGTCGCTCCGCCACTCCTCGCGCACCGCGCGGTAGAACGTTCCGAGCACCGCGCGGTCGCGCAGCAGGCGGCGGTTGACGAAGACGAACTGGCGGCGGCCGCGTACCGTCTCCGGCGAGCCCACGAAACCGCCGATGCGCTCGATTCGCTCGCCGGCGGGAAGAGCGCCGAGCGGAACGCCCGCTTCGCCG
>DATGHG010000124.1:0-2636 GCA_035308185.1 Thermoanaerobaculia bacterium | reverse complement strand
TGGTGCTGACCGAGGCGGGGCTGGCGGCGGGCCTGCCGGCGAGCGCGGCGCGGGTGGTGCTGGTGGAGCCGGGCGGCCAGCTCGCGGCCGGCCAGACCGCGGTCGGAACGCCGGCCGGCCGGGCCGCGGCCGAAACGCCGGCCGGTCAGGCCGCGGTCGGAACGCTGGCCGGCCAGGCCGCAGCGGCAGCGCCGGTGGCCGGCGAGGTCGCAGCCGCAGCGCGGCCGGCCGGCGAGGCCGCAGTCGAAGGTCCGCCGGCCGGTGAGACCGCAGCCGCAGCGCCGGCGGCCGGCGCCGCGAAGCGGGCGGGAGGCCGCCGGACGGTGGCGGCCAGGAAGGTGACGGCGCGGTCGACGCCGGCCGCGACGGTCGCGATGGCGGTCGCCGCTGCTGATATCACGGCCGGAGCCGGCGCCGTGGCCGGCCCAGCCGGCGCCGGTGGCGAGGCCGGCACGGCCGCTGGCGAGGCCGGCACGGCCGCTGCCGATGCCGCACGCCCGGCGCCGGTGGACCCGGCCAACCTTGCCTACGTCATCTACACCTCGGGCTCGACCGGGCGCCCGAAAGGCGTGGCGGTGTCGCATGGAGCGCTCGCCAACTTCCTGCAGGCGATGCTGGAGCGGCCCGGCCTTGAGCCCGGGGACGTGCTATTGGCGGTGACCTCGCTGTCGTTCGACATCGCCGGCCTCGAGCTCTATCTGCCGCTGCTCGAGGGCGCGACCATCGAGCTGGCGAGCCGCGCCGAGGCCGCGGACGGCCAGCTGCTGCTGGCGCGGCTGCGGCGGTCGGGAGCGACCGTGCTGCAGGCCACGCCGGCGACCTGGCGCCTGCTGCTGGCTGCCGGCTGGGGCGAGCGCGAGGAGGGGCGCGGGCTCAAGGCGTTGTGCGGCGGCGAGGCGCTGCCGCCGGACCTGGCGGCGGCGCTGGCGGCGCGTGCGGGCTCGGTGTGGAACGTCTACGGCCCCACCGAGACGACGGTGTGGTCGACCCTCTCCCAGGTGACGGCCGGGGCGCCGGTGACCATCGGCACGCCGATCGCCAACACCGCGGCCTACGTCCTCGATCGCCGCGGCGAGCTGGTGCCGGTGGGCGCGCCCGGCGAGCTGCTGCTGGGCGGCGCCGGCGTGGCGCGGGGCTACCTGGGACGGCCGGACCTCACCGCCGAACGCTTCGTGCCGAACGCCTTTGCCGGCCCGGGAGCCACTGCCACCAGCGTCCCCGCCGGCTTCCCGTCCGCCATGGGCGCCATGGCCGCGGGCGGTGCCGGATCGCGGCTGTACCGCACCGGCGACCTGGCGCGGTGGCGGCGCGACGGTGCGCTCGAATGCCTGGGCCGGGTGGACCAGCAGGTGAAGGTGCGCGGCTTCCGGGTGGAGCTGGGGGAGGTCGAGGCGGCGCTGGCGCGGCATCCGGCGGTGGCCGCGGCGGCGGTGGTGGCGCGGGAGGACCGGCTGCTCGCCTTCCTGGTGCCACGCCGGCAGGCCGCGCCTCCGGTGCCCCCGGCGACCCCGGCGACCCCGGCGACCCCGGAAACTACCGCGCCCGCCGCGGCCGGCTCCCCTTCGGGCGAGCGCCCGGAGCCGGCGGCACTGCCGGCCGAGCTGGCGCGCGAGCTGCGGCAGTTCCTCGCCGCGAGCCTGCCCGCCTACATGGTGCCGTCGGCCTTCGTGGGTATCTCGGCGCTGCCGCTGACCCCCAACGGCAAGCTGGATCGGCGGGCGCTGAGCACCGGGCCGGAAGGCCGGGGCGGGCCGCCGGCGGCGGCCGCCGCCGGCCTCGGCGGCGCTCCGCGAACGCTGGTCGAGGCGCTGCTGGCGGGGATCTGGAGCGAGCTGCTGGGCAGCGAGGGGATCGGCGTCGAGGACAGCTTCTTCGAGCTGGGCGGCCATTCGCTGCTCGCCGCGCGGGCGGTGTCGCGGGTGCGCGAGACGTTCGGGGTGGAGCTGCCGCTGGCGCGCTTCTTCGCGACGCCCACCCTGGCGGAGCTCGCCCGTGCGATCGAGGCGGCGCGGGCGCTCACCGGAGCGCCTGCCGCGCCTGCCGGGGACATCACCGACGCCGTGGGCGGCGCGCTGCCGGCGCCCTACGCCGCACCGCCGCCGCTGGTGCGCGCGGTGCGGGAGGGCGCGGCGGCAGGGGAGGTGCCGCTGTCGTTCGCGCAGCAGCGCCTGTGGCTGCTGGACCGGCTGGCGCCGGGCAATCCCTTCTACAACCTGGGCGGTGCGGTGCGGCTGCACGGCGAGCTGTCGGTCGGGGCGCTGGCGGCGGCCGCGGCGGCGGTGGTGCTGCGGCACGAGACCCTGCGGGCGGGCTTCGGCGAGCGGGAGGGCCGGCCGGTGCAGCGCATCGCGGCGCGGCTGGGCTGCGCGCTGCCGCAGGTGGACCTGTCGGGCCTGCCGGCGCCAGCGGGCGCGGCGGAGGTGGAGCGGTTGGCGGCGGCGCAGCTGCGGCGGCCGTTCGACCTGGGGCGGCCGCCGCTGCTGCGGCTGACGCTGGTGCGGCTGGCTGGCGGCGGCGAGGGGAGCCCGGCGAGCGCGGAGCACGTGCTGCTGTTCGCGATCCATCACATCGTGGCGGACGGCTGGTCGCTCGGCGTGCTGGTGGGCGAGGTGGGGGCGCTGTACGGGGCGTTCCGC
>DATGHG010000123.1:0-14165 GCA_035308185.1 Thermoanaerobaculia bacterium | reverse complement strand
CGGCAGGCCTGGGCCGGCAACCCCGAGCTGCGCGAGGAGCTGCGCGCCGCTCATCTACCGCATGCCGCTGCCGCGCTCGACTACTTCGGCATCAATTTCGGCCCCTGGGACCGCCTCGCCGAATGGCAGCCGTTCATCGGCGCCCGGGCGCGGCCGGCTGGCGCCGGCTTCTATCCCGAAGACCTGAGCCGCGAGGCCTTCGAGAGCTGGCTCGCCGCCCATCCCGCCGACCGCGACGCTTTCACCTCGACGACGACGGTCATCCGCCGCCAGGGCGCGGGCGGCGCCGGCCTGACTGCGGTCCCCTACTCCCGCGAATACGGCGTCTGGCTGCGGCCGGCCGCGGAGCACCTGCGCCGGGCGGCGGGGCTCACCGGCAATGCCTCGCTCAAGCGCTTCCTCGAGTCGCGGGCCGCGGCCTTCGCGAGCGACGACTACTACGCCAGCGACATGGACTGGATGGACCTCGATTCTCCCATCGAGATCACCATCGGCCCCTACGAGACCTACGAGGACAGCCTCTTCGGCTACAAGGCGTCGTTCGAAGCCTACGTGACGGCGGCGCTGCCCGCCGAGTCGGCGGCGCTGGCGCGCTACAAGGAGCGCCTGCCCTGGCTCGAGCAGAACCTGCCGATCCCCGACGCCTGGAAGAACCGCAGCCGCGGCACCGCCAGCCCCATCCGCGTGGTCGATCTCGCTTTCGCCGCCGGCGAGGCGCAGGCGGCTGTCCAGGCGGTCGCCTTCAATCTGCCCAACGACGAGCGGGTGCGGCAGGCCAAGGGCTCGAAGAAGATCCTGATGCGCAACATCATGCGCGCCAAGTACGACAAGATCCTGATGCCGATCGCACGCCAGGTGCTCGATCCCGCCCAGGTGCGCGACGTCGATTTCGCCGCCTACTTCGACCACGTCCTCCATCACGAGCTCGGCCATGGGCTCGGCCCCGGAGCGATCACCGTCAAGGGCCGCAAGACCGAGGTTCGCCTCGAGCTCAAGGACCTCTACTCGACCCTCGAAGAAGCCAAGGCCGACGTCATGGGCGTTTACGACATCCTGGCCCTGGTCGAGCGCGGCGAGATGCCGGCCGACCTTCGCCGCACGCTGGAGCCCACCTACGTCGCCGGTCTCTTCCGTTCTGCCCGCTTCGGCCTCCAGGAGGCCCACGGCAGGGGAGTGGTCTCCCAGTTCACCTTCCTGATGGAGAAGGGAGCCCTGGTGGTGGACGCCCAGAACCGCTTCCGCTCGGTGCCGGAGAAGTTCCCGGGAGCGATCCGCGCCCTCCTGACCGAGATGCTCACCTTGCAGGCGAACGGGGACTACGAGGGTACCAGGAAGTTCCTCGACACCTACGGCAAGCCTACCCCCAGCCTGGTCGCCGCGGTAGCCCGCCTGGCCGGCGTCCCCGTCGACATCCGCCCGCTCTACACCCCGCCCAGCCCGGAGTCTTAGCGCGAGTCTCGATCCCAAGGGTGAAGCGACTGTCGGAGAGGAACCGGAGGGCCCCAGCCGGCCGGGGCTGAGGTCCGGGACTCAAACGGGCGAGGCAAGCAGCCGCGATCTCGGCAACGTACCCACCGCGAGCCCTTTGGTCGCGGTCCTCAGTTCCGGCCGGCCCCGGCCCGGCCGAGGTCCACAGAGCCCCGGCACAACGGCCAAGGGCACAGCGCCTCTGTGCAACGTCCGAAGGGCCACCGAGCCCCGGCGCAACGGCCGGGTGCTCCCTTCCGTACAAAGAGCCAGCGATGATGAGATCGGGATCGGGGTCGAGATCGGGATCGGTACCGGGAAGCGCCGCGTCAACCGAGGTTGTGGAAGACCTTCTGCACGTCGTCGTCCTGCTCGAGCCGGTCGATCATGCTCAGCACCTCCGTGGCCTGTTCCTCTGCGAGGTCGACCGGGGTCAACGGCAGGTATTCGGACTCCGCGGAGATCGGCGTGATGCCGCGCCCTTCCAGCGCCTTCTGCAGCTGTCCGAAATCGGGGAAGGCGCAACGCACCACCAGCTGCGCTTCGCCCTTCTCGCCGGTGCTCTCGCCCATCTCCTCGAGCCCGTGATCGATGAGCTCGAGCTCGATCTCGTCCGGCGCGATGCCCTCCGGTTGCAACCGGAAGACGCCCATACGCTTGAACAGGAAGCCGACGCTGCCGCTGTTCGCCAGGTTGCCGCCGCCCTTGTTGAAATGGGTACGCAGGTTCGAGACGGTGCGGGTAGGGTTGTCGGTCGCGGTTTCCACCAGCACGGCGACGCCATGCGGAGCGTAGCCTTCGTACAAGATCTCCTGGTAGTCCTGCGCGTCCTTGCCCGCGGCGCGCCGGATCGCCGACTCGACCTTGTCCTTCGGCATGTTGACCGCACGGGCGTTCTGGATCACCCGCCGCAGCAGCGGATTGGCGGCGGCATCGGGTCCGCCCGCTTTCACCGCGATGGTGATGTCCTTGCCGATGCGCGCGAACTGCTTGGCCATCCGGTCCCAGCGCGCGAACATCGTGTGCTTCCTGGTTTCGAAGATCCGGCCCATGGCGGCAATCTAGCTCGTTAGGCGCGGTCGAGTAAAGGGCGGGGCGCCCGCCGCGGCGGGCGGCAGGGCGCGACGGGGCCGGCCCTGCCGGGCAGCAACGACCGCTCCGGAGGACAGGTGGTGGGTGGGGCGCCCGCGCGCCCGATGGCATGCCGCTTGCTATAACGAATTGACGCAGGTGGTTGTACTTCCCAGCAGGATCGATCTTACCGAGGCGGATGATCTCGCGATCGAAAAGGAGACAGACCCGTGAGAAAAATCACCCGTACCGTGTTGTTCTCGGCCCTTCTTCCCCACATCGAGATGGAAGAGCGCCAGTCCCTCGACTGGGGAGAGAAGTTCCTCGACACCGCGTCGCGGCGCCAGCTGCGCGAGCGCTTCGAATACCAGGGCTCGAACATTCCAGTGGGCGCCGGCCAGTTCGATTTGGCGCGCCATCGCCATTGCAGCACGCGCCACGGCAACGAAGACCCCTGGGCCGTCGCGGCCGGCTGACCGGTTCACCGCGACCGCAGTAGTCCGCCGCGCGCGCTTGGCCGGCACTCGATAAACCTTTCCAAAGCAACCATCCAGAAGCTGTCCGGCGCCGCGGGCCTACAGCCCGCGGCCCCCGGCAGGCACCCACCGCACCCCATTTGTCAGGAACAGGCGACTAGGCCTGCGCCAGGAACTGGCGGGTCGAGCGGCGGCTCAGCGCGGCGCAGATGATAGCCAGGGTGAGGGCGCTGCAGGTGGAGAAGATCAGCGGGATGTTCTTGCCGGTCAGGTCGCCGGCGATGCCGCCGACGGCCATGCCGACCGGCATCAGCCCGGTGACCAGCGAGGTCCACAGGCCCATCACTCGGCCGCGCATCTCCCGCGGCGTGGACGTCTGCAGCAGCGTCAGGATGTTGACGTTGATCATCCCGATCATGATGCCGATGACGAAGGCGGCGGCGAGCGCGGCCACCGGCAGGTGCAGGAAGCCGGCCACCGCCATCGGCACCGGCGCCACGCCGAGCAGCGCCATGACGAAGCGGCCCCGCGCCGCGCCGGCGAGGCGCAGCGTTCCCGCCATCAGGAAGCCGGCCAGCGAGCCGGTGCTGATCGCGGCGATCAGGAAGCCGTACCAGGCGGCGCCGGCGTGGAGGCTGTAGCGGACGAAGAATGGCAGCATCGCCATCACCGGCATGGTGAAGAAATTGAAAGCCACCGGGCAGAGGATGAAGTTGAGCATGCCCGGCGTCCGGCGGACGTAGGCGAAACCCTCCCGGATCGAGCCCAGGAACTTGCGGATGCTGGCGGCGAAACCGAGGCGCTCGCCCGCCGGCCGCGGCGGCAGCCGCACCAGCGATTCGCTGGCGGCGCAGAACAGGAAGGTGACGCCGTCGAAGAGGAACAGCCGCGCCGCGCCGATGAGGTGGTAGAGCACGCCGCCGACGCTCTGCCCGATCAGCATCGCGGTCCGCACCGAGAACTGATTGAGCGAGTTCGCCGCGGTCAGCCGCGCCGCCGGCACCAGGTCGGGGATGCACGCTCCCAGCGCCGGCATGAAGAAGCTGTTGACCACGCCGATGGTAAGGGCGACGCCGAAGAACAACGCCACCTGCACCGGCCGTGAGCAGCGGCCGGAGAGCATGGCGAAGGACTGGACCAGCATCGCCAGCCCGGCGATCGAATCGCAGGCGATGAGGATCTTGATGCGCGAGAGGCGGTCGGCGAGCGCGCCGCCGATCGGCGCCAGGAATACCACCGGCAGGTTCAAGGTCGCCATCAGCAGGCCCATCAGGCTGGCCGAGCCGGTCGCCTCCAGCACCCAGAAGCCCATGGCGATGCCGAAGGCCTGGTTGCCGAGCTGGCTGACCGCCTGTCCCTGCCAGAGCAACAGGAAATTACGGTTGCCGAACAAGCTGGCAGGTTTTTCCTCGCCGACGCTCTCCGCGCCGGCTGGCATGCCGCTGGGAATGGTGGGCGGCGCGGACACGGTCCCGGAACCTTACCAGTGCCGTTGCGCCGTTCACAAGCGCCGCGCCGCCGGCCGCGGCGCTGTCCACGAGACGCCTCGGTCCGGCACCAGAACGAAACCTCCCGAGAGGGACCATGGCGCCCCCTTCCCCCCCGGAGGGGTGGGAAGGGGGTCGGGGGGATGCGGGGGGCGATCCGATAGATGCTTCGAGTAGGCCGTCAGCGTTCTGGTCGACGCTTGCTGTTTCATGCCTCGGGGATCGCCCGGCCGGGCGGCACCAGCTAGGAACGGTGTCGTTCAGCTGTCTTGTATACTCCGCCGCCATGACCGCGATCGCGGAGGAGCTCGCCGGGCGCGTCGCACTGATCACCGGTGCCGCCAGGGGGCTCGGGTGGGCCGCCGCGCGGCGCTTCCTGGCGGCCGGCGCGCGAGTGGCGCTCAACGTGCGCCGCCCGGAACAGGCGGCGGCGCTGGCGGGCGAGCTCGCCGCGCTCGGCGAGCCCGGTGCGCGCGCGCTGGTGCTGCCCGGCGACCTCGCGAGCGCTGAGACGGTGCGCGCCACGGTGGGGCGGGCGCTCGAGCACTTCGGCCGCCTGGACATCCTGGTCAACAACGCCGCCGCCGCGTTCTCGACCCGCTTCGAGCAGATCGACGAGCAGGAGTGGCGGCGTGCTCTCGACGTCAACTTGAGCGCTGCCTTCTTCTGCATCCAGGCGGCGCTGCCGGCGATGAAGGCCAACCGCTATGGCCGCGTCGTCAACCTCTCGTCGACCGCCGGCAAGAGCGTGAGCACCCTTGGCGGCGCTCATTACACGGCTTCCAAAGCGGGCCTGCTGGGCCTCACCCGCGCCGCGGCCAAGGAGCTCGGGCCCTATGGCATCACCGTCAACGCCGTCTGCCCGGGCCTGATCGATACCGAGCTGACGCGCGAGCACGCCACCGGCGAGCAGCTCGCCGCCTACGCGCGATCGTTTCCCGTCCAGCGCCTGGGCACCGCCGCCGAGGTCGCCGAGCTGATCTGCTTCCTCGCCTCCGAGCAGGCCGGCTACATCACCGGCGCATCGGTGGACATCAACGGTGGCGATCTGATGATCTGACGGCCGGGCTACCGGCCGGCGAAGCTCGCCAGCGCCGCCAGCACCTCGTCGATGTCGGCAGGCGTGTGCGAGGCGTTGACCTGAAAGCGGATCTCCTCGTCGCCGCGCGGCACGACGGGATAGGCGAGGCCGGTGGCGAGGATGCCGCTGTCCTTGAGATGCGCGACCAGCGCCCTGGTCCTGGCGGTGTCGCGCACCATCAGCGGCACCACCGGGTGCGCACCGGGGATCGTCTCGTAGCCGAGCCGCGCCAGGCCCTGCTGGAAGCGCGCGGTCATGGCGCGCAGGTGCTCGAGCAGGCTCCGGCCCTCGGCGCCGTCGAGGATGTCGAGCGCGGCCAGGGCGGCGGCCGCCTCGCCGACGGTGATCGGGTTCGAGTAGATGTACATCGGCGAGGTCTCGCGCAGGTAGTGCAGAATGGTGCGGCTGCCGACGGCGTAGCCGCCGTTGACCCCGAGCGCCTTGCCGAGGGTTGCCACCAGCAGGTCGGCGGGCCCGGAGCCGGTGTGCTCTTCGGTGCCGCGGCCGGTCACGCCGAACGAGCCGACGCCGTGGGAGTCGTCCACCACCACCACGACGTTCTCCGGGAACTCCGCGTCGAACCGCCGCGCCAGGGCAAAGATCGCCGGCAGCGGCGCATGGTCGCCGCGCATGCTGAAGATGCCGTCGGTCACCACCACGGCGCGCTTCGCCTGGCCGGCGGCTGCGGCGAGCTTGCTCTCGAGGCCGCCCAGGTCGAGGTGCTTGTAGACCTCCTTGCTGCGCGGGCGGGCGAGGCGGATGGCGTTGATGATGCAGTTGTGGTTCAGCTCGTCGCTGATCACGGCGGTCTCGGCGGTGATCAGCGGCACCAGCAGCGAGACGACGGTGGCGTAGGCGGAGCTGAAGATCATCCCCGCCTCGCGCCCGTGAAAGCGCGCCAGGCGCTCCTCGAGGCGCACGTGCGCCTCGTAGGTGCCGCTGATGAAGCGCACCGCCCCGGGGCCGGCGCCGAAGGCCGCGACGGCATCCTCCTCGGCGCGCCGCAGCTCGGGGCGGTGAGTGAGGCCCAGGTAGCTGTTGGAGTTCATCTTCAGGAAAGGCCTGGCGCCCTGGCCGGCGAGCTCGACGCGCGGTCCGCGGCCGTCCGCGGGCGGCAGGGCGCGGGTGATGACGGGCTCGTCCCGCTTCGACGTGCCGCGCTCGCTCAGGGCCTCGAGCTCGGCGGCGAGGACGCCTTGGATGCGGTCGATAGGCATCGCGGAATTCCTTCCTAAGAACGCCCGGCGGCGGCGCCGCCGGCGCGGTGGGCGAGCAGCTTGTGCCGCAGCTTCTCGAGCATGTCGCGGGTCATGTCCGGCAGGCCGAAGGTGGGCTGCCAGCCCCATTCCGCCCGCGCCGCGCCGTCGTCCATCGAATGCGGCCAGGAGTCGGCGATCGCCTGGCGTACCGGATCCACCTTGTACTCGATCTGGAAGTCCGGCAGGTGCTTGCGGATCTCCGCCGCCAGCTGCGCCGGGGTCAGCTGCATGGCGGTGATGTTGAAAGCGTTGCGGTGCCGCAGCCGCTTGGGATCGGCCTCCATCAGCCCGACGATGGCGCTCTGCGCGTCGGGCATGTACATCATGTCGAGCTGCGTGTCGGGGCTCAGGAAGCAGGTGTAGTGGCCATGCAGGATCGCCTCGTAGAAGATGGCGACCGCGTAGTCGGTGGTGCCGCCTCCGGGCGGCGCGACGTAGGAGATCAGGCCCGGGAAACGCAGCCCGCGGGCATCGACTCCGAAGCGGCGGTGGTAGTAGTCGCAGAGCAGCTCTCCCGCCACCTTGGTCACGCCGTACATGGTGTTGGGGCGCTGGATGGTGTCCTGCGGCGTGTGATCCTGTGGCGTGCCAGGTCCGAAAGCCCCGATCGAGCTGGGAAAGAACACCTTGCAGCCCGCCGACCGCGCCGTCTCCAGCACGTGGTAGAGACCGTCCATGTTGAGCTGCCAGGCGATGTGCGGCTTCTCCTCGGCGGTCACCGACAGCAGCGCCGCCAGGTGATAGATGGTGCCGACGTCGTGCGCCCGCACCACGTCCTGGATCTGGCGCGGGTTGGTGCAGTCGATGAACTCGAAGCGCCCGCCGGCTGCCAGGTCCTGGACCGGCGGCATGCGCACGTCGGAGGCGATGACCCGCTCGGCGCCGTAGCGCTCGCGCAGGGCCGGCACCAGCTCGGAGCCGATCTGCCCCAGCGCACCTGTGACGAGTATGGTCTTCATGTCGGCTGCGGTACCCCCAAACGCTCCACGGAAGCGCGCCAATGGTAGCGGCCGGGAGGCGCCGCGGCAAGGCTCTGCGGCAAGGGGTAGTGTCTAAGGCCACTACCCGGCAAGGTCCTAGTGACGTGGCGCCGGCGCGCCGGGGACCCGCGCGGCAGCCAGCTCGTCCTTGACCACCTTGCCGCCCTTCATCACGAAGCGGACCCGCTCGAGCTCGGTGAGATCGGCCAGCGGGTCGCCGTCCACCGCGATGAGATCGGCGAAGCGGCCGGGCGCGACGGCGCCGACCCGGTCGCGCCAGCCGAGCAGGTCGGCGGCGTTGGCGCTGGTCATGGCGAGGATCTGGGCAGGGGTGAGCCCGAGCTTCAGCAGCGAGTGGAACTGTTTGGCGTTCTGGCCGTGGGGATAGACGCCGGCGTCGGTGCCGAAGGCGAGCTTGACACCGGCCTGGACCGCGCGCCGCCAGTTGGCGAGCTGCGACTTGCTGAGCTCGATCTCCTTGGCGACCATCTTCGGCGGCAGCCCGAGATGGTCGGACTCGACCAGCAGGTACTCGTCGGTGTAGATGTCCGGGACCAGGTAGATGCCGCGCTCCTTGAGCAGGCGGATGCCCTCGTCGTCGATCAGCCCGCCGTGCTCGATCGAGGCGACGCCGGCGCGCGCCGCGCGCTTGATGCCCTCGGTGCCGTGAGCGTGGGCCGCCACCTTCTTGCCCCACATGGCAGCTTCGGCGACGAGCGCGTCGAGCTCCTCCTGGGAGTATTGGGGAGCGCCGACCTCGGCCTCTTCCGAGAGCACTCCGCCAGTCGCCATCACCTTGATCCAATCGGCCCCGTTCTTGACCTCGAAGCGCACCAGCTTGCGGATCTCCGCGACCCCGTCGGCCACCCCCGAGAAGTGCTCGAACCGCAGGTAGGGCGAGAAGCCGGAAAGGTCGTTGTGGCCGCCCGTCGATCCCAGCGCCAGCGTCGCCACCTGCATGCGCGGACCCTCGACGTCGCCGCGGTCGATGGCGTTGCGCAGGGCGACGTCGATGAACTCGCTGGCGCCGACGTCGCGCACGGTGGTGAAGCCGGCCTCGAGCGTGCGTCGCGCGTAGACGTGGGCCACCACCGCGACGTCGATCGGGCTGCGCCGGAAGAGATCCTCGTAGTAGTTGCCCTGTTGGCTGGTGATGTGGGTATGGCAGTCGATCAGCCCCGGCAGCACCGTCGCATGGGAAAGGTCGATCACCCGAGTGCCGGGCGGAAAGGGCAGCCCAGGGCCGACTGCGGCGATCCGGTCGCCGGCGATCAGGATCACCGCGTCGCGCACCGGTGGCCCGCCCAGGCCGTCGATCAGCCGGCCGGCGCGGACGGCGAGCAGCCGCGCCGGCGGCGCCCCGGACGGGGGCTGGGCGCCGAGCGGCGCCGGCGGCAGCGCGCCCGCCGCCGCCAGGAGGCAGCAAGCTGCCGAGACGATCCACCAGGTGCGTCGCATGCGTCAGCCTCCCGGCCCCGCGGGGCAGCGGCCAGCGAGAAGTTGCGTCGGATTCCCGATCCGATCCGGATGATGGCGGGATTCTATCCCTGCCGCGCCGCGCCGTAGAGCCGCTGGTACCAGTTCCAGGCGGTGAGCACCCGGGCGAGATGCAGCCGGGTCTCGCGGAAGCCTATCTTGGTGAAGTACTCCTCGGGTTCGGGGCTGAAGCAGTAGGTCCGCCACAGCGTGGCCTGGGCCTCGCCGGCGTCATAGGCGGCGATTGCGATGTGGGGAGTGCCGCGGAAGGTGCGCAGCAGCTGCGCGAGGTAGGCGCCGCCGAGGTCGATCGCCACCTCGGGACGGTCGAGGTCCTCGGCCTCGAGGCGGTCCATGCCGAGACCCGCCGCCACGCGCCGGGCGGTGGCCAGAGCGAACTGGGTCAAGCCGCGGGCGGCTCCCGCCGACACCGCCTGGTGATCGAAGCGGCTTTCGACGCGGATCAGGGCGGCCATCAGGTATGGATCGATCCCGCGCAGTCGGCCTTCCGCGAGCAGCGGTTCGCGGTAGGCGAGCGGATAGAGGCAGCGATGGAGCTCCGCGGGCAGCAGCACCAACGGCAACCGCGCCGGCAGCCGCTCGCGCAACGCCTCGGCGAGCTGGATCGAGCGCGCCGTCTCGCCGGTGCGGGCCAGCAGCAGGCAGCCGGTGAGGGCCAGCGACGGCGCCGACGGCGGGAAATGCTCGCGCACCGCCGGCGCCCCTTCGTGCCAGGCGCCGAGCGCCAGCAGCATCTCCTCCGGGCGGTGCAGCGAAGCCGTCCACAACGGCCAGGCGGCGACCGGCACCTCGCTCATGCCGAGGAAGGGGCCGGCGGCCGGATCGGCGAGCAGCTGGCTGCGCAGCCGCCGCTCGGCCGCCCGCGCGGTCGGGTCGTCCGGGCCGAGCAGCAGCCAGGCGTCGTAGAGGTCCTGGGAGCGGCGCGAGGCCGCCAGCCGTCGCCCGGCGGTGCGCGCCTCGCCGGCCAGCGGTTCGATCCTGAGCCGGGCGAGCGCCGCCCGCGACAAGGGATGGTAGAGGTCGGCGCGCAACGCTTCGAGATAGGCGGCGACGGCCACCGGCAGCCGCCCCTGGAGCTCGGCGAGGCGCCCCCGCCAGTACGCCGTCTCGGGCAGGTCCTCGTCGGCGCTGCCGGCCGCCGCGCGCTCCAGCCAGGCGCCGGCGCGGTCGGCGCGGCCGCGCACCAGGTCCGACGCCGCCATGAACAGCGTCGCGCGGCGCGCCGAATCGCGCCACTTCGGGCTCGAGCCGAGCATCGACAGGATCGCGGCGCCGGTGGGCTCGTTGCCCCGCCGCCATTCGAGGCGAAGCATGCCCAGCAGCGACGGCGCCGCCCACTCGCCCGCCGGCTCGGCCAGGAAGGACAGCCGGAAGGTGGCGACCGCCTGCTGCCAGTCGCCCAGCATCTCGTAGGAGCGCCCCTGCTGCAGCAGCGCCCGTGCCCGCTCGGCGGCGGTGGCGGCGCCCTCGGCAACCTCGCCGAAGGTCTTGGCCGCCGGCTCGAAGCGTCCCTGCCAGAAATCCGTCCGCCCCAGGGCGTAGCGCGCCTCGGCCAGCTCGTGCGCCGGCGGCGCTTTGCCCCTGACGCCGGCCAGGCCGAAGATCTGCGCCAGCTGCCGCACCGAGCGGTCGAACTCGCGGTGCTCGAAGAAGGTCATGCTGAGCAGCAGCGGCACGCGGCCGCGCTCGCCGCCGGCGGTGAGAGTCGCCAGGCGGTCGGCGGCGAGGCGGGCCACGTCGTCCTCGCGGTTCTCGTCGAGCAGCGCGATCAGCAGCGAACGACCCGCCTGCGGCGTGCCGCCGCGCGGCTCGGCCGCGGCAGCGCCGCCCGCGGCCGGGCGGGCCGCTCCCTGCGGTCGGGCCGCTGCCCCGGTCGTCGTCGGTCGCGGCGCTCCCTGCAAGTCGGCCGCGGCTCCGGTCGTCGCTTCTCGCGGCACTCCTTGCAGGTCGGCCGCGGCTCCGGTCGTCGCCTCTCGCGGCACTCCCTGCAGGTCGCATTCGGCCTGGGCCAGCTGCACCTCGCGCCGCTCGGGGGTGGCGAGCTGGCGCAGGCGGAAGCCCCGCAGCAGCCGGCAGTCGCCGCCGCGGGCGAGACTCTGGACCAGCAGGCGCACCGCTTCCGGCGCCAGCGGCGAAGCGGGATCGGCGGCGAGGCCGGTGGCGAGCAGCCCTGCCGCCACCTCGGGATGGCCCAGCCTCACCTGCTCGGCGGCCAACCGGTAGCGGCAATAGAAGGCGAGCCTGGGGGTCGCGGAGATGGCGTCGACGAACGCGGGCACCGACGCGTCTGGCCTGCCCAGCAGCTCGAGCAGGTGGCCGCGCAGGTAGTCGAGACCGATCTGCCTGGCGGCTGCCGGCCGCTCCGCCGCTTCCTGCTGGACCAGGACGAGCGCGTCGCGGGGACGGTTGGCCAGCTGCAGCGCCGCCAGGATCGGCCGCGGATCGGCTGTCGCCACGGTGATGAGGAGCGGTAGGGTGCTGAGCATGTTCCGGCGCCGCCGCGGTCGTCCGGTGGTGAGGCGAGGCGGCGGCCGCGCGCCCGAGCGGCCTCAGGCGTCCTGGGAGGCCGGCAGCCGCTCGACGCGCGCACCCAGACCCTGCAGTTTCAGTTCCATGCCTTCGTAGCCGCGGTCCAGGTGATAGATGCGGTCCACCACGGTGTCGCCGCGCGCCGCGATGCCGGCCAGGACCAGGCAGGCCGAGGCGCGCAGATCGGTGGCCATCACCGCGGCGCCGGCCAGCGGCGTGGGGCCGGTCACCCGCGCCGAGCCGCCGTCGACGAGGACGTCGGCGCCCATGCGCGCCAGCTCCGGGGCATGCTGGAAGCGGTTCTCGAACACCGTCTCGCGGATCGTCGAGGCGCCCTCGGCGCGGGTCATCAGGGCCATGTACTGGGCCTGAAGATCGGTGGGAAAGCCGGGATGGGGCGCGGTGTCGAGGTCGCGGGCCGCGAGGGCGCCGCCGGCCGGGGCGCGGGCGCGGATGCCCGCGGCCGAAACCTCGATCTCGACTCCGATCGCCGCCAATTTGTCCAGCAGCGGTGCCAGATCGGCGGCGCTTGCCTGTTCGAGCAGCACGTCGCCGCCGGTGAGCGCGGCGCCGATCAGGTAGGTGCCGCCCTCGATGCGATCCGGGATGACGGTGTGGGTGGCGCCGCCCAGCTCGCCGACGCCCTCGACGACGATGGACTCGCCGCCAGCGCCGGCGATGCGGGCGCCCATGGCGTTGAGCAGCCGCGCCAGGTCCGCCACCTCCGGTTCACGGGCGCAGTTGTCGAGCACGGTGGTGCCTCGCGCCAGGCAGGCGGCCAGCAGCAGGTTCTCGGTGCCGGTCACGGTCGGCAGGTCGAAGCGGAAGCGGGCGCCGGTCAGGCGGCTCGCCCGCACCTCGACGTAGCCGTGCTCGAGCCGGACGTCCGCGCCGAGCGCCGCCAGCCCCTTGAGATGCTGGTCGATGGGGCGCACGCCGATGGCGCAGCCGCCGGGCAGCGAGACGCGGGCGAAGCCGTAGCGGCCGAGCAGCGGTCCCAGCACCAGGACGCTGGCGCGCATCGTCTTGACCAGCTCGTAAGGAGCGTCGTTGAGCGAGCCGGGGCGCGCCCGGCGGAGCACCAGCGCCGCGTCCTCCTCCTCGCTGCCGACGCCCAGGTGATCCAGCAGGCGGCGCATGGTGCGCAGGTCGCGCACCTTGGGCACGCGCTGCAGGGTCAACGCCTCGTCGGTGAGCAGGGCGGCGGCGAGCGCCGGCAGCGCGGCGTTCTTGGCGCCGCTGGCGCTCACCCGGCCGACCAGCGGCGTGGGCCCGGCGATGTGGAATCTCTCCATCGGCTCCCGTCTATCGGCGCAGCACCAGGACCCGCGGCATGCCGGCGTAGTCGCGGCGCATCGCGACGATCTCCAGACCGGCGGTGGCCGCATGCCGGGACGCCGCTTCGAGCTGTCCGCAGCCGATCTCGACCACCAGCGTCACGCCCGGGCGCAGGCCCGCGCATTCGCGGATCAGGCGCGCCAGGACCGTGTCGCCGCCGCCGGGCGCAAAGAGTGCCAGGTGAGGCTCGAAATTGCAAACCTCCGGCGACAGGCCCGGCGCCTCGCCGGGATCGACGTAAGGCGGGTTGCTCACCACCAGATCGAAGCGGGCGAGGTCGAACGCGGCGGTGAGGTCGCTCGCCACCGCTGCGACCCGGCCGGCGGCGCCGAGGCGGCGGGCATTGGCGGCCGCCACCGCCAGCGCGCCCGGCGACAGGTCGGCGGCGACCGCGACGGCGCCGGGCAGCTCGAGGGCCAGGGTCACCGCCAGGCAACCGGAGCCGGTGCCGACGTCCAGGATGCGCGGCGCCGGCGGCAGCCGCAGGCCCAGCGCTTCCTCGACCACGTGCTCGGTCTCCGGCCGCGGGATCAGCACCCGCCGGTCGACGGCGAACCGCCTGCCGTAAAACTCCTTGCCGCCGACCAGGTAGGCGACCGGTTCGCCGCCCAGGCGCCGTGCCAGCAGCGCGGCGAAGCGCGCCGCGGCGCCCGGCGGCACCGGTTGGTCGTCGCGCGCCATCACCTGCGCCTCCGAGAGGCCGATCACCGCGCCCAGCAGCAGGCCGGCCTCGCGCGGCGGCGCGAAAGCGGTGGCGCCAAGCTGCCGGCGCCCCTCGCGCAGCAGCTCGCCTACCTGGAGCAGACCGGATGCAGCGGGGTTGGCCATCGCTCCGCCCCTCAGTGGGCGCGGGCGGCCTCTTCCATCTTCTGGGCCTGGAAATGGGCGACCAGCGGCTCGATCAGCGGGTCGAGGTCGCCCTCCAGCACCGCCGGCAGCTGATGGACGGTGACCCCGATGCGGTGGTCGGTGACGCGGTT
>DATGHG010000122.1:0-5566 GCA_035308185.1 Thermoanaerobaculia bacterium | reverse complement strand
GTCCGCATCTCCCGGCCCAAATTTCGGCCCGCATCTCCCGGCCCGCCTCGCGGACAGATCACCGCGCGCCGGGCCGCACCTCCAGCTCGACCGCCACCCGCGCCGGCGGCAGCACGCCGGCGAGCAGCAGGGCCTTACCGGTCTGGGGGATGGCCACCGGCAGCGGCCGCACGCCCCCGACCAGGCCCTGACGCAGGTCGTCGAGCGCCACGCCCGGGTCGCGCGCGGTGGGGATCTTCTTCAGCTCGCCGGTGCTGAGCGTGTTGCCGGTGCGGATCGCCTTCTCGTCCAGTAGCGGCGACTCGGAGGTGGTCGTGATCACGTCCTCGACGGCGGTGGCGAGCGCCACCTCGAGCTGCACGCCATGATCCTTCGTGGCCACCCGGATGCCGGGATACTGGACCGGCGAGAAGCCGGGCAGCTGGGCGTGGAGCTGATAGGTGCCGGGCGCCAGACCGGAGAAGGTGAACTCGCCGTTCGCGTTGCTCACCTGAACCAACGGCGACGGCAGCTCCGGCGCGCTCACGGTGATCGTCGCGCCCGGCAGGGAGGCGCCGGTGGAATCCGTGGTCTTCCCACGGAGTCCGGGCGGCGCCGGACCGGCGTAGGAAGCCTGCTGGCCGCCGAGGTTCCCGCCGAGGTTGACGCGATCGGCCAGCGCCCCGGGCGCGTTCTGCAGCACCTGCCAAGGATCCCTGGAACCGGGGGCGACGGCCTGCTCGCGGGCGGCATCGACGTCGCGCGCGCCTGGCGGCGGCGCGGCCTGCGGGCGGCTGGCGGCGCGGACCAGCGCCTCCGGCGCCGGCCGCAGGTCCCCGGCCCGGAAGCGGTACCGCGCGTTCTCGGGCAGCAGCAGGCGCCAGCGGTGCTCGAGCACCGGCGCCTGCACCTGCGCCAACTCGAAAGCGAGCTGGGAGCGGCCCTTGGCCGTGGCCTGTTCGAGCACCGCCACGACCTCGACCAGGCGCGCTCCGCCGCCGCCCAGCGGCACCACGAGGTTGCCGCCCAGCGGCACTACCAGGTTGCCGCCCAGCGGCACTGCCAGATTGCCGCCGACCGGCACTGCCAGGTTGCCGCCAACCGGCACTGCCAGGTTGCCGCCCACCGGCACTGCCAGGTTGCCGCCCACCGGCACCGCGAGGTTGCCGCCGGCGGCGCCGCGCAATAGAGGCCGCACCGGTTCGCCGTCCACGGCGGCCGACCACAGCGTCGCCCCCGCGGGCAGCACCAGCGCCAGCGCCTCGCCGGCCTGGGCCAGCTCGAAACGGTCCTGATGCACCAGGGTGCCGTCGACCGTGAGCAACGTGGTGGTCAGGCGCCGGCGCACCACGGTCTCGAGCGCGGCGGCCTGCGGCGCGCTCACCACCTCCACGGTCAGCGCCGCGCCGGCACCGGCACCCTTTGCGGCACCGGCGCCACTTGCGCCTCCGGCACCGGCGCCACTTGCGCCACCGGCACTGGCGGCATGTGCGGCACCGGCGCCATTTGCGGCGCTGGCGGTGCTCTCCTGCTGCACGAGGCGCCAGGTCGCGGTGACGTCCAGCTCCTGCAGCGCGCCGGCCAGCGCCGGCGGCAGATCGCCGGGGTCCACCCGCGCCCAGCTGGCGGCGGGCCGCGGCTCGATCCCGCCCGGGACGGTGGTCGCGGCCGCCAGGTAGCGTGCCCGCGGCATCGGCGTGGGAGTGATGACGCCGAGCGGCAGGGCGCCCGCCGCGGCCGCGGGCCGGCTGGTCAGCACCAGATAGCCGGTGCCGCGCAAGCGGCGCTGGCGATGCACCACCAGGCGGACACCCTCGACGATCGGCTGCACCTCGCCCTCGTCGGTCCCGGCGCGCTCGACCTCCAGGCCGGCGGGCAGCTCGACCTCGAGATCGGCGAGCGCGCCGCGGGTCACCTCGTAGAGCACCACGTCGTGGCGCCGCAGCCCTTCCGGGCGCAATTGCAGGATGGTGGTGACGACGTCCTGGACGAGCAGCGCCGCCGCCTCGTCGCCCTCCACGCGGCGGCGTACCGCCAGCACCGGCTGCACGCCGCGCGCGACCGACAGGCGCAGGTGCCGCCGGCCGCCCTCGATCCGCTCGTCGACCATGACGGCGCCCGGGCAGTCCCAGGTCAGGCCGGCGGGCAGGCCGATTTCCAGCACCGCAACCGGTCCGACGATGCGCGCCAGGGTCAGGCGGCTCTCCCCCTGGACGCCGGCGAGGCGCGCCCGGCTGCCGGCCCGCACCAGGTAGCGGCCGGGCGCGGTGGCCACCAGCTGCAAGCCGCCGCCGGCCGCGCCGCCACCGCCGTCCACCGTGGCGGCTGCGGTGCCAGCGGCGGACCCGGCGGCGAGCGGCGACACCTCCACCGACACCGGCACCCCCGCCAGCGGCAGCGCCAGCGGCGACGGCGGATGGCCCTGCACCAGGACCTCCAGTTCCGAGACCAGCCGGGCCTCGCCCTCGAGATCGTCCAGCTCCACCGCCAGGCGCTGCGCCACCACCTCGGCGAAGGGCGCCTCGCGATGCAGCCTGGCCGCGGCGCGCGTCTGCTCGGCGCGTTCGGCGCTCTCGGCCAGCGCCAGATAGTCCTTGAGCGGCAGGCTCACTTCTCCGGGCCGCGCCACCGCGCTCGCCGGCGGCGGCTCGGCAGCCGCCGGCGGTGGTGTCGCCAAGGCGAGCAGCGCGGCCAGCGCCAGGATCGAGGCCAGGATTGCCAGGCTTGGCGCGATCTGCATGCCGCGATTGGCGACAACGCCCTGCCGGGAGTGTCGCGAATGGCGACCACCGGAACCGCGACCGACCTGCCAGGAGTGTCGCGAATGGCGACCACCGGAGCCGCGACCGGAACCGCGACCCGGAGCCGCGGCCGGGGGGGAAGGGGGCGCCCCCGCTTCCTCTTCGAAAGCGAGGTACCTCTTGTGCGAGAGCGGCCAGGGGGTCAGAACCATGACTCTTTCTCCTTCCTGCTCGCGACCTGCAGCAGCAGGGGCGCGGGGTTGGACGACATGGCGCTCCAGGCGGCCGCGACCACGACGCAACCGGCGGGAGCCGGACTGGGCGCCGCGACGTCGACGGTGAGCGACTCCGCCGGCCGCAGCAGGAGCTGCCCGGCGAGGTCGCCCGGCGCCGGCTGCGGCGGCAGCGCCGCCACCGCCGGCCGGGGAGGCACCTCGATCGCCGCCGCCCGCGTGGCATCGACCAGCGCGTAGGAGCGATCGCCGGGCAGCAGCAGCCGCACCCGCAGGCGGGCCGCCGGCAGCGAGGTCGCCGGCAGTGGCACCGACAGCTGGCCGGCGTCGCGCGGCAGGCTGAACGGCATCACGCCGGCGACGTGGATCAGCTGCGGCGCTTCACGGCTCAGCAAGGGCACGCTCAGGCTCTGGTCCTTGCCCAGGCCGGGGGCGAGCGGCACGCCGTCGCGGCTGGCGACCACCAGCTCGAAGCCGGCCGGCAACGCCAGGGACAGCTCGGTGGCGCCATGGTTGCGGACGGCGGCCCACAGCTGGTAGCCGGCCCTCCCGGCCTCGCCGGCGCTGAGCTCCACCCACAGGCCGTCGATCTGCGCCGCCAGCACCTCGGTGCGTTCTGCCCACTCGGCCTGCCAGCGCGGCGGTCGGGAGGGGTCCGCCACCAGGTAGAGCTTGCCCGAGACCACCGCCGGGTCGGCCGCCAGCGGCGCCACCTCGACGCCGTCGGGCGACCGCGAGGAACCGTGGTCGACAAGCGGCAGCAGCCCGTCCCCCCGCAGGGCGGCGCGGGCCAGCAGGGTGGTGCGCACGGCGCCCTGCGGCACCAGCAGCGGCGCGGCGAAGGCGTCGCGCGGCGGCGCCGTCAGCTCGACGGCAAGCGCCAGGGTCTCCTCGACCGGCATGAGCGGGGTCACCGTCAGGACGCCGCCCTCGGCCTTCCAGGCCGCCTCCGGCGGCGACAGCTTGACGACGGTGAACCCGTCCGGCAAGAGGAGGCGCAGCTCCGCCAGGCGCCCCTGGGCGACGCGCGCCACCACCCAGGCGTGGACTTCGAGGCGGGTGCGCGAGAGCACCGCCGCGGTCGCCGTCGTGGCCTCGAAGCGCAGCGGCAGCAGCGCCCGCTCGGGCAGCACCGCCCGACCCAGGAGGCGCACCTCCAGCTCGCCGCCCGGCGTCGCGGCAAAGCGCCAGGCATCGTTCTGCCGCCCGCCCTCGATCAAGCCGCCAGCGCCGAGAACCGCCTCCTCGACGCCGCCGGCGAGGGCCGGCGCGAGGCGCAGCCAGCCCCGCGCCACCGCCGCCGCCGGCAGCCTCAAGGCGAACCGCCAGGCGGGCCGGGTGGCGGTCTCGTCGCGCGCCACCGGCACCGCCGATTCGAGCCGCACCCGGTATTCGCCCTGCCCACGCACCTGCAGCACGCTCTCGCCGGCACTGCCCTTGGCGCTGGCGGCGCCCGCGGCGGTGACCCGTCCCTCGAGCCCGCCGAGATCGGCGCTGACCAGCGAACCGGCGTCGCCGATCGGGATCGACTGCCAGTCGGCGGCGAGCAGCCGCACCGCCAGCGTCTGCACGATGCGGGCGCTGGCGGGACCGGCGACGATTTCCAGCTCGTCGCTGGCGAGAGCAAAGGGCGCCGGCGGCGTGGCTGCCGGCTCGGGCACGATCTTGGCCCTGGCCCGCAGCTCCTCGTATTGCGCCAGCGCCAGGGTGACCGTCTGGGCCGCGGCGGCGCCGGCCCCGGCGCCGGCGCACAGGAGCACGGCGGCCAGCGCAGCCGCCGCGCGGCGACCGGCTCTCGGCCCTCCCGGCTCACCTGACGCTCCCGCCGCGGTCGTGGCGGCGGCGCCCGGCACCGTCACCAGTCCTGCCGCTCTCGCCGCTCTTTCGGCTCCGGGCGCCGTCGCCGCGCCAGCCAACCTCGCTGGCGCCGCTATCCTTGCCGCCGCTGCCGCGGCTGGCTCACCTGCTGTCGCTGCCCTCGCGGCCCTCGCTGCTCTCGTCGCTCCCGGTTCACCTGCTGTCGCTGCCCTCGCCGCCCTAGCTGCCCTCGCTGCTCTCGTCGCTCCCGGCATGGTTGCATCCCTCGCGGCCGGCAGCCACCGTCCCGCCCGGCGGGCGGAGCTCCGCCGCGGCTCTCCCGGCCGGCCTTTGGAGTGCCGGAGAGCGCCTGGAATGACGGCGGTGTGAAGCGTGGCGCGACACGATGGATCGCAAGGCCCATGCCCGGCGCGTCAAGCAGTCTCCGGGAGGGCGGCCGCGGTGCGGCCCGCCACCGTCGCGCGTCCTTGGATTCAGCACCTTGGCAGCTTTGGCAGCGCCCGGAGGCGGTCTTGACGGCAGGCGCGGCACCAGGCCCTACCGACCTCTCCAGAGGACAGCAGGGTCCGCCGCCACCCATCGCCAGCTCCCGTTCCGAGCCCGAGCGAGGGACATCCCGCGGTCGCCTGCCGCCGGCGCGTCATGGCGAGGCGGCGCGGGCGGTCGCGCTCCCAGGCCGGCGCGCCCGGCGACAAGCATGTAGAGTTGGCCGCCAGATATGCACGACTCGCCCGCCGTCGATCGCGTCGAGCCCGCCGGACGCGGCCCGGGCAGCGATCCGGGGATAGCGGCAAC
>DATGHG010000121.1:0-6518 GCA_035308185.1 Thermoanaerobaculia bacterium | reverse complement strand
TCCCCGGCGTTTGCCGCGAACGCGGGCGGGACGTCCGGCGCGCCGCCGGCCGGCTCGCTCGCTGCCGCCGCCGTGCCGGGCCGCCGCACCGGCGCGCTGGCGTGGCACGGCACCGCCGCGGCGGCGGGCTCGATCCAATGGCGCTGGCGCTGGAAGGGATAGGTCGGCAGCGGCAGCCGCCTGCGGCGCTCGCCGGCGTGCACGGCCTGCCAATCGATCTCGGCGCCACCCAGCCAGAGGCGGGCCAGGGCGGCGGCGAGCACCCGCTCGTCTTCGTCGGCCGCTTGCGGGTGGCGCAGCGAGGGAATGGCATGGGCGGCGACGGTACCGGCGGCGGCGGCGGTGCCGTCGACCGCGACGCCGACCGCTGCGGCATCCGGGTCCGCCGGCGCCGTCCGCGCCGGCCGCACGGTCCGCGCGGACCCGGCAGGGTGCACCTGGCACCGCGACACCAGGCTGCACAGCGTCCTGCCGGGTCCGACCTCCAGGAACAGCGGCTCCGCACCAGCCGCAGCCGCCAGCAGCCGCTCGACGCCGGCGCCGAACCTCACCGTGCGGCGCAGCTGGGCCGCCCAATAGGCGGGATCGGCGGCTTCGCCGGCGCCGATCCAGTCGCCGGTCAGGTTGGAGACCCAGGGCACCGCGGGCGCCCGGCGCTCCATCCGCGCCACCAGGGCGGCGAGCGGCGGACCGACGGGATCCATCGCCGCCGAGTGGAAGGCATGCGCGGTATGGAGCCGCCGGCTGGCGACTCCCCGCCCACCCAACCGCGCCGCCAGCTCGGCCACCGCCGCCTCCGGCCCGGAGACGGTGCAGTCGGCCGGGCCGTTGACCGCCGCCAGCTCGACCGCCGGCGGCAGCAACGGCGCCAGGTCGCTTTCGGCCAACTCGATCGCCAGCATCGCCCCACCCGGCGCGTCCTGCATCCACCGGCCGCGCGCCGCCACCAGGGCGAGAGCGTCCGCAAGCGAGAGGACCCCGGCAAGGCAGGCCGCCACCAGCTCGCCGAGGCTGTGGCCGAGCATCGCCCACGGCGCCACGCCCCACGCCATCCATAGCCGCGCCAGGGCGTACTCGACGGCGAACAGGGCCGGCTGCGCGAGGCGGGTCTCGCCGAGCTCGCGGGCGGCGTCGGCGCGCCGCGCCGCCGGCGGATAGAGCGCCTGCCGCAGGTCGCCGCCCAGCAGCGGCGCGAGCAGCTCCGCGCAGGCGTCCAGCTCGCGGCGAAAGACCGGTTCGGAGTCGTAGAGGCCTCGCCCCATGTCCAGATGCTGAGTGCCCTGCCCGGGCAGCAGGAACACCACCGGCCGGCGCCGCGTCGTGTCGCCGACGCGCCGGCTCCACAGCCGCCGCGGGTCGCGTCCGGCGAGCGCCTCGCCCGCCTCCGCCGCGTCCCGGCAGACCAGCGCCCGCCGGCAGGCGAATGCCCGCCGCCCCACCTGCAGCGTGTAGCAGGCATCGGCGAGCGCCCCGCTCCGTGGCCCGGCGAGCCAGGCCGACAGGTTGTCGGTGGCCGCTTCCAGCGCCGGCTCGCTCCTGGCCGAGAGCAGCACCACCTGCCAGCGGCGCGCCGGGCCGGCGGGCTCACGCGGCGGCGCCTCCTGCAGCACCGCGTGCGCATTGGTGCCGCCGATGCCGAAGGAGCTCACCCCGGCGCGCCGCGCCGCGCCGTCCTCGGCGCGCCAGGCCGCGAGCTCGGCGTTGACGTGGAAGGGGCCCGCCGCGAAGTCGATGCGCGGGTTGGGCCGGTCGAAATGCAGGCTCGCCGGGATCTCGCGCCGCTCGAGCGCCAGCGCCGCCTTGATCAGCCCGGCGATGCCGGCGGCCGCCCCGAGGTGGCCGAGATTGGTCTTGATCGAGCCCAGGGCGCAGCTGCCCTGCGCCCTCCTCGGGCCGAAGGCGCGGGCGAGCGCCGCCACCTCGACCGGATCGCCCAGCGGGGTGCCGGTGCCATGGCACTCGACGTAGCCGATCGACTCCGGCGCGCAGCCCGCACGCGCCTGAGCGGTCGCGATGACCTCCGCCTGTCCGGCGATGCTCGGGGCGGTGAAGCCCAGCTTGGCGGCGCCGTCGTTGTTGATCGCCGTGCCCAGGATGACGGCCTGGACGTTGTCGCCGTCCGCCAGCGAGTCCGCCAGCCGCCGCAGCACCACGACGCCGGCGCCGCTTCCCCAGACGGTGCCGTCGGCGCCGGCGTCGAAGGCGCGGCAGACCCCACTCGCGGACTCGATACCCCCTTCCTCGTGCAGGTAGCCCTGCCGCTGCGGCACCCGCAGCTCGGCGCCGCCGGCGAGCGCCAGATCGCATTCGCCGGCCTGCAACGCCTGGCAGGCGAGATGGACGGCCACCAGCGAGGTCGAACAGGCGGTCTGCAGGTCGAGGCTGGGGCCGCGCAGATTCAACTTGTAGGAGACTCGCGTGGTCAGGTAGTCGAGGCTGTTGCCGAGGCTTGCCGCGCGCTCGCCGACGGTGGCCAGCAGCGCGGCGTGGCCGGCCAGGTGGCGCAGGAAGTAGCCGGGATGGCCGGTGCCGGCGTAGACGCCGATGGCGCCCGGGAAGCTCTCGGGACAATGGCCGGCACGCTCGAGCGCCTCGCAGGCGCATTCCAGGAACAGCCGGTGCTGGGGGTCGATCAGCTCGGCCTCGCGCGGCGCGTAATCGAAGAAGGCGGCGTCGAACAGCTCTTCGCCGTCGACCAGCCCGCCGGCCTTGACGTAGCGGGGGTGGCGCAGCAGCGCGGCATCGACCCCCGCGGCCAGCAGCTCCTCGTCGCCGAAGCGATAGACGCAGTCGACGCCGTCACGCAGGTTCTGCCACAGCTCCTCGACGTCGCGCGCGCCCGGGAAGCGCCCGGCCATGCCGACGATGGCGATTCCATCGGGCCGCACGCCGGCCGCCGGCGCCGGCGCCGCGGACCGTGCGGGCGGCGGCCGCTCCTCCGGCCGGGCCACGATCGCGGCGGGTCCGGCCGGGTCGAAGAGATGCGCCGCCTGGGCGCGGACCGTGGGGTGGAGGAAGAGGTCGAGCAGCGAGATCTCCCGCCCCAGCAGGTCCTCGAGGCGCGCATGCAGCTGCGCGAGCAGCAACGAGTGGCCGCCGAGATCGAAGAAGTTGTCGTCGCCGCCGACCTCGCCGACGCCCAGCACCTCGGCCCACAGCCGCGCCACGCTCCGCTCGGCAGGTGTGCGCGGGGAGTTGCGGGCGGCGGCTCCGTCCCCGGACCCGGATCCCCAGACCGGGGCCGGCAGCGCCTTGCGGTCGACCTTGCCCGAGGGGGTGAGCGGCAGCCGGTCGAGAACCATGAAGGCAGACGGCACCATCGCCTCGGGAAGCAGCCGCCGCAGGAACTCCCGCAACGCGGCGGGCGAGGTTCCCGTGCCGTCGCCCGCCGGCGGTCGCGAAGCCGGCGGTCGCGGCGCCGCCGGCTGCGCCGTGCCCTCCGTCCGCGCCACCAGGTAGGCGACCAGGCGCCGGCCGGCCCCTTCGCCGGCCGCCACCACCACCGCCCGGGAGACTCCGGGATGCCGCGCGAGCGCCGCCTCGACCTCTCCCGGTTCGATGCGGACGCCGCGCACCTTGACCTGATGGTCGAGCCGGCCCAGGAACTCCAGCTCGCCATCGCACCGGCGGCGCACCAGGTCGCCGGTGCGATACAGGCGCCCGCCTTCGTGGGAGCCGCTCCAGGGATCCGGCACGAACCGCTCGGCGGTCAGCTCCGGACGGCCCCAGTAGCCCCGCGCCAATCCCTCGCCCCCGATCAGCAGCTCGCCGGCGACCCCGATCGGCACCGCCATGAGCGACCCGTCCGCCACGTGGAGGGTGGTGTTGGCGAGCGGGCGGCCGAGGGCCGGCTGACCCGGGGCGCCGACCGGCGCGCCCGCCGCATAGATCGCCGTCTCGGTCGGGCCGTACAGATTCCAAAGCACGACACCGCGGTCCAGGAGGGCGCGCGCCAGCTCGCCCGGCAGGGCTTCGCCGGTCGAGATCGCCGCCAGCCCGGCCTGCCCTTGCCAGCCAGCGTCCAGCAACAGGCGCCAGGTCGCCGGCGTGGCCTGCATCGCGGTCGCTGCCGCGGCTCGCAGCCGCGCCGCCAACCGGCGGCCGGTGGCGGCCTCCTCGCGGCCCACCACCTCCACCCTGCCGCCCACCGCCAGCGGCAGGTAGATCTCCGCCCCGGCGACGTCGAAGGCCAGCGTCGCCAGGGCCGGCATCACCACCGCCTCGTCGAAGCCGGGCCGCTCCGCGAGGGCCCGCAGCAAGTTGACCACCGCCCGGTGCGAGACTCCCACTCCCTTCGGTCGCCCCGTCGAGCCCGAGGTGTAGATCACATACGCCAGCGCCGCCGGCGGGGCCGCCGCCGCGGCGCCGAGCGGCGAACCGTCCTCGGCGGCGATGCGTGCCGCTTCCCGGTCCAGGCAGAGGGTCGCCACCGCGGCGTTGGCGGTCTGCCCCGCCGTCTGCCCCATCACGGCACCGGCCGCCGCCGGCCGGGGGTCGAGGCTGGCGAGCCACCGCTCTTCCGTCACCAGCACCGCCACCGCGCTGTCCGCCAGCACCAGTGCCGAGCGCTCGCCCGGGTGGCCGGGGTCCAGCGGCACGTAAGCCCCGCCCGCCTTGAGGATACCCAGCAGCGCCACGACCATCTCCGGCGAGCGCTCGACGCACAGCCCCACCCGCGTTTCCGCTCCCACGCCCAGCCGCCGCAGCGCGCGGGCCAACCGGTTGGCCCGCCGCTCCAGCTCGCCGTAGGAGAGCGTCGCCCCCTGGCCGCGGACCGCCAGCGCCTCCGGCCGGCGCGCCGCCTGCCATTCGAACAGCTCGTGGATCCGAGCCGCTGCCGGCGCCACCTCGCCCCGGCCCAGCGCCGTGTCATTCCACTCCCGCAGCACCTGCTGCCGTTCCGCCGCGCCGAGCGCCGGCAGCTCGTCGAGGCGGCGGGCGGGATCGCCGGGAAGCGCCGCGAGCAGCGCCAGGTAGTGGCCGGCCAGCCGCTTGACGGTGGCGGCGTCGAAGAGATCGCGGCTGAGCTCGAACGACAGCTCCAACCCACGCGGCGTCTCGGCGGCATCCAGCGTCAGGTCGAACTTGGCCGCGGCGATCGCGAGCTGGCGCGGCCGCATGACCAGCGGCGCGCCGGCGTCGTGCCAGGCGCCGGCACCGGCCCAGGTGTTCTGCAGCACCAGCAGCACCTGGAACACCGGCGTCGTGCCCGGGTCGCGCTCCGCCGCCAGGGCTTCCACCAGCTTCTCGAATGGCAGGTCCTGGTGCGCGTAGGCGGCCAGGCTGGTCTCGCGGACCTGCCGCAGCAGCTCGTCGAGACTCGGCCGGCCGGAGAGATCGGCGCGCAGCGCCAGGGTGTTGACGAAACAGCCGATCAGCCCCTCGATTTCCAGGCGCTCGCGGTTGGCGATCGCCGCGCCGACCACCAGGTCCTCCTGGCCGGTCGAGCGCTGCAGCAGCAGGTCGAGGGTGGCGAGCAGCACCATGAACAGCGTGGCGCCGTTGCGCCTGGCCGCGCCGCGCAGCTCCGCCGCCAGGCCGGGCGGAGCCAGCGCGGCGATCCGCTCGCCGCGAAAGCTGGGCGCCGGCGGTCGCGGCCGGTCGGCCGGCAGCTGTAGGCGGGCCGGCGCTCCGGCCAGCGCCCGGCGCCAGAACGCGAGGTGCGCCGCGAGCGCTTCCCCGACCAGCCAACCGCGCTGCCAGCGGGCGAAATCGGAGTACTGCACCGGCAGCTCGCCGAGCGGCGACGGCCGGCCGGCCGCGAAGGCGGCATGAAGGACCGCCAGCTCGCCCGCCAGGATGCCCAGCGACCAGCCGTCGGCGGCGATGTGATGCAGCACCAGGACCAGCCAGTGCTCTTCGGGGGCCAGGCGCAGCAGCGCCGCTCGCAGCGGCGGCCCGGCGGCGAGGTCGAAGGGCCGCCGGCCGAGCGCCGCACCGATCCCGGCAGCGACGCCGGCGGCCGCCTCCCCGAGCCTCGCCAGGTCCACCAGCGGCAGGCGCCGCTCGACACCGCGCAGCACCACGACCGACGGGCGGCCCGCCGCCTCCGGATAGGCCGAGCGCAGCACCTGGTGGCGGCGAGCGACCTCGTTCAGGGCGCGCGCGAGCGCCGCCGCGTCGAGCCTGCCGCTCAGGCACAGGGCGCCGGGGAGATGGTAGGCGGCGCTGCCGCGCGTCAGCCGCTCTAGGAACCAGAGGCGCTCCTGGGCAAAGGAGAGGACGAGGTCGCCGCCGGGCGAGTCTGCCTCCGCCGGCGGCACCGGCCGCGGCAGCACCGCCGCCCGCAGCAGGGGCGGCAGGCTCGACGGCGGCGGGCTGGCGCCGGCGGCGGCCACCATCGCCGCCAGCTCGCGCGCCTGGGCCGCGAACGTGGGGTGCTCGAAGACCCAGCGCAACGGCAGCTCCACCCCGAACAGCCGGCGCACCCGCGACAGCAGGCGGGTGGCCAGCAGCGAGTGCCCGCCAAGCTCGAAGAAGTGATCCTCCGCACGGACCGCCGAGCCGCTGACGGCGCC
>DATGHG010000120.1:0-6160 GCA_035308185.1 Thermoanaerobaculia bacterium | reverse complement strand
CCGCGGCGCTCCTCTCGTCCCACTCCGCCAGATAACGCCCCAGCGTCATCCGGTGATATCCGACATATGCCGCCGCCTGCTCCAACGCCAGCGGCAATCCCCCGAGCCGCTCCGAAAGCCGCGCGGCCACCAGCTCGTCGTCGCCCGACGTCGCGCGCGCACCCTGGGTGCGCTCGAGCAGGAGCCGCACCGCGCTCGCTGCATCGATGCGCACGACCTCCCGCGCCGCCACCCCCGCCGGCCAGACCGCGATGCGCGAGGTGATCAGCACATGGCCGCCTTGCAAACGTGGCAGCAGCTCCATCACTGCCTGGGCAGCCTCGTCGCTGTCGGCGTTGTCGATGATCAGCAACCATCCCGGGTTCTCCCGCAGCCACCGCAGCACCGCTCCCGCTACCTCGCTCTCCGCCCGCTCCCGCCGAGCCGGCAAGTCCAGCAGCTCGACCCCGGCCAGCCCTGCGATCTCCGCCTGCAATCCCTCTGGCGACTCTGCGCGCACGAAGAACACGGCTCGGTACCGATCCCCAACCCGCCAGGCATGCTCGACCGCCAGCTGCGTCTTGCCGATCCCGCCGAGGCCGTGCAGGACCATGTGCCGGCTCGCCCACGTTCCCGATCGCTCCTCGCCCAGCACGGCATCGATCTCCGCCAGATCCTGATCCCGGCCCGCGAACAGCTCTCCAAGCGACAGCGACGGCAGGTTGTGCAGCCGCGGGATCCCGTCCATGCGTCTCGTCTCGCCTCGCGCCTGGCGGCCGGCCGCTGGCCCAAATCCGCGATCTTCGGGTAGCCTTTCTGGATCCGCCGGTGGATCACTGGCCAGAATTGGAGCCGGACCCGGCGCCGGCCTGAGGTAGCGCGGCTGGCCGGTGAGGTGGCGCAGCAGCTCCTCGAAGCTCTCGGGTCGATCCAAGCGGTAGTGATTGAAGCCCCGTAGCGGCCGCAGGATCAGCTCGGCCGGCAGCTCGTGGAGCAGCACCGGGATGAACCGTTCGTTCCACATCCCGGCGTCGTACAGGTCCTGCACGATCAGCACGCTTTCGAACCGCACGCCGAGGCCCGCGCGCGGCCGCTTCCCCTTGGCCTTGCGGTAATACCCCTCGGTGCACACCACCAACACGAAGTCCGCTTCGTCGAGCTGCCGGTCCATCCACTGCGCCCACCCTTTTGCCGGGTGGCTCTCGTACTGGTCCAGGACGCAGTCGCAGCCCAGCCGGATCAAGCGTTCCGCCAAGGCCCGAACAGCCTGCATGTGCTCGTCGGAGTCGTGGCTGTAGCTCACGAACACCCGCGGCCGTACCAGAACCGGAGCTTGCATTCCTTTAGCCTACCAGTTGGTAGCCAAGAACTGCGGCGACCACGGCGGGAGAGAGAAGCGAAGCGTGCGCTTGCACGGGCCGCTCTGCACACGCCTGCGGCGGCCCCGCGCTCTGGTCGAATCGAAGGCTGCTAGGCGCCGAGATCAGCCTGCGGGCGCCAACCCCGGTGGTGTTCGATCCAGTCAACCACCGCCGGGTCGCCGCTGGCGTTGGCGGGAGGCAGCGAGGGCAGGTGATGGCCCGGAAAATCGCCTGCACGGCGGCTGAGCGTCTCGCCGCCGGCAGAGCAGCGATCACTCGCGACCATGGGCCGACCGGGCTCCGGCATAGCCCTTCGGCCTCCGGCGCGGTGGACGACGGGTCACTCCAGTGCGGCGCCGGTGAGGGTGCCGGTGTTGCAGCAGACGACCCGCTCGCTGGTTTGGGGGCCGTGGCCGGCCATCCGCCGCAGCTCGGCGCCAGCGATCTCCCGCCCCGCCAGGAGGTGCAGGGTTTCGCGGTGCAGATCGAGCTTCCTGTCGAGCTTCTTCATGCGTGCCTCCCATCGAGCCCTGGTTGCTGGCATCGCCTGTAGCCTTTAGCCGTGCAGATTCTACAGCGAAAAACCATGCCCGCAATTCGTGCGGTGTCCTGGGCTCTGGCCGGTCGCTGCTCTGTCAGCGGTCGCGGCCGACCGGGATCGGCACCAGGAAATGGACCGCGGCGGGCCGGCCGGCGTAGATGGCCGGCACGAAGCGCCAGCCGACCAGCGCCAGGGCCACCGCCTGCCGGTCGGCCGGGTCCGGGGCCTTCATGACCTGGACCGCCACCACGTAGCCCTCGGGATCGATCAGGCAATGGGCGATCAACACCCCGCCGTGACGGCGGTACCTGGACTCCGGAGCGAGCGTGGGCGGCGCGCCGGCGAGCTTGCGCGGCGGCGTGCCGGCAAAGCAGACGCCATAGACCGGGATCGCGGCCAGACGAGCCTGCCGCTCGGGATGAACCGGGAGCCAGGGTGGCTCGGGCGCTGGCTGGGCGGCGGCGCGCCTGGTGCCCGGCTCGGTGAGCAGGCGGCGGTGGTCGTCGCGCCCACAGACCGGCGCCAGCAGCAGCGCCAGGACCGCCAGCCCGAGTCTCCCGAGCTGGCGCCGGCGGCACCGGCCGGGCCGGAGGCGGAGAAGGTTCATGGGTCATTGGACGGCAGGCCCGTCCGGAAGGTTCCGGCGCGCGCTCCAGGCGCCTCGGCGCGATGATTGCTCATCGCCATTTGCGAATTCATCACTTTATATTGCTGGGCCATTGCCAGCGACAGATATCTTGACGAGCCAATTCCAATGGCATAGAGTCAGGGAGAAGCCAACAGTCCAGGTTCGCGATGTGTCTGCCGGTGGCGAGCGCGCGAGGCTCCGGACTGTGATCGAGAGTTTTGTCAGCGCTCGCGACACGTCTTGGGAGGGATCGATGAGCCTACGACGACTGCCGATGGCCCTCGCTCTGGTAGCCCTGACTGGTGGCGCCTTCAGCGCCAGCGCCGGCGGCAGCCACGGCGGCGGCAGCGCTCCGCCGCCGCCCCCACCCGCACCCGCGGCCCATGGCGGCGGCGGGACGTCGCACGGCGGCGGCTCGTCGAACGGCGCCGGCTCGCGCTCTTCCGCTTCCTCATCGCGCGGCTACGTGCCCAACACCAGCGTCAACACGCGCGGCAACATGCCCAACACCCGCGCCAACATGCCCAACCTGCGCGGCATCCAGCCGGTGGTCCCTCGGCTCAACCGGGCCGGGGCCATGCCCACCGCCGCGGCCGCACGGACGCCCAAAGGCGCCGCCGAGATCGCGAAGGCGCACGAGTTCCGCTGGGCCTGCGAGGGCGCGGGCGGGGTCTACTACTACACCTATGGCGGGCCCTGCCCCGATCTTCCCCTCTCGGCGCCGGGCCTCAAGCAGGCGGAGGCTCAGAACGGCGTGTCACGGTCGTTCGAGAACGGCACCGAGTACGCGACCGACCCCTGGGCGGTCGGGCTCGGCCCCAATGCGGGGAGGCCGCGCGAGGATGAGCTTCCGATCCTGACCAAGAGATCGGAGACGGTCGCGCCCTATGCGGTCATCCTCCGCGACGGCATGGCCCTGGCCTCGGTGGAGCGGCCCAGGCAATCAGGGGGCATGATCATCGCGCGCGATCGCGGCGGCAACCTGTACTCGATCCGGGTGTCGGAGGTCGACATGGGAGCCACCCGCCCCCAGGCCCCGGCCGCCGCGGCGCACTGATCCCGTAGAGCGCACCGCGACGCATGGGCCGGGAGCGGTGCTGCCCGCCGGCCCGATCGCATTCCCTCTTCGCCCATCACGTTCAAGCGGTGCCGGCGGTTGCCGGCGCCAGCCCGAGGTCCTCGTAGAGGGCGTCGAGGACGGCGCGGAGGCGGCGCTCGTGGGCGTCGTTGGCCGGCGTGCCGTTGAAGGCCAGGGCCACGGCCAAGCCGTTCTCGGGGTCGGCGAAGGCGGTCGAGGAGCGGTAGCCGCTGTGGCCGAAGGTGCGTGGCGAGGCGAGGTCGCCGTAGCCGTAGGGTACGGTTTCGGCGCCGTACTGGCGCGAGTTGACGATGAAGCCGAGGCCCCAGTCCATCACGTGCTGGAAGGTGTGGTCCAGCATGCCGGCGCGGTGGCGGGCGGTGATCGCCTCGACAGCCTGCGGCGAGAGGATGCGGCGCCCGGCGGCGCCGCCGCCGGCCTGGCCGCGCGCCAGCAGCATCTCGTAGAAGCGGCCAAGCTGCGCGATGGGACCGTAGCCGTTGCCGCCCGGGTGCGAGCCCGTGCACCAGGCCTCGCTGTCCCACCCCAGCTGCCGCGGCGGGCCGCCGGGCGGCTCCGCGGTGTCGTAGACCGGGCAGAGCCTGCCCTGATCGCGCAGCTCGCGGTAGACCTCGGCCGGCATCCCCACCCAGCAGTCCGGCATGCCGAGGGGCGCGAAGAGCTCCTCGCGCGCGTAGCGGGCGAAGCCGCGGCCGTCCAGCCGGCGCACCACCTCGCCGAGCAGGAACCAGCTCGAGGCGTGGTGATAGCCGGCCTTGCGGCCCGGCACCCAGCGCGGCTCGGGCCGCATGGCGGCGACGCGGGCGACGATCGCGTCCCAGCTATCGTGCGGCCAGCCGACGTTGAGCAGGCGGATGCCGGCGGTATGGGTGAGCAGGTGCCGCAGCGTGATCGCGCCCTTGCCGTGGACCGCAAACTCCGGGATGTGGCGGGCCACCGGATCGTCGAGCTCGAGGCCGCCGCGCTCCCACTGTTGGGCGATGGCGACCGCGGCCACCGGCTTGGTCGACGACAGCCAGAGCATCAGGTCGTCGCGGCGCAACGGCTCGCCGGGCAGGCGGTCGCCGGCCGCGCCGTCGGCGATCACCTCGCCGCGGCGGGAAGCGTAGAGTTGGGCGCCGAGATGGAGACCCTCGCGGATACCGTCGAGGATGGCCTGGCGGGCGCGAGGCACGCGGGCGAGGGTCGCCGCGCCATCGGCGGGTATGCCGCGGTTCTCGCCCGCGAGATCCCCGCGGCGGTCGAAGTCTTCCAGTTCGTTGGTCATTGCGAGGGCGATTCCTCGCGCCACATTATTCACCATCCGCCGTGGCGCCCGCCGCGGCGCAGGCACCGCGGCGCCGCCAAAGGGGGCCCTGAGCCGGCATGCCCCTCATGTTGCCGACCGTATTGCCGGCCCTCTTGACAAGCTTTTTCGGACCCCCGCGGGAATATTCTCAAGTCGGTTCCCGAAGGGCATCGATTGGCCTGTGGGAAGTGGCGTAGAGCCCGTTCTCGCGGCGAGGTTCCCTGACCCCTTCGGCGACCGCCGATCGGCCTTGCCGCGGCCACCAGCGAGCGCAGAAATCATGGGTTTACAATGGCTGGTGAGAGGGAGGGGAGGGAACGATGATCATCGGCGAAACGGTGCAAGCGGCAGGTCAGGATATCCCGGCGACGTGTGGCGGCGAAGACCTCGAGGATCTCGGCGAGCGCATCGCCGAGCTGGCGGCACAGATCTCGGCCGCCACCTACGAGCTGTTGGCCATGCTGCGCGACTTCGACGAGCGTGGCGGGTGGAACAGCGGGTTCACTTCTTGTGCGCACTGGCTGGGCTGGCGCGTGGGGCTCGACCTGGGCGCGGCGCGTGAGAAGGTGCGCGTGGCGCGCGCGCTCGGCGGGTTGCCGCTGCTCGCCGCCGCCATGCGCCGCGGCGAGGTCTCCTATTCCAAGGTTCGCGCTCTCACCCGCATCGCCACGCCGGCCAACGAGCAGGACCTGCTGAGCTTCGCGCGCGCGGGTACGGCCGCTCATGTCGAGAGGTTGGTGCGCGGCATGCGGCGCGTCGATGGCATCGCGGCGGGGAATGACGAGGAGCGCCGCCACGCCGCACGGTACCTGCGCGCCTATACCGACGAGGACGGCATGGTGGTGGTGACGGGACGCCTTGCGCCGGAGGCCGGCGCGGCTCTGCTCTGCGCCCTGGACGCCGGCGTCGAGGCGCTCTACGGGCCACGCCGCGAACATCGCGAGCATCGCGAGCACCGCGAAAACAGTGAACACCGCGAACACCGCGAAAACAGCGGCCAGCCGCCGGCCGGCGATCCGCAAAAGGCGGTGGCCGAGGACGTTTCCGTGGAGCAACGCCGCGCCGACGCCCTGGGCCTGGTGGCCGAGAGCGCGCTTGCCGCGGGCCTGGATCCCGGCAGTCGTGGCGATCGGTATCAGGTGGTGGTGCACGTTGACGCCGAGGTGCTGGCGGCCGGTGGCGAGGGAGGTTCGTCCTGGCTCGCGGACGGCAGCCACGTTTCCGCGGAAACGTCCCGGCGGCTGGCCTGCGACTCGGCACGGGT
>DATGHG010000119.1:0-3752 GCA_035308185.1 Thermoanaerobaculia bacterium | reverse complement strand
CAGCGCCGCCAGCAGCGCCGCCTCGTCGACGACGCCGCCGCGGCCGCAATTGATCACCAGCGCGCCGCGCGGCAGCAGCGCCAGGCGCTCGGCGTCGAGCAGGTTCTGGGTCTGCTCGGTGAGCGGCGTGTGCACGGTGATCGCATCGGCGCGCCGCAGCAGGTCCTCGAGCGGCAGCATCTCGACCTCCAGGCGGCGCGCCGCCGCCGGATCGAGGTAGGGGTCGTAGGCGACCACCTGCATCTCGAAGCCGCGGGCGCGCGCCGCCACACGCTGACCGATGCGCCCGAAGCCGATGACCCCGAGGGTCTTGCCCTGCAGCTCGACGCCAGTCAGCTTGCGGTTCCAACCTCCCGCCTTGGTCGAAGCGTCGGCCTCGGGCACCCGGCGCGCCACCGCCAGCAGCAGGGCGAAGGTGTGCTCGGTGGCCGACATCAGGTTGGCGGTGGGCGCGTTGACCACCAGGATGCCCAGCTCGGTTGCGGCGGCGACGTCGACATTGTCGACGCCGATGCCGGCGCGCCCCACCACCTTGAGACGTTTGCCGGCGCGCAACAGCTCGGCGGTCACCTTGGTGGCGCTGCGCACCACCAGCGCGTCGAAGTCGCCGATCCTCTCGGCGAGGCGCGGCCGGTCCGCCTCGCCCAGCTCGACGACCTCGGCCCCCGAGGCGGCGAGCAGCTCGAGGCCGGCGCGATCCAGCGTGTCGGCAATCAGGATCCGCGGCATCGGCCTAAGCTCCGCCGCGGACGCCCGTGGCGGCCGCGGCCACCGCGGCCGGAGCCGCGATCGCCCTGGCGGCGGCGAGCTGGTCGATCTCGGCCAGCAGCGCCTCGAGGTCGCCGTCGCGGACCTCGCCCATGTGACCGATGCGGAAGGTGGTCGGTTTCCAGTCGCCGTAGCCGCCGCCCACGATCCAGCCGCGGCCGGCGAGCTGCTTGACCAGGGCCTGCGGATCGATCCCCGCGGGCGGGCGCAGGCAGGAGACGGTCCAGGAACGGGCGCTCTCGGCCGCGGTATAGGTGAAACCGCGCGCCGCCGCCCATTCGGCGGTGCGGCGGTAGAGGCGCTGGTGGCGCGCCCAGCGCGCCTCCATGCCCTCGGCGAGGATGCGCTCGAGCTGGCGGTCCAGGGCATAGAACAGCGACACCGCCGGCGTGGTGATGGCGCCGCCCTCGCGATGCTTGTCGCGGTAGCGCAGCAGGTCGGTGTAGAAACCGCGGCGCTCGACCTTGGCGGCGCGTTCGGCGGCGCGGTCGGAAAGGGTGAAGACCACCAGGCCCGGCGGCAACGCCAGGGCCTTCTGGGTGCCGGCCAGCACCACGTCGAGCCCCCAGGCATCGGCTTCCACCGGCGCGCCGCCGAGCGACGACACGGCGTCGACCAGGACCAGGGCGTCGCTCTCCTCGCGGATGGCGCGCGCGATCTCGGCCAGCGGGTTCATCACCCCGGTGGAGGTCTCGTTGTGCACCAGCGTCACCGCGTCGTAGCGCTTGCGGCGCAGCGCGCCGCGCACCAGGTCCGGATCGATGGCCTCGCCCCAGGGTGCCGACAGTCGGTCGGCAGCCTTGCCGGCGCCGCGGCTGATCGCGTGCCAGCGCTCGGAGAAGGCGCCGTTGGTCAGGCTCAGCACGCTGGCCGCGGCGGTGGAGATCACCGCGCTCTCCATGATCAGGGTGGAGCTGCCGGTGGCGGTGAGCACCTCGCCGGCGGTGCGCAGCACGGCCGGCAGGCGGCCGGCGATCGACTGGTAGAAGGTGCGGTAGCCGGCCGACCGGTGGCCCACGACCGGTGCCGCCATCGCCTGGCGGGCATCCTCGGGCACGTAGGTGGGACCGGGCAGGAAGAACTGTATTTTTTCCATGGCAGGAACCTCTGGGTCGAGCGGTGAAAGGGATGGTATCTCAGGGGGGTCAGGGCTGCGGCGACAGCGGCGGCGGCGCCGCCGCCGCGACGGTGCCCCAGGGACGCGGGCGCCTCAGAGCGGCCAGCAGCCCGGCGGTGTCGTGATCCTGGACCGCGCCGGCAGGAGCCTTGGCGCCCTTGGCGCCAACACCGGCCTCGTCGGCGCCGGGCCACGCGATCCGCCAGCCCTCGCCTGCTGGAGTGAGTGCCGGGATCGACGCCAGCGGGACGGCGGCAGGCCCCGGCGCGACCCGCACCAGCACCAGCGTGCAGCCCGCGAAGTGCTCGCGCAGCAGGTCGCGCAACACCGGCTCGCCGCGCAACGCCTTCACCGCCAGGCTCCGCCCGCCGCCGGCGGCGACCGCGCGCCGCGCGCCGAGCGCCGCCGCGGCCTCGAGGCTGGCGGCGGCAGGCTCCGGCGGCCGCAGCTCGAGCCAGCCGGCGCGGAGGCCGGCGCCGGCGAGCGCCGCGAGCAGCGGCGCGAAGCGCTCCGGCCCTTCCTCGACGCGCAGCAGGTGCGGCGGCCTCAACCGGCGCTCCTCGCCGGCGCCGGCGGCGGCTCCGGGTACAGCAGGATCGCGCGGCGCTCCTCGCGGAAGGCCGCCTCGTCGGCTGCCCAGCTCGCCATCCAGGCGTCCAGCGCCGCGCCGTCCGCCGCTGCCAGCGCCAGGCGGCAGTCCGGCCCGCCGGTCAGCAGGTCGAGCGCCGGCCGGTCGGCGACGAACTCGTAGGCGGCGCGCCGCCAGACCAGCGCGCGCGGCGCCACCAGCCCCACGGCGCGCAGCAGCTCGACGCCGGTGCGATAGGAACGAAAGGCGCCGGGATCGGTCACCACCAGCTCGACGCCGCCGCAGATCTCGCCGCGGTGCTTCTGGAACTGCGGCCGGAAATAGGTGGGCAGGAAGGCGACGCCGGGCAGGGCGCGGGCGCCGAGGTGGTCGGCCAGCGCCGGCGGCTCGATGCCGGGAGCGCCGACGAGATGGAAGGGCCGAGTGGTGCCGCGCCCTTCCGACAGCTCGGTCGCCTCGATCAGGCAAGCGCCGGGGTAGAGCAGCGCGGTCGCCGCCGCCGGCATGTTCGGCGACGGCGCGATCCAGGGCCGGCCGGTATCGGCCCAGGTCATCGCGCGGTCCCAGCCGTCCAGCGGCCAGACCTCGGGCGCCGCTCGCCAGCCTCCCCGGCGCGCCGCCAGCAGCATCAGCTCGCCCAGCGTCAGCCCGTGCCGTACCGGCAAGCGGAAGGCGCCGACGAACGACTCGTAGCCGGCAGCGGGCAGGTTGCCCTCGATCGCCACTCCGCCCAGCGGGTTCGGCCGATCGAGCACCCACACCTCGCAGCCGGCGGCGAGCGCGGCTGCCGCGGCCCACACCGCGGTCGCGGCGTAAGTGTAGTAACGCGCGCCGACGTCCTGGAGGTCGACGAGCAGCACCTCCAGGCCGGCGAACGCCTCGGGCCGCGGCCGCAGCGTCGCCGCGTCGTCGCCGTACAGCGACATGATCGGCGCGCCCGTCCACGGATCGCTGCCGCCGGCCGCCGGCACCATGTCCTGCTCGACGCCGTAGAAACCGTGCTCGGGCCCGAACAGCGCGCGCGGCGGACCCGCCGGGCTGGCGGCCAGGGCGCGGTGGCAGGGCCTCAGGTCGGCGGTCACCGCGGCGCCGTGGGCGAGCAGTCCGTAAGCACGGCGGCGCAGCTGCGACAACTGGCGCGGCGAAGCCAGCAGCCGGTCCAGGCCGGTCTGCATCATGTGGCGCGCCGGTAGGGACCGCGCTGGCCGCCGCTCTTGGCTTCGAGCCGCAGGTCGGTGATGACGGCGCCGCGCTCGACGGCCTTCACCATGTCGTAGA
>DATGHG010000118.1:0-7241 GCA_035308185.1 Thermoanaerobaculia bacterium | reverse complement strand
GGATGACACGGTCGGGGGGCGGCAGCTTCGCCGCCGCCTCGGCCAGCGCTCCATAGGCGGCGCGCCGGGCGCCGCAGAGCACGAAACCATTCTCGGTTCGGCAGTCGCCCGGCGCCACTCTCCACTCTGCCGCGGCGGCCGCCACCAGCAGGCTGCGCGTCACGGCGCCGACCTGGCGATAGCGGTCGAACTCGGACCAGGTCGTGGTCGAGCCGCCGGTCATCTGGATCGGGAAGACCGTCGAGTGATAGGCCGCCGCCGCCGGCGCGTGCTCGACGCGGAAGCGGCTCCAGTCGGCTCCCAACTCCTCGTTGATCAACATCGGCAGGGTCGTCCAGATCCCCTGGCCCATCTCGGAATGGGCCAGCAGCACGGTGACGCTGTCGTCGCTGCCGATGCGCAGGAAGGCATTGGCGGGCGGCAGCGGCGCCCCCTGGGCGGCCTGGGTGGGAGGGCCACCCTGCGCCAGGGCAAAGCGGCGCATCCCGGCCGGCACGAAGAAGCCGACCACCAGGCCGCCGGCGACCGCCGTCGAGGTCTTGATGAAGACGCGCCGCGAGATGCCGGCCTCAGGAGACATGATGCGTCGTCTCCCCGGGGGCGCCGGCCAGCAACTCGGCGGCGCGGTGCACGGCGGCGCGGATGCGCTGGTAGGTGCCGCAACGGCAGAGGTTGCCGCTTAGCGCGGCGTCGATGTCGGCGTCGGTGGGCCGCGGCTTCGCCGCCAGCAGGGCCGTCGCCGCCAGGATCTGGCCGGACTGGCAGTAGCCGCACTGCACCACGTCGACCTCGGTCCAGGCGCGCTGGACCGGATGGTCGCCGTCGGCGCTCAGGCCCTCGATGGTGGTGATCGAGCGTCCGGCGAACGCCGCCGCCGGCCGCACGCAGGAGCGGATGGGGCTGCCGTCCACCAACACGGTGCAGGCGCCGCATTGCGCCATGCCACAGCCGTACTTGGTGCCGGTCAGGCCGAGCAGGTCGCGCAGCACCCACAGCAGCGGCATGTCCTCCGGCACCGCGATCTCGTGGTCTTTGCCGTTGACGGTTAGCTTCATGCTGCACCTCGCGAGCTGAAAGCTGGTCTGCGGCGCACCGGCCGCTTGGCGGCGGCAGCGCCGCGACGCGCCCCGATCCTAACATGCGCCTGGGGCCGGCTCCCCGGAGCTGGCCGCCGGTGTACGCTCGCCGGTAGACTGCCGGCAGGAAACAATCTCGCGGACGACCCGTATTGGCTGGCGTGCCCGACGCGCTATCCGTCAAGGAGGGGCTGATGAAACGTCTGAAAGTCGTGCTGCCGGCGACGGTCGCCGCATTGCTCGCGATGGTCGCTCTGGCATCGGCAGCGCCGGCGCCGACGGCGCCTGACGCGGCGCCGCGGGCGGCAACCGCCGCCTCACATTTCGATCCCGACGCGGCCACCACCGCCTATCTCGCCCGGCTCTCGCCGGCGGCGCGTGCCAAGTCCGACGCTTACTTCGAGGGCGGCTATTGGCTCCTCCTGTGGGATTTCCTGATTGGCCTCGCCGTGGCGTGGCTGTACCTGGGCACCGGGCTGTCGGCGAGGGTGCGGGACTTGGCGGAGCTCTTCACGCCTTGGAAATGGCTGCACACGGCCATTTACTCGGTGCTGTACATCCTGCTCACCACCGTCGTGCTGTTGCCATGGAACGCCTACGAGAGTTACTACCGTGAGCACCAGTACGGCATGTCCAATCAGGACATGAGCGCCTGGCTCGGCGACCAGCTGAAGGAGCTGGCGATCGCATTGGTCCTTGGCACCATCGCCCTGGTAGCGATCTATGCCGTCATGCGCAGGGCGCCGCGCACCTGGTGGCTCTGGGGAGCGCTCGTCCTCATCGGCTTCAGCATGTTCGCCGTGGCCATCGCGCCGGTCTACCTGGAGCCGGTGTTCAATCATTTCAAGCCGCTCGCCGAGAGTCCACTCAAGCACGACATCCTGTCCATGGCGCGGGCCAACGGCATCCCGGCCACCGACGTGTATGAATTCGACGCCTCGAAGCAAACCAAGCGCATGAGCGCACACGTGAGCGGCCTGCTCGGCACCACGCAGATCAGCATGAACGACAACCTGATGAACCGTGGCTCGCGGGAGGAGATCCTGGCGGTGCTGGGCCACGAGATGGGCCATTACGTCATGCATCACGTCTACAAGGGAATGGTCTTCATCGGCATCATCATCGTCGGCGGTTTCGCCTTCGTCCGCTGGTCCTTCGCCAGGCTGCAGGCCGGTCGCGGCGCGCGCTGGGGTATCCGCGACGTGGCCGACGTGGCCGGCCTGCCGCTGCTGGCCGCACTGCTCTCCGTGTATGCGTTCGTGCTGACGCCGGTGCAGAACACCGTCACCCGCACCATGGAGGCCGAGGCGGACAATTACGGCATCAACACCTCGCGCCAGCCCGACGGCTTCGCGCAAGCGGCCCTGCACCTGTCGGAGTACCGCAAGATGGTGCCCGGCCCCATCGAGGAGTGGGTGTTCTACGACCACCCCAGCGGCTGGCACCGCATCCACCGCGCCATGGTGTGGAAGGCGGAGCACCTCGACGACGCGGACATTGCGGCCTACGACGCCGCGCACCCCGCGGACGCGGCCCCGGCGGCAGATAGGCAGTAGCCGCAGGCCGCCGGCGGGCGAGGGGACCGCCGCCCGCACCGTCGCCCAGCGATGAGGAAGCCAGGAGCAGCTCCGGACGTGGCTGCGCAGTGGACGCTCGGCCTGGTGGCAGGCGGCACGTCGCTGGCCGTGTTCTCGCGCCAGCTGCGTTCTCCGCTCAGCGATTTCTCGCAGCACGTCGCGTTCGCTCGCGCCTTCTGCCACGGAGGCGGTCTGCCGCCCCACTTCCTTTTCGAGGTCCTGGTATGCGGGCTGGCGGCGCCCGTGAACCGCGCGGGAGCGCTCGACCTCGCCGCCATCGCGATCACCACCGCGGCGGTGGTGGCGAAGGTCGTCCTGACCTTCCGGCGCATCCGCGAAGCCGGCGCCACCGCCGTCGCCTTCTTCGCCGCCCTCGGCCTGCTCTTCGCGATGCCGCTCTTCAACTGGTGGAAATTCCCGGAAGTGTATCTCGGCCAGGTCAGCCCCAACGTCTGGCACAACCCGACCTCGATCGTCGTGCTGCCCCTCGCCTTCCTGCTGTTTCGCGCCGCCTCGAGCCTGACCCCCACGGCACCACCCCGCAATGCTGCCGGCGCCGGCGCCCTGACGCTGCTCGCCGTCCTGACCAAGCCCAACTACGTGCTGGCACTGCTCCCCTGCTGGCTGGCGCAGCTCGCCGAGCGGCTGCGCCGCGGCCTGCCCGCCGGTGCGGCCGGTTGGCGGCGACCGGCGCTCGTCGCCGCTCTGCTGATCGGGCCGGCGGCCGGCGCCCTCGCCTGGCAGGCCTCGCGCCTGGGAGCGACGGGGAGCGCCATCGCGGTCGATCCGCTCGCGGTCTGGCGTCTCTATTCCCCCCACATCCCGGTCTCGCTCTTGCTGAGCGTCGCCTTCCCGCTGGCCGTCCTGGCGCTCCATTTCCGCCTGGCGCGGCGGCAGGAACCGTTGGCGCTGGCATGGTCGGTCCTGCTCGTCGCCGTGCTGCAGATGGCATGGCTCGCCGAGCCGGGACCGCGGTTCACCCACGGCAACTTCTTCTGGGCCTCCTACACGGCCAACTATCTGCTCTTCGTCGAGAGCGCGGTGGTGCTGATCGCGGCTCCCCGGTCGGGCCGCTCATGGGCCGCGTGGAGCCTGCTGGGAGCGCACGCCCTGGCCGGCCTCGTCTACGTCGGCCGCCTGATCGCGGGGATTCTCTAGGCGCTCCGCTGATGTCAGGGCAGCACGCCAACCGGGCGGCGGGGCACCGTGGCCCGACGTGATAGAGATATCGGGCAATGAGATCCTGGCCCTGGCGGCGTGCGGCCGGCCGCGTTGCCGGGCCGGTGGGCGGTGCGGCAGCCGCGAGCGGCCGGCATCGGCTGCTTCCCTGGTATGGAGCGCTGCTCGCGTCGCTGCCCCTGGCGCAGGCGGCGCTCGATCATCGCTGGCTGTTCGACGGCTTCGGCCGCGATCCGTGGATCTACTACGGCTACTTCCGCTTTGCGCGCGTCTACCTGCAAGAGGCCTGGAACGAGTACTACTCGTCGCGCCTGTCGGTGATCCTGCCCGGCTACGCGCTGCGCGCGCTCCTGCCGGCGGTGCCCGCGAACCTGGTCCTGCACCTCGGTCTGTACGCCTGCGCCATCGCCGCCTTCTATGGCTCCGCCAGGGTCTATGCCGGGAGGCGCGGCGCGCTGCTCGCCAGCGTGGTGCTCGGCTGCCAACCCTTCTTCCTGCAAGCCATCGGCAGCAACTACGTGCCCGGGTTCGGCCTCACCTACTATCTGCTGGCCCTGGCCGCCGTCGCCGCCGCCGCCAGCCGTACCGCCGGCCGCACCGCTGACGTCCTGCTGGCGATGGCCGGCGCGGCGGCGGTGGCGGTCGTCGCCGCCAACCTGTTCTACGGTCTCTATCTGCCGCTGTTGGCGGCGCATTTCCTGGTGCTCAATCGCCATGGCGCGCGGCACCGGCTGCTGCCGGCGGCGCTGTGGGCGGCCGGCGGCGGCGGCGCGGCCTTCGCCGCTTTCGACGCCGCGGGCTGGCTCTGGGGACACGGCTCGAAGCTGTTCCTGAAACCGACGGTCACCTGGCTCTGGTCGTTTTCCCAGCAACCGAGCATCTTCAAGCACCCGATCGCCGATTGGGGGCCGCGGGCCGGCTGGCTGGCGTTCCCTGCGATCGTGCTCGGCGGCAGCCTTGCGGCGCTGGTGCGGCGGCCCTGGGCGCGGCACTTGCCCACGGCCAGCGCGGTGCCCGGCGGCGGGGCCGCGGGAGTGCGGGTCTTCGCGCAGCTCCAATACCTGGCGCTCTGCGCGGTGCTGGCGGCTTTCGAGCTGGAACCGCACGGGGTCACGCTCGAGTACTCCTACTACGCCGTCCTGCTGCTGCCGCCGGCCTGCCTGGCGCTCGCCTGCCAGCTGGCGCCGATCGTGGATCGGCTGACGCCGCGGGCCTTCGGCGGTCTGGCCGTGGGCGCGGCCGCGGTACTGGCGCCGGCCGGCGTCGCGCTGCCGCGGCCTTGGGATGCGGGCACGATCCCGAGCCTCGCGCTGCCCCTGGCGGCCGGGGCGGTCGCCGTGGCGGTGGTTGCGGCCGGATGGCGCGGCCTGCGCCCGGCGTCGCTGGTCGTGGCGTCGCTGCTCGCCTCGCTGCTGCTGACCAACAACCTCTCGCAGAGCGCCAGCCACAACGGCTACGACGATTCCTTTCGCTTCTTCCGGCAGATCGACGACACGCTGAGCCGGCTACAGGCCGCGGATCCCAGCCTGCATCTGCGTCTCTGGTACTCCATGGACGAGGAGGACGGCTACTTCTACGACTCGCTGGCCTGCGCCTGGCGGCTGTGCGCGCGCCTGGTGACCTTCAAGTTCCCCGACGTGGCCGGCGGCAGGATGTGCGGCGGCCAGAGGTTGTTGCCGGGCACGAAGGTCGCGGTGCTGTCGCAGCGGCCGCCGCCGGCTGCCGCAGCGGCCGCCGAGCGCTCCTTGGCGTCGATCGGGCTCCGCGCCCGCTGGCTGGGTACGAGCTCGATCCCCGGCCCGGTGAAGCCGATCTCGCTGCTGATCTTCGAGGCCGCTGCCCTGCCGAGTGCAGCTGCCAGCGGCGATGCTCCCGATGCTCCTAAGGTTGGAAGGCCTGCACCGCCGCGATGACGCGCGACTGGTCGGCGGCGGAGAGATCGTAGAAGAGAGGGAGACGCACCAGGCGGTCGGCGACGTCGGCCGCGACCGGGCAGTCGCGCCAGCGCGCGGCGGCCTGGCGGCCATAGGCGGAGAGGTGCAACGGCACGTAGTGGAAAGCGGCGAGGATGCCGTGGCCGCGCAGATGGGCGATGAGCGCCTGGCGTGCGGCGAGCGAGGGTAACAGCAGGTAGAAGAGGTGGAAGGGCTGCTCGCAACCGGGCGGCACCACCGGCAGGCGCGCGCCGTTGGCCGCCGCCCAGGAGGCCAGCTCCTGCTCATAGCGCTGCCAGAGCCGGCGGCGCGCCGCCTGGATGCGGTCGCGGGCTTCGAGCTGGGCCAGCAGGAACGCGGCCAGCATGTCGGAGGGCAGGTAGCTCGAACCCAGGTCCACCCAGCTGTACTTGTCCACCATGCCGCGGAAGAACTGGCTGCGGTTGGTCCCCTTCTGGCGCACCGTCTCGGCGCGCTCGAGGTAACGGGCGTCGTTGACGATCAAGGCGCCGCCCTCGCCGCAGGTGACGTTCTTGGTTTCGTGGAAAGAGAGCGTGGCGAGGCCGCCAAAGGTGCCAAGCTTGGTGCCGCCGTGCTTGCCGAACAGGCCGTGGGCGTTGTCCTCCACCACGGCGAGGCCGTGGCGGCCGGCGAGCGCGAGGATGGCCGCCATCTCGCAACCGACACCGGCGTAATGCACCGCCACGATGGCTCGCGTGCGCGGCCCGATCAGCTCGGGCAGCAGCGACTCGTCGAGGTTCAGGGTGTCGGGGCGGACGTCGGCGAACACCGGCCGGGCGCCGCGCAGCGCGAAGGCGTTGGCGGTCGAGACGAAGGTGAACGAGGGGACGATCACCTCGTCGCCGGGCGCCAGGTCGAGCAGCAAGGAACACATCTCGAGCGCATGGGTGCAGGACGTGGTGAGCAGCACCCGCGGCGCGCCGAGCTCCCGCTCGAGCAACTCGTGGCAGCGCCGCGAAAAGTCGCCGTCGCCCGAGATCCTGCCGGCGGCGATCGCCTCGCTCATGTAGCGCAGCTCGTCGCCGACCAGCGAGGGCCGGTTGAACGGGATGTCGATCCCGGGCGGGATCCCATCCGCCGCACCGACCGGCGGCGCGCTCACCGCTTGCCGCCCTCCGGGGATGTCGGCGGCGGCGCTACGGCGGGCACCGGCGTCCCGCTCGCGACCGAGACCGCGCCGGCCGCGCTTCGATAGCCGTCCGGGGCGGAGCCGCGGGCGGGGCCGCGAGCGGGGCCGGGCGGATGCCAGCGGTGGTACCAGAGCTCGACGGACCGGGTCAGCATGCCGAAGCGCTGATAGATCCGCTGGGCGCGGACGTTGCGCCCCTGGGTCACCACGCTCACCGGATCGGCGCCGCGGCCGGCGAACCAGTCGAGGGCGGCGGCGATCAGCTGGCCGCCGACCCCTCGGCCCTGCGCATCCGCCGCCACCGCGAGGAGGCCGATCCGGCCTT
>DATGHG010000117.1:0-14473 GCA_035308185.1 Thermoanaerobaculia bacterium | reverse complement strand
CCAAGCGCCTGGTGGCCGAGATCAAGGCCAGGAAGCTCAAGGTCCAGGCGGCGATCCAGGGCGACACGGTGCGGGTCTCGGGCAAGAACCGCGACGACCTGCAAACCGTGATCACGACGCTCAAGGCGCTCGACCTCGACGTGCCGCTGAGCTTCACCAACTACCGCTCGCTCTGATGCCGCCGCGCATGAGCCCCCTGCCCATCGACGGTGCCGTGCCCGCGCCGCCCGCCGCGCTCGCCAAACTGGCGCGCCGAGCGTGCCCGCCGGCACTCGCCGCGCTCGCCGCGATCACCGCGATCACCGAGATCGTCGCGCTCACCGGGATCGTCGCGATCGCGGGCACTGTCGCCATTGCCGCTTTCACCGCCACGCCGGCCGCGGCCTCGCCTTACGGCGACGGCGAGCACGTGCGTTTCACCGGCATCGTCACCGACGCCGGCGGCAAGCCGATGGCGGGGGTGGAGGTGGCGCTCGAAGCGGCCCAGAGCCACCTCAGCCTGCGCGAGATGCGCCGCGTCGAAACCGATGCGCGGCGGGTGCTTGCCACCACCAACGCCCAGGGCGAATACACCATCGAGTGGCCCTGGGACGAGGATTTCGATCACTTCCATCTGCTCGCCGGCGTCACCGTGCGCCACGGCAGGACCGAGAGCCTGCAGGTGCTCGAGCGCGAGGACGTTTCCGACCGCGTGGAGGCCGGCAGCCCGGTGGTCTCCGCGATCGTGATCCACGACCGCGGCCTGATCGATCGGGTGCACGCGTTCGTCGCCGCGGTGCGCAGCGCCGACGAGCATCGGGTCTACGAGGAGATGGGGATCCCCGACGACGTCAAGCGGGTCGACTTCACCGGGCACGCGCCCGCGGCGGAGGTTTCCTGGTGGTACTTCGACGCCGGCAAGGCCTATCGCTTCCGCGACGGTCGGCTCGAGCAGGTGGACAGCTTCGATCCCGTGCGACGCTTCTGAGAGGTTTCGCGATGCTTATTCTTCCAGAGGACCGCCGCGGGTGACCAACCCTCCCCTCGTCGATTCCCAGGCCGGCGACCGCTCGGTCCAGGCCAGCCGCTTCCTCGATCTCGTCGCCCCCAAGCTGCTGGCGGCCGAGGAGGTCTTCCGCCGCCACCTCGACTCCGACGTGCCGTTCATCCACCAGGCCGGCATCTACATCCGGCAGGGCGGCGGCAAGCGCATCCGCCCGGCGCTGCTGCTGCTCGCCGCCCGGCTGCTCGGCCACGACTCGGAGGAGGAGGTCACCTACGCCGCGGTGGTCGAGTTCATCCACAACGCCACCCTGATCCACGACGACATCATCGACCACGCTCACCTGCGCCGCGGCCAGCCCACCCTCAACCACCTGTGGGGCAACAACCTGACCGTGCTGCTGGGCGACTGGATCTACACCAAGGCGATGCAGATGGCCCTCTCGCACGGCCAGCTCGAGGTGGTGCAGCGCCTGTGCGCCGCCACCCTCAAGATGACCGAGGGCGAGCTGATGGCGCTCGAGCGCCTGGGCGCCATCGACGTCACCGTCGAGGAGTACTTCGAGATCATCGACCGCAAGACCGCGCACCTGTTCGCCGCCGCCTGCTCGATCCCCAGCCTGATCCCGCCGCAGCGCCCCGAGGCCGGCCAGGTGCTCGCCCACTACGGTCGCGCCCTCGGCACCTGCTTCCAGATCGTCGACGATCGGCTCGACTTCACCGCCCGCGAGAGCGATCTCGGCAAACCGGTGCTCTCCGATCTCAAGGAGGGCAAGCTGACGCTGCCGCTGATCCTGATGCTGGCGCGGATCGCGCCGGCCGAGCGCCGGCTGATCCAGTCGGTGCTCGAAGACCGCGGTTTCGAGCGGGTCGCGCCGCAGCAGATCCTGGAACTGGTGGCGCGCGAGGGCACGCTCGCCGAGACGCTGGAGATGGCCGAGGCCTACGCGGCCCGGGCACAGCAGGAGCTAGAGCTGTTTCCGCCCGGCGACGCCCTCGAGGCGCTTGAGTTTGCGCCGGATTTCGTCCTCCACCGGCGTTCGTAGCCGCGGCGGCGGCAGGCCGAAGACGCCGCGCGCCGCGCCATTGCCGGCGCCGGCACCGGCGCCGTCGAGCTCGGCCGCCGGCGCCAGCCCGAATCGCGCCGCCACTCCCGGGTCGACGGCGTAGACCCGCGCCGCGAGCGGCTGCTCGAGACCGATCACCAGCGCATAGCGGAAGCGGCGCAGCCGCGCGTCCAGCCATTGGTGGGCGCTGGCCATCACCACCACCGTGCCCGAGGGCGGGCGGCTGGTGCCGGCGGGTTGCGGCGGCGTGTCGCCGGTCCACAGCAGCGCCGTGCGCTGGCGGGGCGGCGGCGGCGCCACCAGGTCGGAGTCCATGCCCGGCGCGAAGCCCGGCTCAAGGGCCAGGTAGCCGGTGACCTCGCATCCCCAATCGAACAGTTCCATCGAGCTGTCGCCCGCGACGCCGGTCGCCGGCGGCGGGACGTAGGGCGTCGCGGCAGCCGCCGGCAGCGGCCGCCGGCCGCCGGTCAGCTCGGCGAACAACGGCCGCGGCGCCGCCGGCAGCACCCGGCCCCAGCGCCCGACGGGCGGACGCCCCCAGCAGATGGCGGCTTCGCCGGGGCCGGCGGCGCTCGCCAGCATGGCGGCGCTCGCCGGATCGGCCGGCAGCCAGCCGCGGAGCAGGCCCAGGCGATGGCGCGGGAAGATGCGCCATGCGCCGTCGGTGCCCACCAGCGCGCGGCCGCTCGCCGCCTCCACCAGGCTGGCCAGGAAGCCGCCGGCGCCGTCGGCGCTGCGCAGCTCGGCCAGCAGGCGGTTGCCTCCCGGGCGCAGCAGCGGCCCGACCTCGTACTCGTCGAGCCGCGCTCCCGGCCGCCAGCCACCGGCGCCCACCCGCTTGCCGTTGAGGTAGAGGACGTACTCGGGGTCGCCGAGCGCCAGCAGCCGCGCCCGGGCCGGCGGCGGCGAGGCGAGGGTGAAGTCCCGCGCCGCGTAAAACGCCAGCGGCTGCGTCTGGCGGCGGTCGTGTGCCACCCAGATCCACTGCGCCGCGCCGGTGCCACCGCCAAGATGCGCCACCACCCAGCGCCCGCCGCGGAGCAGCAGCGTCAAGCCGGCGACCGCCGCGAAGGCCGCCGCCAGCGACCAGAGCCAGCGTCGCGGCCCCATCTACTGGCCCTGCCCGGGTGTCAGGATCTGGCCGGTGACGTCGATCAGGCCGAGGCGGCGCCAGCGCCCGGCCGGGCCGGCCGCGTCGCGGGTATCTGCGGCAGCGCGGGCGTCGCGGGCATCGCGGACGTCGCGGGCATCGCCGCCATCGCCGGCGCGCGAGATCAGCCGAACCCGCACCGGGCCGCGGGTGCCGCGCAGCGGCAGCTCGAAGCTGCGGGCGCCGCGCAGGCGGTTCCAGAAGCTGGGGCGCCAGCCGTAGCGCCGGATCGGCGTGCCGTCGGGAAGCTCGACGCTGAGCTCGAAGCGCTGGCCCGGTCGGGGGGCGGCGGGCGGCACGAAGGTGCCCACCAGCGCTTCCCGGCCGCCGAGCTGGCAGCGCAGATAGGCCAGGCAGTTGCCGGCCATCACCAGGTCGGCGCCTTCGACACGGGCGCTGCCCGCCGGCAGCGCCGGGCTCAGGCCGGCGCCGTAGAGCGCCGGGACCGGGCTGGCGCCCTGGAGCGCCGGGAGCAGGCCGGCGCCGCGGAGCGCCGGCGGCCCCGGGGCCGCGGCGGCGCCGCCTCCTGCGTCGCCATTGCCGCTGCCGCCGCTGCGGTTGCCGCCGCCGGCGGCGGCTGGCGCAAAGACCAGGTCGAGCAGCACGGCTCCCACCGGCAGATCCTCGGGCAACCGCACGCGCAGCGGCAGGGCGGCCACGTGCAGGACGGCACGCGCCAGTTCGCGGTCGCCGGTGCGAACGCTCAGGCGCTCGCCTTCCGGTAGCCCGGCGCGCACCAGGTCGAGAGTCAGGGTGCGCGCCACCTCCTCGCCGAGGTTGACGGCCAGCAGGCGGCCGGAGCCCGAGACCGGCACCAGCACCTCGCGGCCGCCGATCGAGCGCCGTTCCCAGCCGGCCTCGAACCGGTTGCCGATCGGGCCGCCGGAAACACTGGAAGCCGGGGCCGCGGCGCCGGCAGCCAAGGCGCCGAAGGCCGGAGTACCGGCCGCCGGGGCGCCGGCCGCCAGAGCGCCGAAAGCCGGACTACCGGCAGCCGGGGCGCCGGCAGCCGGGCCGCTGGCAGCCGCGGTGCCGGAAGCCGGAGCGCCGGCAGCCACAGCGCCGGAGGACGGGGCACCTAACGGCGGGGTTCCGGAGGACGGGGCACCTAAAGGCACGGCGCCGGAGGATGGGGCACCTAAAGGCAGGGCGCCGGAGGACGGGGCACCTGAAGGCGGAGCACCGGAGGCCAGGGCGCCGAAAACCGTGCTGGCAGCCGACGTCCTGGACGCCGGCAGAGCAAAACGGTCGCTCTCCACCAACACCTCGACGGCGCCCGCAGCGGCATCGCCGGAAGCGCCGGCGGCATGCCCGGCACCGGCGCCGAGCAACGGTACCATCGGCCGCGCCCCGCGGCAGCCGGCGGCGCCCAAGCTGTAGCCCACCAGCCCCCAGAGCGCCAGATACACCACCACCGGCACGAGCGCCACGGGCAGGAAGCGGCGGGGCGCCCGCCACGGCCCCACCCGCACGACGCTGCCTCGGCTGGCGGTTCGCGAGGAGGAGAGCGGCGGCGGAAAGCGCGGTGAGCGGGGTCGCATGCTGGAGGAAGGGCCGTAGGCCGCGCAGTGGCCAGGAGGCGCACGGCGGCCCGCAGGTGCGAGCAGCCGGTGCTTGGCACGGACTGCGGCACGATCCGCGCCGAATGCTACCACCAGCCCCACGCAGGACAGCCGCGCGGCGGGGCCAGCAACCCCGGCGGCTACCACGGCGTACTCCACTGGAGCGTGGGACCGGTGACCCCGGCGGCTGCCACGGCGTACTCGATTGGAGCGCGGGACCGGTGACCACTGGCGGCTGCCAAGGCGTGCTCCACTGGAGCGTGGGATCGGTGACCCCGGCGGCTGCCACGGCGTACTCCATGGGAGCGCGGGACTGGTGACCACCCGGCGGCCGCCACGGCGTACTCCACCCTGGAGCGCGGGACCCGTGCGCGGGGGAGGGATCCGTGCCCAACCTGTCGCAGACCCGGCCATCACCCCCTTGACGACAGTTGTAGTCATCGCTACCATGACTACAGCTGTCGTCAGGGAGCCGGCACCAGGCGTCCGGGCAGCGAGAGTCCAAGGAGGTTCGGGGAATGACGGCGAGAACGATCGGCGATCAGGAGCTGGCACTGCTGCGCTACGTCGCCGAGCAGGGTGCGGTGACGGTGGCACAGGCCGTGGAAGCGTTCGGCGCCGGCCGCGGGCTGGCGCGCTCGACGGTGCTCACCATGATGGAGAGGCTGCGCGCCAAGGGCCACCTGGAGCGCCGGCGCACTGCCGGCGTCTTCCGGTACTCCTCGCCGGCATCCTCGGGCGAAGTGCTGCGCGGGGTCGTGCGGAACTTCGTCGAAAACACCCTGGACGGGTCGGTGTCGCCGTTCGTCAGCTATCTCGTCGAAGCCGCCGAGGTGAGCGACGACGAGCTGGCCGAGCTGGAGCGCCTGGTCGCCAAGCTGCAATCGCAGCGGCAGGAGCCTTGAGCCATGCGCGCCCTGGCGATCGCGGTGCCGCATCTCACGACCACCCTGCTGCCTCCCGCCACGGCCCTGCTGCGCCAGCTCGCCCAGGCCGCGCTCTGGGGCACCCTGTTCGCGCTCGCCGTCTGGGTCCTCTGCCGCCTCGCGCCTCGCATGCCTGTCGGGCTGCGCTGCGCGCTGTGGTGGTTGGCGAGCCTGAAGCTGCTGCTCGGGCTGGCGTGGCCGGCGCCGCTCACCATTCCCCTGCTGCCGCCGGCGGTCGCCGCCGCGGCCGGTGGCTGGCTGGCAACGGCGCCGGCGGCGCGCCTGAGGACCACCCAAGACGATGCCATCGCCGGCATCGCGACAGCGAGATTGTCGGGAGAGCTGGCAGCGTTGCCGCCACCTGCGTCGGCGGGAATCGCCCGGGAGGCGCCGCCGCCCACGTCCAGCGCCGCTCGCATCGTCATGCCCGGCGTCGCCGCCCTCGCGTTGCCGGCCGCCTCGGCGTCTGGTAGTCCAGCGCCGCCGCCACCACTCTCCTCGTTGGCCTCGGCGGCCGCGAATCCGATGCCGGCGCCGGTATCGCCATGGTGGCCGCTGGCGCTGGCTGCCCTGTGGCTGAGCGGCGTCGCGCGCCAGCTGGTGCTGACGGCCGGCGAGCTGCGGCGCGTGCGCGCTTTCCTGGCGCGCTCGGCACCGGTGCGAGACGAGAGGCTGCTCCGGCTCGCCCTTGACCTCGGCAGCGCCCTGGGCCTGGGAGCGGTCGAGGTGCGCACGGCGCCACCCGGGTCCGAGTTGCAGGCACCGCTCACCGCCGGCGCGCTGCGCCCGGTGGTGGTGCTGCCGGCCGCCGCCCTCGACCGGTTGTCCGCCTCGGAGCTGGCGATGACCCTCGGCCACGAGCTGATGCACGCGCGGCGCCGCGACCTGCTCTGGGGATGGATTCCCGCCGCCGCCGCGCGCCTGTTCTTCTTCCTCCCCCCGGCGGCGCTGGCGGCGCGCGAGTATGCGCTCGCCCGCGAGGCGGCCTGCGACGCCGCCGTGCTGCGCCTGCTCGGCGCCGCCCCCGCAACCTACGGCCGCCTGCTCGTCCGCCTCGGCGTCCACCAGACCGGCGGCCGGCCGCGCGCGGGCCTGACCGCACCGGCGCCCGCCGCCGCCACCGCCGGCGGCGCCGCCACCTCCCTGCGACAGCTCAAGAGGAGACTCGAGATGCTCCAGCACCAGCACCACCGGCTCACTTCCCCGTCCCGCCACGCCCGGCTGCGCCGCCTGGGTGTTTCCCTGCTCGTCGCGCTCGCTCTGGCAGCGCTGGTGCCGATGCGCATCGCCGCCGTCACCCCGGCGCCGGGCGCCCCGGCAACCGCCTCCCCGACATCCATTACCCCACCATCCGTCACCCTGGCACCGGTCATCCCGGCGACCTCCATCTTCCAGCCCGCGGCCGCAGCCACCGCGGTGCCGGCCTGGGCACGAGAGTCCGCGGCAAATCCGGAGCCCACGGCCGGCTCGGCAGACCCGACCGGCTCGATCCCCGGCATCCCGGCAGTCGCCGCCACCCGCCTTGCCTTTGCACGCCAGGAAGCGCCCTCCGCCACCGGCGCGCCGGCCGATGCCGACGCCGCCACCGTGCCGAACAGGCAGGCCATGGCATCGACACCGCCGCCGTTGCCCGACGCCTCCGAGGTCCCGCCGGTGCCGCCAGCGCCGCCAATCCCGCCAGCGCCACCGGCGCCGCCGGTACCGCCCGACGGGACGACGCCGCCAGCTCCGCCCATCCCACCCATGCCGCCAACACCGCCCACGCCGCCCACTCCCCCGGAGCCTCCCGCCGACGGCGGCCGCGGGCATGCCCAATATGGCGTCCGTTCCCATTCCCATGACGCCATGGACGACCGCCATCACGGCGACCCCTACGTCCTGCTGCAAGGCCGCGACGAGGTCACCATGAGCGGCGACACCGCCGACGTCGAGCGCGCGCGGCAGCAGCAGCGACAGGCCGGCGGCGGCGACCTCCTGTGGCTGCGGCGCGCCGGCAGGGAGTACGTCATCCGCGACGCCGCCACCCTGAGGGAGGTGCGCGAGATCTTCCGCCCCCAGGCTGAGCTCGGCGCACGCCAGGGCGAACTGGGCGCCCAGCAGGGGGAGCTGGGCGCGCGCCAGGGCGAGCTCGGCAGCCGCCAGGGCGCCCTCGGCGCCCAGCAGGGCAAGCTCGGCGCCGAGCAGGCGCGACTGGCCGCCGAGCAGGCGAAGCTCACCGCCGAGGCCATCGCCGGCGACGATCGTCAAGCCGGCGCCCGCGAGCAGCACCGCGACCAGCTGGCCGAGCAGCAGGTCAAGCTGGCCGGCGAGATGCGCCGGCTCGGCGACCAGCAGCGGGAGCTGGGCCACCAGCAACGCGAGCTCGGCGAGCAGCAGCGCCGGCTGGGCGACCAGCAGCGCGAGCTGGGCAGCCAGCAGCGCAGCGCCGCCCGCGAAGCGGACGCCAAGCTGCACGCCCTGCTCGACCAGGCGATCGCCGGCGGCGCTGCCAAGGAAGTGAAGTAGGAACCGGGCGACGGCGCGCCCCCTGCCGGGGAAGCCTGCCTGGCCGGGGGGTCGCCGCCCGTCGGGTCGGGTCGGCACTGGCCGCAGTTCTCGAAGAAGTCGCAGGCCATCGCGGTCTTGCGCGCACCACCCGCCGGCATGCGCAGTGGATCGCGGTCCAGCCGGCCCGCGTTGACACCCTGGGCGCGATGGCTTACATTTGGACGTGCGCCCCAACCCGAGCCTCAGGCCCTCGCATGATCCCGGCGGGCCGGGCCACCTCGGGGACCCGGCGGTTCCACAGGCCTTCGCTTCCGCACATCACGAAGCCCAACACCCGCATCCTCCCCTAGGCGCCCCAGCCGCACAGACCGCGGCGGCCGCGCAGGTTCCGCAACTCTCGCAGCTCCCGCAACTCTCGCAGCTCCCGCAGGTCCCGCAAATCATCGCGGCCATCCCGGCGCGCTACGGCTCCACCCGCCTGCCCGGCAAGCCGCTGCTGCGGATCGGCGGCCTGCCGATGATCGAGCACGTCTACCGCCGGGTCGCCGGCGCCCGCGGCCTTGCCCGCGTCGTGGTGCTGACCGACGACGAGCGCATCATGCAGGCGGTGGCGGCCTTCGGCGGCGAGGTCGAGCTGACGCCGGCCGATTGCGCCAGCGGCACCGACCGCATCGCGCACGCGGCGCGCCGGTGGCCGGCGGCGACGGCGGTGGTCAACGTGCAGGGGGACGAACCGCTGATCGATCCGGAGGCGGTGTCGGCGATCGCCGAGCACCTGGCCGCCCACCCGGAGGACCCGGTGGTGACGCTCGCCGTGCCGCTGATCGCAGACCGATCCGCGGCCACGCTCCCGGCGCCCCCGGATCGCCCAGCGCTCGGGGAGCACCGGGAGCACCCGGAAGATAACGATCTCGCCAACCCCAACGTGGTCAAGGTGGTGGTCGGCCTGGACGGGCGCGCCCTCTATTTCAGCCGCGCCGCGATACCCTATGTGCGCGATGCGCGGCAACCGGCGGCGGTCGCCGGCGCCGCGCCGCTGCGCCACCTGGGCATCTACGGCTACCAGCGGGCGGCCCTGCTGGCGCTGGCCGCCCTGCCGCCCTCCCCCCTGGAGCGCAGCGAGGCGCTCGAGCAGCTGCGAGCCCTCGAGAACGGCATGCCGATCCGCGTGCTGCTGGCCGCCGCGGGCCTGCCCGGCGTGGACACCCGGGAAGACCTCGAGCGCGCCGAGCGGCTGCTGGCGCAAGGAGCCGGCGGAGCCCGCGCCCACCCGGCGAGCGATGGCGAGCGATGGCGCGCGACGGCGAGCGACGACGGACGATAGAGACCGAGGAGAGGCAACCATGGCGACCAAGTACATCTTCATCACCGGCGGCGTCGTCTCCTCGCTCGGCAAGGGGGTCGCCGCCGCCTCGGTCGGAGCGATCCTCGAGGCCCGGGGCTTCTCGGTCACGCTGATGAAGTTCGACCCCTACGTCAACGTCGATCCGGGCACCATGTCGCCTTACCAGCACGGCGAGGTCTTCGTCACCGACGACGGCGCCGAGACCGACCTCGACCTCGGCCACTACGAGCGCTTCACCCACACCCGCACCAGCAAGCGCCACAACTTCACCACCGGCCGCATCTACGAGTCGGTGATCGACAAGGAGCGGCGCGGCGACTACCTGGGCAAGACGGTGCAGGTGATCCCGCACATCACCGACGAGATCAAGGAGGCGATGCGCCACGTCGCCGAGACCGCCGAGCCCCCGGACGTGGTGATCGTCGAGATCGGCGGCACCGCCGGCGACATCGAGTCGTTGCCGTTCCTCGAGGCCATCCGGCAGTTCCGCCAGGAGCTGGGGCGCGGCAACGCCGTCAACATCCATCTCACCCTGGTGCCCTACATCGCCGCCGCCGACGAGCTCAAGACCAAGCCCACGCAGCACTCGGTGCGCGAGCTGCGCGAGATCGGCATCTCGGCCGACGTGCTGCTGTGCCGGGTGGACCGGCCGCTGCCGCCGGACATGAAGAAGAAGATCGCCCTGTTCTGCAACGTCGATCCGCGCCAGGTGATCGAGGCCCGCGACGTGCCGACGATCTACGAGGTGCCGCTGATCTTCTGCCGCGAGGGACTCGACGACCTGCTGCTCGAGCTGCTCAACCTGCCGCACTACGACCGCGACCTGTCGCGCTGGGAAAGCCTGGTGGCGCGGATCAAGCACCCCCGCCACCATGTCCGCATCGGCCTGGTCGGCAAGTACGTCGAGTTCCCCGACGCCTACAAGAGCCTCAACGAGGCGCTGCTGCACGGCGGCATCGCCAACGACGCCAAGGTGGAGATCGTCTACGTCAACGCCGAGGAGCTCGAGGGCGAGAGCTGGCCGCACGTGCTGGCCGAGGTGGACGCGCTGCTGGTGCCGATCGGCTTCGGCCAGCGCGGCGCCGAGGGGAAGATCCGCGCCATCCGCTGGGCGCGCGAGCAGAAAGTGCCGCTGTTCGGCATCTGCCTCGGGTTGCAGTGCATGGTCATCGAGTTCGCCCGCAACGTCTGCGGCATCCGCGCCGCCACCTCCTCGGAGTTCGATCCCGAGACCGAGCAGGCGGTGATCTACAAGCTGCGCGATCTGCTCGGGGTCGAGGCGATGGGCGGCACCATGCGCCTGGGCGCCTACCCCTGCCGCCTCAAGGAGGGCACGCTGGCGCGGCGCATCTACGGCACGGCCGAGATCAGCGAGCGCCACCGCCACCGCTACGAGGTCAACCAGAAATACCTGCCGGAGATGCTCGAGCACGGGCTGGTGGTCTCCGGCCTGTCGCCCGACGGCAAGTTCGTGGAGATGGTCGAGCTGCCGGACCACCCTTGGTTCCTGGGCTGCCAGTTCCACCCCGAGTACAAGTCCAAGCCGACCGATCCGCACCCGCTGTTCGTGTCCTACGTCAAGGCGGCGCTCGCCGCGCACCTGGCTCGCGAGCAGCGCGAGCAACGCGAGCGCCGGGAGCACCTCGAGCCTGCCGGGATGGCGGTCCCCGTGCTGGAGGCAGGCCTCGCCCTGGCGCCGGAATCGGCAACGCCGGCGGATCCGGACCAGGGACCGCTGCCGGCGGCCTGGCCGCTACAGCCGGTGCGTGCGATGCAGGCGGTGCGGCCATTGCATCCGGCGCCGCCGGTGCAGCCCCTGCAGTCGGAGGGCTGATGGCGGCGGCCCCTCCGACGACAGGTCAGGCCCCGCCGCTCGACGCCGTCGAGCTGGCACCCGGCGTGATCGTCGGCGGCGGCGGCGCGCTGCCGGTGATCGCCGGCCCATGCGTGATCGAAAGCGAGGAGCTGGTGCTGGCGACGGCGCAGGCCCTCGCCGCCGTCGCCTCCCGCCTGGGTCTGCCGCTGGTGTTCAAATCGTCGTTCGACAAGGCGAACCGCAGCGCGCTGTCGAGCTTCCGCGGCCCGGGGCTGGCGCGCGGCCTGGCGGCGCTGGCGGCGGTCAAGGCGGCGACCGGGCTGCCGCTGCTCACCGACGTCCACGAGCCGGGCCAGTGCGACGCGGTGGCGGCGGTCTGCGACGTGCTGCAGATCCCCGCCTTCCTGTGCCGCCAGACCGACCTGGTGCTGGCCGCCGCCGCCACCGGCCGCGCCGTCAACATCAAGAAGGGGCAGTTCATGGCCCCTGACGACATGCGCAAGCTGGTCGACAAGGCGCGGGCCGGCGGCAACTCGCGGGTGACGGTGACCGAGCGCGGCACCACCTTCGGCTACCACAACCTGGTGGTCGACATGCGCAGCTTCGCCTGGCTGCACGAGGATGGCATGGCGGTCTTCTACGACGTCACCCATTCGCTGCAGCTGCCGGGCGGCGAGCGGGAGAGCGGCGGCGACCGGCGCTTCGCCGCCCCGCTGGCGCGCGCCGCGGTGGCCGCCGGCGCCGACGGGCTGTTCCTCGAGGTCCACCCCGACCCGCCGCGGGCGCTCTCGGACCGCGCGGTCCAGCTCACGCCGGACGAGGCCGAGGCCCTGCTGCGCTCGGTGGCGGAGGTGCGCCGATGACCGTCCCGGGAGTCCCCCGCCGGCCGGGGCCACCGCGGCCGCCGAAGCCGGCGCGCCGCCCGCGGCTGCCGAAGCCGGTGCGCCCGTCGCACGGGGAGCCGGGCACGCCCAGCCAGCGGCAGGGCCAGGCGGCTGCAACCGCGCTGCCGGCGCTGCCGGCTCGCTCGCCGCGCCAGGTGGCGGTCGAGGTGCTCGAGACCGAGGCGGCGGCGATCCGCGCCCTGGTGCCGCAGCTCGACGACGCCTTCGACCGCGCCGTGGCGCTGCTGGCTGCGGTGTCCGGCCGGGTGGTCTGCACCGGCATGGGCAAGAGCGGCCTGATCATGAAGAAGGTCGCCGCCACCCTCTCCTCGACCGGCACGCCGGCGCTCTTCCTGCATCCCGCCGAGGCGGTGCACGGCGACCTCGGCATGATCGTGCCGGGCGACGTGGTGCTCGCCGCCTCCGCCTCCGGCACCACCGAGGAGCTGCTGCGGCTGGTGGCGACGCTCCGCCGCCTGGGCGTGCCGCTGCTGGCGATGACCGGCAGCCCGGGATCGCCGCTGGCGCGCCACGCCGACCTGCACCTGTCGGTGGCGATCGACCGCGAGGCCTGCCCGCTCAACCTGGCACCGACCGCTTCCACCACCGCCATGCTGGCGCTCGGCGACGCCCTCGCCATGGCCCTCTCCGAGGCGCGCGGCTTCACCCGCGAGGACTTCGCCCTGCTGCACCCGGCGGGCCACCTCGGCAAGCGGCTGCTCAAGGTCGAGCAGCTGATGCACGAGGGCCCCGACCTGCCGCGGGTGGCGATGGACACCTCGATGCGCGACGCCATCTACGAGATGTCGAAAAAGAAGCTTGGCATCACCGCGGTGACCCGCTCCGCCGCCGACCAGCGGCTCGCCGGCTGCATCTCCGACGGCGACCTGCGGCGCCTGCTGGCGAGCGACGACGGCCTGCTGCGGCGCACCGCCGGCGAGTGCATGAATTCCCATCCGCGCACCATCGCCGGCGGCGAGCTGGCCGCGGCGGCGCTCAAGATGATGGAAGACCACCGCATCACCTCGCTGTTCATCTGCGACGCCGGCGGCCGGCTGGCGGGCATCGTCCACCTGCACGACCTCTGGGGCCTGGAGCTGTTTTGAGCCCACCCGACGCGGACGGCAGGCGTCCGAGCGAGGCCGCCGGCGGGCGTCCGAGCGCCACCGCCGGCCGGCGGGCGGGCGGCGAGCTGACGCCCGCGGCGCTGGCGGACCGCGCCGCCGGCCTCGCCTGGCTGCTGCTGGACGTGGACGGGGTGCTCACCGACGGCCGCCTGCTCTACGGCGCCGACGGCGAGCAGTGGAAGGTGTTCGACGTGCGCGATGGCTTCGGCCTGAAGCTGGCGCAGCGCGCCGGGCTCAAGGTGGGCCTGCTGTCGGGGCGCGCGAGCCGGGCCCTGGAAGCGCGGGCGCAGGAGATGGGAGTCGACGCGCTGGTGATGGGCCGCATCGACAAGGGCGCGGCCTTCGGCGAGTTGCTGAGCGCCCAGGGTACATTGGCCGAGCGTGTCGCCTACCTGGGCGACGACCTGGTGGACCTGCCGGTGCTGCTCGCCTGCGGCCTGTCGTTCGCCCCCGCCGACGCCGTACCGGAAGTGCGCTGCCGCGTCCACCAGGTGCTCTCGCGCCCCGGCGGTCGCGGCGCCGCCCGCGAGATGGTGGAGACGGTCCTGCGCGCCCGCGGCGCCTGGGACCACCTGATCGCCCCCTACCTGCGGTGACACCCGCGCGTGGTATTTTCGTGCCTCGCCGGGCCCCGGGTGCGCAGCGCCGCCCAGGCCCGGTTCCCATCATTCACCGACGACCAGGAAAGGAGACCATGAACCGCAGACCTCCGCGTTACCTGACCGTGGCAGCCTGCGCCGCCGCCAGCCTGCTGTCGCTGCTGGCGCTCGCCGGATGCCACAAGAAGCAACCCCTGGGCAAGCCCTGGGTGCGGCTCGACCTGACCAAGGAGCGGCCCTTCGTCGAAGCGACGCCGCCCGGCTTCACCGAGGACCAGGTGTACCAGCAGCGGGTCGCCCATCTCGGCGCCGCCGAAGTGCGCGACATGAGCCGCGTGCCGGCGGACCAGAAGCAGCAGTTCCCGCAGAGCTCCGCCGGCGAGATCCGGGTGATCGACCAGAGCACCTTCTCGCGCCTCAAGTGGCGGGTGCACATCGACGACGGCAGCTACGTATCGTTCGTGCCGCTCGGCTACGAGAAGCCCTGCCCGGGCTGCAAGGTGCGCTTCGGCATCCGCGACGCCCCGGG
>DATGHG010000116.1:0-18230 GCA_035308185.1 Thermoanaerobaculia bacterium | reverse complement strand
GCCGTTCGGATTCGCCACTCCGGCCGGGCTCGGGCACTGCGACTGGTTGCCGATCAGGTTCGACTTGGCGGGGTTGAGCTCGACCACGGCATAGATGCTTTCGTTGATCGGGCTGACCATGATGAGCGGCTCGACCTGGGTAGCCGCGGCCGCGGCGTTCACCGCGTTGATCAGCTGCGTCAGGTCCTGAGCGATGCCGGTGGGGGTGGTGGCGCAGACCACCACCGTGCCGCCGGTGGCGGTCGCCGGCGTGGCGCCATTGGGGGTGAGGACCAGCGACGGGGCGGCGGGATTGAGCTGGAAGATCGGCGTGCTGAACACCCCGCGCAGCGTCAGGATGTCGGAGCCGTCCTGCGCCTTCGGCGAACCGGCGAAGCCGATGGCGATCTGGTCGGAAACCGCCCCGCCGACGTTGTTGCGCACCGCGACCGCGCCGTAGGCCTCGTTCGCCGTACCCGCCTGCAGCACCGCCGGGAAGCCGCCGCGGCCGGCCTCGCGGGCCAGGCGCACGATCTCGTACTGGGCGACACGCAGCGACTGCTGCATTTCGCTGACCTGGGTCTGCACCCGGGCCAGCTTGTTGTGGAAGTCGAACAGGGCGAGGGCGGCCAGGATCACCTCGACCGAGATCAGGGTCGCCGCCACCACCTCGATCAGGCTGAAGCCGCGCTCGCGGCGGCGGCCACGCCTCGTCGGCCCGGTGGTCTCTTGGGCAGCCGTGTTCATCGCCGGCATCTCCTCAGAAAGCCTTCAGGAAGCGGATGATCGTCGTCCGATGGGCGCCTGCCGGACCGACCGGCGAGACGCTCTTGACCTGCACCTGTTGCTGGAGGATCTGCACCTCGTCGACAGGCGAGCCGGCAGCGAGCGGAAAATCGAAAATCTGATCGTCGTCGGTATCGTAGATGTTGTACTGGGTGATGGTCTCGAGGCGCGTCCAGACGCTCAAGGGATTGGCGGGCCGGGTCGTGGTCCATTGCAACGTCACCGGGTCCAGGAACTCGGTGTTCAGCAGCTGGGTTCCGGATTGCAGCTGGATGGTTGGCTGGGTGAACGGCATGCGGGCGAAGTCCTCTTCCTTCGACTTCGCGTAGTTGGTTACGCGGGTGTAGTCGGCGCCTGCCATGTTGTCGGTCATCGCCCGGGTGAACAGCGGGATGATGCCGATGGCGGCGACGCCGATCAACGCCGCGGCGATCAGCGCCTCGACCATCGAGAAGCCGCTCTGGCGTCGGGACGCGGGGCCGGTTCTGCAGGATCTCATCCGCGATCGCTCCCCTTTGGGTTGTGGCCGTGGCGGGCTCGGAAGGACGCCCCGCGGCGCAAGAGACACTGCAAAGCCTCAACAGCAATGCCGGTGCCAGCCGCGGCGGCCTCCGGCCTCGCGGCCTCAAGCTTCGACCGGTCAGTGGTTTGGCTCGTCCGCCTCGACTCCGGCAGGCAGGACTCGGTTGGCCGGCACGCTACCTTCAGTAACAAAAATGTCGCGAGAGAAGAACAGGCGCGCCAGGGTGCCGCCGCCCTGGCGGTCGTCGAGGCGGATGCGGCCGCCGTGGAGGGTGACGATGCGATGGGCGAGCGCCAGGCCCAGGCCGACGCCGCCGGCGCGGCCGGTGGCGAAGGGGTGAAAGAGGCGCTCGCGCAGCTCGGCCGGAACGCCCTGTCCGCGGTCGGCGACGGTCAACTCGACGCCTGCCGGCAGGTCGTCCACCGTCACCTCCACCGGTCCCGGGCGGCCGGCCTCGCGCTCGGCCTGGGCGGCGTTGTGCAGCACGTTGCGCAGCGCCCGCTCGATGAGCTGAGGGTCGCCGTGCAAGGCGACGTCACCGCTGCCGGGAGCGTGCACCTCGACGGCGATGCCGGCGAGCGCCGGATCGGCCGCCGCGCGGCGGGCCAGGGCCGTCATCGAGAACAGCCGCGGGCGGGCGGTGCCCGGCCGGGCAAAGGCCAGGAAATCCTCGAGCACCCGTTGCAGGTGGTCGGACTCGTGGCGGATCTCGGCCAGGAAGTCGGCGATCGATTCCTCGTCCGGACGGCGCTCGATCAGCGTCAGGTAGCCGCGCAGCGTGGCCAGGCTGTTGCGCAGCTCGTGGGCGACGCCGGCCGCCATCTCGCCGACCGTATCCAGGCGGTCGGCGAGGCGGCTCTCCTCGGCCCGCCGGCGCGCCTCGGTGAGGTCGGCGAACAGCACCAGGAAGCCGCGCGCGGCGCCGTCGTCGCGGCGCAGCGGATGGACGCTCAAGCCCAGGGTCGCCGCCTCGCCGCCGGTGCGGCGCAGCGTGCACTCCCGGCGCTGGACGGGTTTACCCAGAGCGGTCGCCGCTTCGAGCAGCGCCAGCAGCTCGGGGTGCGGCGCCAGCAGCTCGTCGAGCCGCGGCGGCGACTCGCCGGCGGCGGGCGGCACCACGCCCAGGAGGCTCGCGCCGAGGGCGTTGAGCGACAGCACGCGGCCGTCGCGGCCGAGCAACAGCAGGCCGCTCTCGAGACTGGCGGCGAGCGCCCGCTCGAGCGCCGCCAGGTCGTCGTCGGCGCGGCGCCCGTCCGGCGCGCCGGCCGCCAACGCGCGCTGGCGCTCGCCGAGCGCCTCGAGGGCGCGCTCCAGGGTGGCGATCAGGAACTCGGCCTCGTCCTCGCCCGCCGCGGCCGGCGTGCCGAGCTGGCGGGCGCGGGCGAGCAGCTGCTCGTACGGCGTCAGCAGGCGGCGCAAGGAGAGCAGGACCAGCAGCACCAGAGCGCTGTTGACCGGCAGCACCAGCCAGCACAGCAGGCGGACCGCGCGCAGCTGGGCGCCGAGGGTGGCGGCGTCGAGGTCGACCCGGACGTAGAGCGCGGAGCCTCCCGGCGCGCCGGCAGCCGGCGCCGCCATCAGCGGCACGACGGCGGCGACCTCGTCCGGCAGGTCGGCGTCGGGGCCGTTGGCGAAGGGCGCGGCGGCGAACGGTCCGCCGGCGGTGTGCAGCGGCGGCAGCTCGCCGGTGCTCGCCAGCGGCGCGCCGGCGGCGTCGAGCAGGGCGACGCCGCGGGCGCCCGGCGCCAGCAGGCGGAGCCGGTCGCCGGACGGTGCGCGCGTGCCTCCCGCCTCGCCGGCCACCAGCAAGCGGACGGCAACGGCGCGCGCCAGCCGCTCCGCCTCCTGCTGGCGCTCGTCGCGCAGGCCCAGCAGGGCGCCGCGGTAGGAGAACAGGGTGAAGGTCGAGACCACCACCAGCAGCAGCAGCGCCGCCGGCAGCAGGAAGAGCACCTCGTCGCGCAGCCCGAGGCGCGATCGTCTCCCCGGATCGTCGCGCCCGTCGTCTCCCGGGTCCGGCGGGTTCGGCGGGTTCGCCGGGCTTGGCGGACTCGGCGCGCTCGGCGGCGCGCTCATAGCAGGCCGGCGTACCAGGCGGCGAGCTCGCGGCCGGCGAACAGCGCGGTGAGTCCCCCCAGCGCCAGGAAGCTGCCGAACGGCAGCTTCGTCCGCATGCCGGCGCCGCCGCGCCAGATCAGCGCCAGGCCGGTCAGGGCGCCGGCGAAGGAGGCGAAGAACAGCGCCACCAGGGTGCCACGCCAGCCCAGGAAGGCGCCGATCAGGGCCAGCATCTTGACGTCGCCGAGCCCCATGCCCTCCTCGTGGCGCAGCAGGTACCACGCTCCCCAGATCGCCAGCAGGATCGCCGCGCCCAGCAGCGCCCCGAGCACCGCCTGCCGCAGGCCCCCCCAGGGCAGCCAGGGTTGCAGGGCAAGGCCGGCGGCGATGCCGGGCAGCGTCAGCCGGTCGGGCAGCAGCAGGTGCTCGAGGTCGATCAGGCCGAGCGCGATCATCAGGCAGCAGAAGAGCGCCGCCGCCGGCGCCGCCAGGGGCAGGCCGAAGCGTTCGAGGCAGCCGACGAACAGCAGCGCGGTGAACGCTTCGACCAGCGGATAGCGCCAGGAGATGGGCGCCTTGCAGGCGCGGCAGCGGCCGCCGAGCAGCGCGAACGACAGCAGCGGCAGGTTGTCGTGGGCCGCGATCGGGGTGCCGCACGCCGGGCAGGCGGAGCGCGGCAGCACGGTCGAGAGGCCGCGCGGCAGGCGGTGGACGACGACGTTGAGGTAGCTGCCGGCGATCAGGCCGAGCAGCGCCGCATAGGCGTCGAGCAAGAGACGCGGGAGCACGATCGCCGGATTCTACGCGAGCCGCCCCGGCGACCGCCGGCCGGCGCCGGCCGGTGCGAACAGCCAGCCTGCCGTGGCGAGCAGGGCGGCGAGGCTCACCGCCGCGCCCCACGGCAGCAGCCGCTCGCCGTAGCGCAGCGCCAGCCGGTGCTCCCCGGGCGGCAGCGCCACGCCCAGCTGGCCGGCCGCGGTCGGATAGACCGGCAGCGGCGCGCCGTCCACTTCCGCCCGCCAGCCGTCGTCGAAGGTGGTGGCGACGACGAAGAAGCCTCCCGCCGCGGCCCGGTAGCGGAGCTCGATGCGCCCGGCGGCGTCGCGGAAGGCGAGCAGTTGCGGCGGGGCCGGGTAGCGGAACGTCGCGGGCGGCGCCGCGGCGCGCACGCAATGCTCCTGGCGGGCGACGGCAAAGCCCTGGCTGCGGGCCACGTAGAGCGCCGAGCCGTAGCTGGGATGGAAGCTGACCTGCGGCACGAAGCGGTAGACGGGCAGGCGGAAGGGGTTCCACACCGCGCGGCGCGATACCGGCGCCGGGGGAGCCGGGGGAGCCGGGAGCGCTGGGGGCGCCGGGAAGGCGGGGGGCTGCCGGACGGGGACGTCCTCGGGCAGGCCCGCGGCGGTGGATTCACGCAGCAGCATGCCGCCCACGCCCCAGGCGCCGAGCAGGCGCAGCGCCATCTCGGGTTGCTGGCGCAAATCGGCGTGGAGCACGCGCAAGGTGGCCGAGCCCCAATGCGTGAGCATCCGGTCGAAGTCCTCGTCGAGGGCGTAGGGCACCTGCCAGAGCGCCGCCGAGTAGGGCAGCAGGCGGTCCAGCAGCGCCCGCGCCAGCGCCTGGTCGGCGTCGCCCCTGGCGAGCGGCAGCTGGCGCTCCTCGGGGACCGCCTGCACGAACAGCCGCACGCCCACCGGCGCCAGCCGGCGCAGCAACGGCGGCGCCTCGCGGTACTCGGCGACCGGCACGGTGCGCACCAGGCCGCCGCAGTAATGCCAGAGATCGCCGGCCAGCAGCGCCACGGCGAGCACCGACAGCAGCCCGGCGCGCGGGCGCCGCCAGCGGCAGAGCGCCAGCAGCGCGACCACGGCCGCCGTCGTGGCGACCGCCGCCCATGCCTCGCGGCGCAGGAAGGCCAGGCCGCGGGCGAGCGTCCGCGGGGTGACCGGCAGCGGCGCATGCTCGGTCAGGAAGGCTCCGGCGGCGCCGGGCGCCAGATACAGCACCCCGGCCAGCACCCCGGCGGTGGCGAGCATCACCAGGCCGAGCGCCAGCGGCAGATCCGCGGCCCGCTCACGGCCGGCGCGGCGCTCGTCGAGCAGGCGCTGCCAGCCGAGCGCGGCCGCGAAGGCCAGCGGCGCGACGGCGAGCAGGATGAAGCGCTCTGGATAACGCATCGCCGCGAGCGGCGGCAACAGCCGGCGCAGCGGCTCGTAGAGCGGGTTGTGGCGGCCGAGGGCGAGGAAGCCGCCGGCCGCCAGGCACAGCACCCAGGCGCCGCGCCGCGGGATCGGCCAGGCGCAGACCGCCGCGGCGCCGAGCAGGGTCACCAGCAGACCGGGATAGATCGCCACCACGTAGGGGAAGTCGCGGTCGTGCAGGCCGCGGCCGAAGAACAGGCCCTCGCCCTGGCGCGCCGGGTCGCCGAAGACCCGCGGGAAGACGGTCTCGGCCAGGCGCTCGGGTGGCGACGACCAGAGGGTCGCCTCCGCGGCCGGCAGGCCGCCCGAGCGGACGGTGCCGGCCAGGCGGCCGGCGGTCGGCACCAGCTGCACCGCGGCCAACGCCACCGCGGCGACGATCGGCACCAGCACCCGCCAGGCGGCAGCCGGCCGGCTGGGCAGGGCGGCGGCGGCGAGCGCCAGCAGCCCGAGGCCGCTGACCACCACGGTCGACGGCTCGCCGTTGAGCAGCTGCATGGCGAGCGCAAGGCCGGCGAGAATCGCCGGCCGTATCCAGGTACCGCCGGCGATCAACGCCGGCCGTGTTCCAGCACCGCCGGTGGGCCGGCGCAGGGCCTCGTCGCCGAAGGCCAGCACCCATGGGAACCAGGCCATGCTGCAGAACAGCGTGTAGGCGTTGAGCAGCGACAGCAGCGCGCCGCTGCCGGTGTAGCCGACCGCCGCCAGGGCGGCGGCGCCGCGCCCGGCGCCCAGCCGCCGGGCGAGGTGCCAGGCGCCGCCAAAGGCGATGGCGGCGTGGAGCACCGCCAGCACGCTCAGCGCGTAGGCCGGCGGCAGCGGCAGCACCAGCCAGGTCGGCGGATAGAACGCCGCGTAGCTGGGATTGGAAAGGATGGGCTGGCCGCCGTTGAGCCAGGGGTTCCAGAGCGGCGGCACGCCGGCCGCGACCAGGTTGCGGAAGCAAACCCGCAACGGCAGGTGGAAGAGCAGGACGTCGCGGCTGGCCAGCGCGCGGCTGGGCGGCAACAGCCGGCCGAACAGCACCGCCAGCCAGGCGCTGCCGAGCACGGCTGGCGCGAGCGACCGCCTCACAGTTTCTGCGGGTAGCGCACCATGAAGCCGTCGGCCCAGACAATGTCGCGATCGTAATCGGTGGGATCGAAGGCGGTGACGTTGTACTGGTCGCCCTCCGCCGTCTTGTCGCGGCCGAGGCTGCGGATCGCCATCACCTGGGCCGCGTGCGGGTTGTCGGTGCGCAGGTAGTACTGGTAGGGACTCTGCCAGCCGTCGAGCGTCGGGATCGCCTGGATGTACTGCGACACCAGCACCGTGGTCAGATCCGACGGTTGCAGCTGAGTGCCGTACTGGGTGAGGTCGACGACGCTGGCGCTGGCGCCGGCGGCGGCCGCCGCCGACTGGTCGGTGAGCCAGGAGAACATCGCCGTGCCGATCACCTTCATGTCACCCATGGTGCGCTTCTGCTTGGCCTTCTGCATGGCATCGAGCAGGTTCGGGATCAGCATCGCGGTGATGATGCCGATCACCGCGACCACGATCAGGATCTCGATCAGGGTGAAGCCGGTCTCCCTCTTTCGCCTTATTTGCAAATGGCAATTCATCACATTTTCCCCCAGTCCAGCTGAGCGTAGCGAGGGATTTGGCAATAGCTGTGCCAATCCGTTGCAGTTGGGGAAAGCTTGATTCCAAGGGATTTCGCGGCGGCGATCGGCGGCGAGTGCCAAAAAAAGGCCATCGCTCGGGCCAAGCGTTGTCAGTTGGCGGGAGCCGCGGCGTAGGCGGCGACGATGCGGCGCATCCGCTCGACGCCGCGGTCGAGCTCGGCGAGCGGCAGGTGCTCGTCGGCGCCGTGGATGCCGCCGCCGTCGTCGGGGCCGAGCGCGAAGGGCGCCAGCCCGTAGGCCGGCACGTTGCGCTCGCGAAAGAAGCGCGAGTCGGTGGTGCCGGCGTCCAGCATCGGCGCCACCGGCGCCTCGCGGCCGAGCACCCGCCGGATGGCGTCGTACAGGCGGCCGGCGGCCGGCGAGGCGGGGGCCGGCGGCGCGCTCAGCAGCACCTCGACCTGCAACCGCGGCCCCAGCGCCGCGCGCACCGCGGCGAGGTAGGCCGCGCCGTCGGTGTCCGGCAGCAGCCGGATGTCGATCTTGGCCTCGGCATCGGCCGGGACGACGTTGATGCGGTCGCCGCCGGCGACGGCGGTCACCTGGACGGTGTCGAGAAACAGGCTGGCCATGCCGGGAAAGATCGGCTGGCGCGGACCCTGCTCGCCGATCACCTCGTCGATGTGGGTCAGCATGTGCTGCCAGTGCTGGTTGTGCAACGGCGCGATGGCCCGCAGGTAGTCGCGCACCGGGGGCGTCACCCGCCACCGGCTCGGCAGGGCCAGCAGCCGCGCCAGCCCGGCGATCAGCTGGTGGTTGGCGCTCTCGACGTTGAGCGCCGAGCCGTGGCCGCCGCGGCCGTGCGCGCTCACCCGCAGCCACAGCGGCCGCTTCTGCGCCACCTCGACGCCCCACCACAGCAGGCGGTCGGTGAACTGGTTGCGGCCGCCCTCGCCGATCACCCCCTCGACGCCGGCGAACAGCTCGGGATGGCTGGCGAGCAGCCAGGCGGCCCCCTGGCCGCCGCCATTCTCTTCGTCGGCGACCGCCAGGAAGAGCACGTCGCGGTCGAGCGCCACCCGCCGCCGTGCGAGGTCCACCAGCGCGGCCAGGCCGCAGATCCCCAGGCCCTTGTCGTCGAGGGTGCCGCGTCCCCACAGCCTGCCCTCGCGGATCAGGCCGGCGAAGGGCGGCGCGGTCCAGCCCGGCCCCGGCGGCACCACGTCCATATGGTGGAGCAGCAGCAGGGCGCGCCCGCCGCCGCGCGGCGCGGTCAGTCGTGCCGAGAGGCTGGCCCGCCCGGTGGGCGACAGCCACAACCGGCTGGGGATGCCTTCGCGCGCCAGGATGGCGGCGAGATAGGCGGCGGCCTGGCGCTCGTTGCCTGGCGGGTTGGTGGTGTCGATCTGCACGTAGCCGCGCAGCCAGCCGGCGGCCTCGGACAGGCCGCCGGTGCCGCGGGGGGAGGCCGCCCGGGCGGCCGGCGGAGAGAGTCCCGGCGCGGCGGTCAAAGCGGCGCCGAACGCCGCGACCAAGGCGGCGCCGAACGCCGCAGTCAAGGCGGCGCCGAACGCCGCAGTCAGGGCGCCGGCCTGCGCCAGCCGCAGCGCGCGGCGCGGCATCAGAGCACCAGCCGGCGCACCAGCTTGCGGTAGAGGTCGACCCCCTGCAGGAAGCCGGGCAGGGCCAACCGCTCGTTCTGGCGGTCCACCTGGTAGGTGTCGGTGCTCATGATGTAGAAGGGCGAGAAGCCGTACGACGGCACGCCGGCGGCGCGGAAGAAGCGCGAGTCGGTGGCGGTCCAGGGCAGGAAGAACGGCCCGGCGGTGAAATCCGGATACTCGGCCCTGACGGTGGCGAGGATCGCGCGGAACGCGGGATGGTCGGTCGGGCTGGGCATCGGGCTGCCGGGCACCTCTTCGAGCCTGGTGTGCAGTCCATACAGCAGCCACGGCGGCAGCAGCTGGTCCTGCACGTCGGCCGCCCGCAGGCCCGGCAGCAGGTGCAGCATGATCAGCAGTTGATAGCCGCCGCCCAGGGCCGGTTCGACGTGGAAGGGCACCGCTTCGTTGCGCAGCATCGACTGTACGTAGGCAGGCATGGCGCGAAAGGCGCCGGCGTTGGTCAGCAGGTCCGCCGGATGTAGCAGCGGCTCGCGCATCTGCGCGCTGTCGCGGCTGGGGCCGTAGGCCTCGAGCACGGCGGCGACCTGGGGCAGCAGGTGGAGGTCGGTAACGGTGTAGCCGCGGTCCTTCAGGAATTGGCGGAGGCCCTCGAGCCGCTCGCGGCTGTCGCTGCAGACGGTGAGCCTGGCGAAGTGCTTCTGCCCGATCTCGGTGCCCCAGTACTTGCCCGCGGAGCGGGACAGGACGTCGGCCGTGCCGCTGCCGGAAAGCGCCGCCCAGCGGCTGGGGGTTGGCGCGGTGCGGGAGCGGGCCTCGACCGTCCCGCCCTCGGTGAGCACCGCCCAGAAGCTGTGCACCAGCTCCGGCCGGTGGCGGATCACCCATTGCGCGCCGAGGCGGCTGTCGCCGGCCTCCTCGTCGCCGGTCGCCAGCAGTAGCACCGACCGGCGCAGCGGCTTGCCGCTCCGTTTGAGATCGATCATCGCCAGCAGCTCGGCGATGCCGACGCTCTTCATGTCGAAGACGCCGCGGCCCCAGATCCAGGGCAGCTCGATGTGCGCCGCGAACGGCGGGTAGATCCACTCGCGGGGGTCGACGTCGGTGACGTCGATGTGGCTGTGCAGCACCAGCGGGTGCCTGTCCTGGCCCTCGAGGTGGGCGAAGAGGTTGGCGTGCTTGCCGTCCAGCACCTCGATCTCGGCGGGGATGCCGGCGGCCGCCAGCTGCGCGGCGAGGAAGCGGGCGCCGGCCACCTCGTTGCCGGTCGCCCGGCTGGTGTCGATCTGGACGTAGCGCTGCAGCAGCTGGACGGTCGGGTCGTGCTGGTAGTCGTGCTCGGTCCAGCGCATCTCCTCGCCCGGCGCCGCCGGCCGGTCGAGGGTGGCGACCATGCCCCAGCCGGCGGCGATCACCAGCAGCAGGCTGCCATACAGGGCGACCCGGGAGGCCAGCTGCAGACGCCGCTCGAAGAGGGGGGGACGGGACATAGGGCGCAAATCATACTCCCCGCCCCCGCTCTCCGCTCCCCGCCGGACTTCGCTATGCTGCGGTGCCGATGAACACGGCGCCCGCCGCCCCTCTCCCCGCCGGCACGGTCCGCCCGAGCCGCGCCCGCTGGTGCCTGCTGCTGGGGGGCGCCGGGGCCGTGCTCGGCTACCTGGCGATCGAGCTGTGGCAGCTCGGCGGCGGCCTGGGCTGGCCGCTCGACGACAGCTGGATCCATTTGCAGTTCGCGCGCAACCTGGCCGCGGGCCACGGCCTGTCGTACAACCCCGGGGAGCTGGTCACCGGCTCGACCGCGCCGTTGTGGACGGCGCTGCTGGCGCTGCTCGCCTACCTGCCGGGCAGCCCGCTCGCCTGGGCCCAGCTGGCCGGCGCGCTGCTCTACCTGGGAGGCATCGACGCCACCTGGCGGCTGGCGCGCGAGCTCGGCCTGGCGCCGGGGCTGGCGGCGCTTGCCGGCTGCCTCACCCTCGGCACCGGCTGGCTGGTCTGGTCGGCGCTGTCGGGCATGGAGATCCCGCTGTTCGTGCTGCTGTCGACCTGGGGGATGGTGTTGCACCTGCGCGAGCGGGCGGCGGACCCCACAGCGGAGTCCGGCGACGGCGGTGCCCGCGGCGCCGACAGCAGCCCAGAGACCGGCGCGCCGGTGGTGGCCAGCGCGGCCGGCGCCGCGGCCGGCCTGCCGCTCTCCTTCGCCGTCCTGGCGCTGGCGGCGCTGGCGCGGCCCGAGGGGCTGCTGTTGCTGGCGCTCGCCGTGCTCGACCGGTGCTTGCGGTTCCGCCGCGACGGTGGTTCGCCGGCGCCGCTGCGCTGGCAGCGCCCGCCGTTCGCACGCCTCGCCGCCGGCGGTCTGCTGGCGGTGTGCGCGCTGGCCGGACCGCTGCTGTTCTACCGCGCCGCCGGCGGCTCGTTCCTGCCCACCACCTACGCCGCGAAGGGGGGCGAGCTGCGGCGCCTGCTGCCCGACCTGCAGTACGTCTATGGGGTGATGGGCATCCTGCTGCGCGCGCAGCCGTACATGACTTTGCTCAGCTTCGGCGGCGCGGCGGCGCTCGCGGCGCGCCTCGGTTCGCGCCGCGACCGCGGCCTGCTGCCGGGGCTGTGGCTGGTGGCGCTGCCCCTGGCCTACTCCACGCTCAGCCCCGCCGGGGCGAAGATGCTGGCCGGCAACTTCGGCCGCTATTACTTCCCGCTCTTCCCGGTGGTGGCGGTGCTGGGCACGGTGGCGGTCGAGGGCGTCGCCGGCGCGCTGCGCCCGGCGGTGGCGGCCGGCAAGGTGCGGCTGCCGGTCGGCCCGCTGCTGGTGGCGGTGCTGCTCTGGCCCACCGCATCCAACCTGTTGCAGTGCGGCGGCATCTATGCCCGCAACCTGGCGAACGTCGAAGCGAGCGACGTGCGCGCCGCGCGCTGGCTGGCGCCGCGGTTGCCCGCCGGCGCGCTGCTGGCGGTCAACGACATCGGCGCCTTCAAGTACCTGCTCCCCAATCGCATCGTCGATCTCGCCGGCATCGCCAATCCCGAGCTGCGGCAGGAGGTGCAGCGGCAGCAGGCGGGCGGCGTGCCCTGGGAGCGGGCGATGGCCGCCGCCGTCGCCAGCCGGCGGCCGGACTACGTCGCCATCTTCCCGGCCTGGCTGCCGCACCTCGCGGCCGAGCTGGGCCTGCGGCCGGTGGTGAGCCTGCGCATCGCCGACAACATCACCATGGGGGCCGACGAGCTGGTGGTCTACAGCACGCCCTGGACGCGGTATCCGCTGCGGCGCCTGCCGGGCGATCCGGGGTAGCCGGCGCGCATGAGGAGCGCGCACGACAGGCAGCGCCCGCGGGGCGGCGGTCTCCGCGGCGGGTTGCTGCGCGGGGCGTTGGTGCTGGCGATCACCGCCGGCCTGCTGGCCGTGGCCGAGGGCGGGACGCGGATCGTCCTGCGCCTGCGCACCGGCGTCTGGCCGCACACCTGGGCCAGCCGCATCCGTGCCCAGCAGGACGCGGCGCTGCGGCTCTACCGCCGCCATCCGTACCTCGAGACCGCGCCGCGGGAGGGCGCGCGGGTCCACGCCTTCGGCAAACAGGCGAGCTTCAACGCGCTGGGCTACCGCTCACCCGAAAGGCCACTCGCCCGGCCGCCGGCGGCGCTACGCATCCTCTGTGCCGGTGGTTCGACCACCTTCGACCTGCTGGCGGCCAGCGACGACCGCACCTGGCCCTGGCGGCTGGAGCAGCGGCTGCGGCGGCAACGGCCGGGCGTGGAGGTCTGGAATGCCGGCTTTCCGGGCTGGACCTCGCTCGAGAGCCTGATCTCGCTGGCGCTGCGCGACGTCGATCTCGGGCCGGCGCTGGTGGTCGTCTATCAGGGCGACAACGACCTGCAACCGGGCGGCTACCAGCCCTTCGACCGTCAGTACGAGCATGGCCATGCCGAGCTCACCCTGCAGCCGCTCGGCTTCGACCGGCCGCCGCTGCCCTGGCGCGCGCGCAGCGTGCTGCTCGAGCGCCTGGCGGCGGCCTGGGCGCGGCCGGGCGACCCCTGGTCGAGCCTCGATCCGCGGCAGCCGCGACATCCGCGCCTGGCGCCTGGCGCCGCCGGCACTTTTGCCCGTAACCTGCGCTCGCTGGTGGCCGTCGCCCGCGCCCATGGCGCACGGGTGGCGCTGGTGACCCAGACCATCCGCATCCGGCGGCGCCAGCGGGCCGACGACCTCAAGTACCTGGCGCAATGGTTGCCCGGCCTGGTGCCGGAGGCGGCGCCCGGCGAGCTCGAGCAGCTCAATGCGGCGCTGCGCGGCATGCACGGCGAGGAGGGGGTGCAGGTGGTGGACGCCGCGGCGCAGGTCGGCTGGCAGGACGAGGATTTCGGCGATCCGCTGCACTTCTCCGACCGCGGCAGCGAGCGCTTCGCCGACTACCTGGCCACGGCGCTGGCGCTGCCCGCCGCGGCGCCCGCGTCAGGGCTCGCCGCGGGCGGCGGCGCCCAGGTGGATGAGGCGATCGACCGGCGCGAACTCGTCGCGCAGCAGCGGCACGTCCACGGCCTCGAGCCCCACCGCCATGCGGGCGCGGGCGATGCTGGTGAACGGCGGATCGAAGCCCGGCAGCTGGCGGTCCAGCTCCACGGCGTGCGCCAGCAGGCTCGGCCGTGACAGCCCCGGGCGGTCCGTGGCCAGGACCAGGACGTTGCTGGCGCCCCCGACCCGGAACAGGTAGACGGTGGCGAATCGCTCGAGCACCGTGCGGTACATCGCCTTCGAGAAAGGGTCGCCCAGGCCGGCGGCGAGGTTGAGGCCGAAGCTGCCGCCGGCGGCGAGGCGGCGCTTCACCTCGTCCAGGAACTCGATGGTGGTGAGGTGGAAGGGCACGCTGCGGCCGATGTAGGTGTCGCAGTAGATGACGTCCCAGGCGCGGCCGCCGGCGCCGGCCAGGAAGCGCCGAGCGTCGGCGATGGTGATGGTGGTCCGCGGGCTGGCGTGCAGCAGCAGGAAGCGCTGGGCGATCTCCGGCACCGCCGGATCGATGTCCACGTAATCGACGTGGAGCCCGGCGAGCCGGCGCTGCAGGTAAGAGCCCACCGAGCCGCCGCCCATGCCCAGCGAGAGCAGGCTGCGCGGCGGCGGCGCGAGCAGCAGGCTGGCGGCCGCGAACCGCGCGTACCGCATCGCCGGCTCGCCGTCCGCCACCCGCACCGCCGCCTGCTGGACGCGGTCGCTCTCGAGATAGCGGACGCCCGTACGCTCTCTCACCACCAGGGTCTGGTAGGGGGTGGTGCGCTCGTAGAGCAGCTCGGCCTCGGTGCGGGTGCGCGGCAGGAATGCGGCGCCGGCGGCCGCCAGCACCAGCGTGGCAAGCACCACGGCCGGCAGCGCGCGCGGTGGTGAAGGGGTCGCGGCGGGCTGCGGCGGTCCTGGCACCGCGGCAGCCAGGGCGGTGGCGGCGGTCGCCGCGGTCAACAGCGCGAGGACGTGGCGCAGCTCGAAGAAGGGGATCAGCAGGAAGGTGGCGATCAGCGTGCCGCCGAGGCTGCCGAAGGTGGAGAGGGCGTAGAGCCGGCCGGCGGTGTCGCCGAGCCGCCCGAGGTCGCGCGCCGCCAGGCGGACGGCATAGGGGGAGACGGTCGCGAGCAGGACGCTGGCCGGGCCGAACAGCGCCGCGGCGGCGATCAGGGTGCCGCCCGGAGTGGCGCCCGTCCAGTCGCCGAGCGCTCCGGCCAGGCGCGAGCCGGCGAGCAGCAGCGCCGCCTCGCAGGCGGCCGCCAGCGCCAGCAGGCGGGCCAGCGCCGCCAGCGACGGTTGGCGGTCGGCGAGCCGCCCGCCCCACAGGTAGCCCAGCGACAGGGCGGCCAGGAAGACGCTGATGATCGATCCCCAGACATAGACGCTGTTGCCGAAGTAGGGGGCAAGGATGCGGCTCGACAGGATCTCGAGCGCCATCAGCACGCCGCCGCAGGCGCCGACCACCCAGAAGAACCGCAGCCGCGAGAGCATGCGGGTACAATACCCCGGCCCGCCGGCGCGGTTCCCGCCGCTGGCGGAGGCAGCCGGCCGACGAGAGCGGGGAGATGGGGAGATAGAGCGATCCATGACCACGACCACCACCCAGCAGGTCCCCTATCTCGACCTCGGCCGCGCCCGGCAGCGGATCGCCGCGCCGCTCGAGGAGCGGTGGCGGCGCATCCTCGCGGCGAGCGCTTTCGTGCTCGGGCCCGAGGTGCGGGAGCTCGAGCAAGGCTTCGCCGCCTGGCTGGGCGCCGAGGCCTGCGCGGCGGTCGCCAACGGCACCGACGCGCTGGTGCTCGCCCTGCGCGCCCTCGGTGTCGGCGGCGGTGCCGGCGACGAGGTGATCGTCCCCGCGTTCAGCTTCTTCGCCACCGTCGAGGCGGTCGTCCTGGCGGGCGGCGTGCCGGTGTTCTGCGACGTCGAGGCCGCCACCTTCAACCTCGATCCCGCAGATGCGGCAGCGCGCATCACGCCGCGCACCAAGGGCATCCTCGGCGTCCACCTCTACGGCCGGCCGTTCGACGCCGGCCAGGTGCTGGAGCTGTGCGACCGCCATGGGTTGTGGCTGCTCGAGGACGCGGCCCAGGCCCACGGCGCCGTCTACCGCGGGCGGCGGGTCGGAACCCTGGGCCGCCTCGCCGCCTGGAGCTTCTATCCCACCAAGAACCTGGGCTGCTTCGGCGACGGCGGCGCGGTGACCGGCAACGATCGCGAGCTGGTGGAGCGGGTGCGGCGGCTCGCCAATCACGGCCAGGACTCGCGCTATCACCACGTCGAGATGGGGGTCAACAGCCGCCTCGACAGCCTGCAGGCGGCGGTGCTCAACTGCCGCCTGCCGCTGCTCGAAGCCGACAACGCGCGGCGGCGCGAGCTGGCCCGCCGCTACCACGACGGTCTGGCCGGCGCCGGCGACCTGGCGCTGCCGCCCGCCGATCCGCCGGGGTGCCTGTCGGTGTTCCACCAGCTGACGGTGCGGACGGCCCACCGCGACGCCCTGATGCGTCATCTTGCCGGGTTGGGAATCGGCAGCTCCGTGCACTACCCGACGCCGCTGCACCTGCAACCTGCCCTCGCCGGCACCGCGGCGGCGGCGAACCCGGCGAATCCGGCGAACGCCGGCGACCTGCCGGAGGCCACGCGGGCCGCCGCCGAGGTGCTGTGCCTGCCGATGTACGCCGAGCTGCGGGACGAAGAGGTGGAGGCGGTCTGCGAGGCGGTGCGCGGTTTCTTCACCGGCCGGCCATGAGGAAGAGCCGGTGCCGGTAGGAGTAACATGAACCAGGCAGCAACCCGGAGGAGCCCCTACTCGTGAAGAAACCGCGCGTGGCCGTCATCAGGACCAAGCCCGAAACCGTGCTCGAGGACGTCGGGCGGACGATGGAGCTGGCCGACGTGCGCGCTCACCTCGCCGCCGGCGCCACCACCATCCTCAAGGACAACATCTCGTGGCACTTCCCTTTCCCCGGGGCCAACACCACTCCCTGGCAGCTCGAAGGGACCATCGTCAAGCTGCGGGAGATCGGCCTGGGCGACCAGGTCTGCGTGCAGAACAACACGGTGGTGACCGATCCCAAGAAGGGCGAGCGGCTCAACCGCTACTTGCCGGTGCTCGAGAAATACGGCGTGCCGGTGCGCTACAACTGTTTCGCCGACGACCTGAAATGGGTGCGCTATCAGCCCCAGGGCCGCATGCTGGTGCTGCCGCGCATCTATCCCGAGGGGATCACCATCCCGGAGTTCTTCATCGGCAAGAACATCGTCCACCTGCCGACGGTCAAGTGCCACATCTACACCACCACGACGGGAGCGATGAAGAACGCCTTCGGCGGCCTGCTCAACACGCGGCGGCACTACACCCACTCGTGGATCCACGAGACGCTGGTCGACCTGCTCACCATCCAGAAGGAGATCCACAGCGGCATCTTCGCGGTCAAGGACGGTACCACCTGCGGCAACGGCCCGGGGCCGCGGACCATGATCCCGGTGGAGAAGGACCTGCTGCTCGCCTCGGGTGATCAGGTGGCGATCGACGCCGTGGCGGCCAAGCTGATGGGTTTCGATCCGATGTCGATCAAATACATCCGGCTGGCTCACGAGGCCGGGTTGGGGGTGGGCGATCCGCGCGACATCGAGGTGGTCGGCGAGGACATCTCCGGCATGAACTTCCACTTTTCGGTGGGCGACAACGCGGTTTCTCGTTTCGGCGACCTGGTCTGGTTCGGGCCGCTGCACGGCTTGCAGAAGCTCTTTTTCCGCACGCCGCTGGTTTATTTCTTCGTCTTCGGCTCGTACTTCTACCACGACTTCGCCTGGTATCCGACGATCGGCAAGCGGCGCACCGAGCGCTACAAGCGGACCAGCAAGTGGATGCGCCTCTTCGAGCAATACCCGGAAGCGGCCGAGCTCGATCGGCGAGCGGCGGCCTGAGCCCGCGCGAAGCCGGCGAGCCGGCGGCAGTGCCTGCGCCCGCCGATGCGGCGCCCGCTGACGCGGCTCTCTATCACCTCGGGCGCCGGCTGCTGCCGGCGTTCGCGCTTGGCCTGCTGGTGCTGGCGGGACTGCTGGGCGCCGCCAATCCCCGGCAGTTCCTGGTCCAGCTGCGCCGTTTCGACTTCGCGCTGCTGGCGCCGATCCTGTTGCTGTCGCTGGTCAACTACGCGCTGCGCTTCGTGCGCTGGGAGCTCTACCTGCGGGCGCTGGGTGCGGCGCTGCCGCGCGGCCGCAGCCTCGGCGTCTTCCTGGTCGGTTTCCTGCTGTCGGTGACGCCCGGCAAGGCCGGCGAGCTGGGCAAGGCGTGGCTGGTGCGGGAGCTGGGCGGCGGCCCGGCGTTGCGCGTGGCGCCGGCGGTGCTGGCCGAGCGGGTGACCGACCTGCTGGGCGTCCTGGCGCTGCTGGCGGTGGGCGCCCTGCCCTTCCCGGGCGGCCCGTGGTGGGCGGCGCTGGGAGTCGCCGCGGTGGCGCTGGGCGCGGCGGTCTTCATGCGCGAGCGGTGGGCGGCCTGGCTCTTCGGCCGCCTGGAGCGCCTGCCGCTCGTCGGCCCGCGCGTCGCCGCCCTGGAATCGGTGTACCAGGGTCTGCGCAGCCTGCTGTCGCCGGGTCTGCTGGGAATGGGGCTGCTGGTCGCGGTCCTGGCCTGGGGTGCGGAGGGGGCGGGCTTCGTGATCGCGGTGCGCGCCTACGCGCCGCGCGCCGGCTTCCTGGCCGGAGTCTTCGATTACACCGCCTCCACGGTCCTCGGCTCCGCCTCGATGCTTCCCGGCGGCCTCGGCGCCGCCGACGGCGCGCTCGCGGCGTTGCTGCGGGCGCAGGGTCTGGATACCGCCCGCGCCACCCTGATCACCTTCATCATCCGCGGCGCCACCCTCTGGTTCGCGGTGCTGCTCGGTCTGCTGGCGCTGCCGGTGGTGGCGCACTGGTTGGCGCGGCGCCCCTCCCGGCGGGGGCAGTCCGCCGGCGCCGCCGGCTGAG
>DATGHG010000115.1:0-8045 GCA_035308185.1 Thermoanaerobaculia bacterium | reverse complement strand
ACGACCTGGGAGCGGGCCGGATCGTACAGCTCCAGGATCGACGCTTGGGTGAACATGTCGGTCGAGCCCAGGCTCGCCGGATGCTCGGTGTTGCCTTCGATCTTGGTCGGGCGGCCCTCGTGGCTCTCGGCCAGCACGCCGACGCCGTAGCCCCCCGCGAGCAGGGTGGTGGCGAAGAACAGCGGCCGGCCCGGCACCACCTGCTCGGGCTGCTCGACGTAGGGGACGATCTTCTCGATCGGCTGGCGGGTGCAGGCGGTCAGCCCGGCCAGCGCCAGCGAGGCGCTCGACAGCTGCAGGAAGGCGCGGCGCGAGGTGCCGGCGGCGGTGTTTTCCGGGGTTTCCGGGGTTCCCGGGGTCCCCGGGGTACCGGCGGCGACCGGCTCGATCCACTCCGAGGCCTGGCGCGGGAACTCGCGGTGCAGCAGTTCCTGGAACTCCGGCGTCGCCGCCAGCTCGTCGAGGCTGCGCCAGAACTCGGGTCCGCGCTTGCCCTGCAGCTCGCGGCGCACCGTCTCGAGGTCGAGGCGCGCGGGCTCGACCGGGCGGGACGGCTCGGCGGCGCACTTCGCTTTGGCACCCTTGACGCTGTCCATCGTTCTCGCTTTCTGGCGGCCGCGCTCGCCGGCCGCGGCCTGGATTCTCGTGCCCTATCGACCGCGCGCCGCCTCAGCGGTGGCAGGTCGAGCAGTTCGTCAGCGACTGCAGCTTGTACTCCTTGGCCAGGCCCGCCCGCAATGCCGCGGCGTGTTGCGGATCCGCCGGCGGCTGCCAGTGCAGGTTGAAGACCTCGGAGCGCGGCCGCACGTTCTTGGCCGGGTTGCGGTGGCAATCAATGCACCACTCCATGGTCAGCGGCGCGTTCTCGTACATCAGAGGCATCGCATCCACCTCGCCGTGGCAGGTCACGCAGCCCATGCCCTTGGCGATGTGAATGCTGTGGTTGAAGTACACGAAGTCGGGCAGGTCGTGGACGCGGTTCCAGCGCAGCGGCGTGTTGGTGGCGTAGCTGGCGCGCACCGGCTCCAGGAGATCGGCGTTGGTCCAGATCTGGCGGTGGCAGTTCATGCAGGTCGACGACGGCGGCAGGCCGGCGAAGTTGGACTTCTCGACCGACGTGTGGCAGTAGCGGCAATCGAGGCCCAGACCCTTGACGTGGTGCTCGTGGCTGAACACCACCGGCTGCTCGTGGATCTCGCCCTGGTGGGTGACGTAGGGGGAGCGGAAGCTTTCGAGGCCGAGCCAGCCGAGGGCGCCGAGCAGCACCACCACGACGGCGATGCTGATCTTGGCGAGCGAGTTGGCGCTGCGGTGGAAGGTCTGCATGGGCGCGGGTGGACCTTGGGTCGGCTAGCGGCGTCTACCGGGATGCGTCTACCGGGTCGAGTTTGTGAAAACCGTCACAAGCGCCGGATGCTAGCAGGCGCCGCGGCCGGGGCGCAAGGGTCGCGGCCACTTGCCGGTGGCGGCGGGGCCGGGGTGGCGCAAGCCGGCGGGACAGGGTTCCCAGGGGCTCGTTCATGAGATCAGATCCTCTCCTCGCGCGGGCAAGCGTTTGGGGGCCTGGCCGTCTTGCTTCGCGTCCTCGAGGTTGCCGGGTGTTGCCGGGTTCCGCCGCGGGCCTCTGAGTCCGGTCCGCGCCTGTCGTCGTTCTTCTAGGGCGGCCAAGTCTCCCTCAAACGGCGGGCCGGTGTCCAGAGCACGCCGTCGGGCGCTTCAGACGCCGTCGCTGGGGATCCCTCGGCTTCCTGCCGGGAGGCGAGGTCTGGGCGCTTGCGCTAGGTGCCCCACGCCCGCGGCGGGCCACCGCGCTCCACGGAGATCGAGGGCGGCCCCGACGTCCATCCCTCTGACAGCACCTCCGCCTGTTCGAGCACGGTCTGCGTGGCCTTCTCCTGCTTGTCGGGCGGATAGCCGTACCTGCGCAGGATGCGCTTGATCACGACGCGAAGCTGCGCCCGAACATTCTCCCGCACGGTCCAATCGATCGTGAGGTTCGCGCGCACCGTCTTCACCAGCTCACGGGCAATCGCTTTGAGAGTCGGCTCGCCCAGCACCTTGACCGCGCTGTCGTTGGTCTCGAGGGCGTCGTAGAAGGCAAGCTCGTCTTCCGATAGACCCAATTCCTCTCCGCGCGAGCTCGCTTCCCGCATCTCCCTCGCGAGGGCGATGAGCTCCTCGATCACCTGCGCCGTCTCGATCGCCCGGTTCTGATAGCGGCGCACCGCCAGCTCCAGCAGCTCCGCGAAGGAGCGCGCCTGGGCGACGTTGCGCCGCGACCTGGATCTGATCTCGCCCGTGAGCAGCTTGCGCAGCAGCTCAACGGCGAGGTTACGCTGCGGCATGTCGCGCACCTCAGCCAGGAATTCGTCCGAGAGGATCGACAGGTCTGGTTTCTTGAGGCCCGCGGCGGCGAAGATGTCCACGACCTCCCCGGATGTCACCGCTCTCGACACGATCTGGCGGATCGCGTGGTCGAGGTCTTCGTCGGTTCGGCTCTCCGCGGGCGCGCTCTTCGCCACTGCCGCGCGCACCGCCTGAAAGAACCCGACCTCGTCGCGAACGCGGAGCGCATCCTCGTGCGGCACTGCAAGGGCAAAGGCCCGGGTCAGCTCCGAGACGGCGCGGAGGAGTCGGTCCTTCCCATCCTTCTGCACGAGCACGTGCTCCTGTGCCAGCGGCAGCAAGGCAAGGCGATCCTGCGGCGTTCCCTCGGTCCAGCGCAAGCGGGCGAAGCCATGGAAGAGTCCCCGGCACACCTCCAACCTCTCGAGCATCAGGGCGACGGCTTCGGCCTGGGGGATCGCGGCATCGCCGGTGCCACCGCTCTCTGTGTAGGTCGCAAGGGCCTGCTTCAAAGCGTCGGCGATGCCGAGGTAGTCCACCACCAGCCCGCCGGGCTTGTCCTTGAAGACCCGGTTCACACGGGCGATTGCCTGCATGAGGCCGTGCCCGCGCATCGGCTTGTCGAGATACATCGTGTGGAGGCTCGGCGCATCGAATCCGGTGAGCCACATGTCCCGCACGATGACGATCTGGAAGGGGTCGCCGGGATCGCGGAAACGCTGGGCGAGGGCCTCGCGGCGAGCTTTGCTGCGGATGTGACGCTGCCAGTCCGCAGGATCCGAGGCCGAGCCCGTCATCACCACTTTGAGCGCACCTTGCTCGTCCGCGGGGTCGTGCCATCCCGGCCGGAGCGCAACGAGCTGGCGATAGAGCTCGACGCAGATGCGCCGGCTCATGCAGACGATCATCGCCTTTCCTTCCAGGGCCGCCAGCCGTTCCTCGAAGTGAGTCACCAGGTCGCTGGCGATGAGTCGGACCCGGTTTTCCGCTCCCACCAGCTTTTCGAGCTGCGCCCACTTCGTCTTGAGCCTCTCCTTGCGCTCGACCTCCTCTCCCTCGGTGACCTCCTCGAACTCGGGGTCGATCTTCAGGCGCTCGGACTCCTTGAGCTCCAGCTTCGCAAGCCGGCTCTCGTAGTAGATGGGAACCGTGGCCCCGTCGAGCACTGACCGCCGGATGTCGTAGACACTGATGTAGTCCCCGAAGACGGCGCGCGTGCTCGCATCGGTCGTCTCGATGGGGGTCCCGGTAAAGCCGATGAATGAGGCGTTCGGCAGGGCGTCGCGCATGTGCCGGGCGAAACCGTCGATGAAGTCGTATTGGCTGCGGTGCGCCTCGTCGGCGATCACGACGACGTTGCGGCGCTCCGAGAGCACCGGCTGCCGGTCGCCCCTATCCTCCGGAAAGAACTTCTGGATCGTCGTGAACACCACGCCGCCGCCGCCGACGCCCAGCTTCCTGCGCAGATCGGCGCGGCTCGCCGCCTGCACCGGCGGCTGGCGCAGCAGGTCGCGGCAGCGGGCAAAGGTTCCGAAGAGCTGGTCGTCGAGATCGTTGCGGTCGGTGAGCACCACCAGCGTGGGGTTCTCCATCGCCGGATGCAGGATCACCCGTCCCGCGTAGAAGGCCATGGTGAGGCTCTTGCCCGAGCCCTGCGTGTGCCAGACGACCCCCACGCGGTGGTCACCTGGGGCGCCTCCAGGTCGCCGCCCCGCTTGGTAGCGTCCCGAGCCTTCGGCGACCCACTGCGCCGCCACCCGTTGCGCGGCCCGCAGGGTCTCCTCGACCGCCCAGTTCACGGCATGGAATTGGTGGTACGCCGCCATCTTCTTGGCCAGCGCTCCACCGCCCAGATCTTCGAAAACGATGAACTGGCGCAAGAGACTGAGGAAACGATGCTTCTCGAACACCCCTTCCAAGACGACCTGAAGCTCAGGCAAGAGTGCCGCCACGTCGTCGTCACGGCCGCTGATCGTTCGCCAGAGCTTGAACCATTCCCTTCCCGCGCCGAGGGCTCCAAGGCGCGCCTGTACGCCGTCCGAGATGACGAGCGCCGCGTTGTAGGCGAAGAGCGACGGAATCTCCGCCGCGTAGGTCTCGAGCTGCCGGAAGGCGTTCCAGATGGTGGCGCTCTCGTCGGCCGCGCTCTTGAGCTCGATGACCGCGAGCGGCAGACCGTTCACGAACGCCACCACGTCGAGCCGGCGAACGTGCCTATCCTCCGCGACGGTGAACTGATTCACGGCCAGCCAGTCGTTGTTGTTCGGCACGTCGAAGTCGATCGCCCGCGCCTGGGCGCCGGCGATCGAGCCGTCAGCCCGCCGGTACTCGACGGTGACGCCGTCCACCAGCATCCGGTGCACCGCACGGTTGCGTTCCAGCAGCGACGCCGCATCGGACCGGGTCAGCTTGCGGAACGCGTCCTCGAGCGCCGACTGCGGCAGGTCGGGATTGAGTCGGGCGAGCGCCTGCCGCAGGCGACGCTCCAGCACCACGTCGCGGTAGCGTACGTCGCTGCGCTCGGCGCCGGGTTCGCCGGCGGCGATCTCCGGACCGCGGAGCACCACGTAGCCCAGCGCCTCGAGCCACGCAAGCGCGGCCTGCTCGACCACCGACTCTCTGAGATCAACCCTACTCATCACGGTATCTCCGCGACCCCGTCAAACCGCCTCCGGGCCAGCGTCAGAACCCTCTGGCTCGAAGCCGGACAAGAGGTCGCGGTAAGCTTGCTGATCGCAGTTGAAGAGCACCTCGCTCGGCCTGTACTCCAGATCGAAGATCCGCACGGCCGCATTGGCTCCGGGCGGGGGTCGTAGCCGGACCCTCGGCGAGCACCTCAAGAAGGCGCACGCAGCCGATAGGCGCCATCCCGAGGGGCCGCCCTTCGAGCACTACGGGGAGATCCAGAGCGGGGAGGCTCTGCGCTATGCCGGTGAGATCCTTGCGTTCGTCTGTGCTCAAATGGCCTGATCGCCGCGCGGTCGAGGAGGCTGCCGCGGCATGGGCGGCCCGCGAGCGGCTGCACCATCCGGGGCTGATCCGGCTCGGTTGCTTCGGCTCGTACGTCCGCGGCAACGCCGGGGTCGGCAGCGACCTGGATCTGATCGCCGTGGTCGAGTCGTCGGCAGAGCCGTTCGAGCGTCGCGCCCTCACCTGGGATCTGAGTTCGCTACCGGTACCTGCGGAGATCCTGATTTACACGCGCGACGAATGGCAGCGCATGGACCGAGAGGGCGGCCGCTTCGCTCGCATGCTCAGGCGCGAGGCCCGCTGGCTCGTCGAGCCCGAGCCGGACCCGACCGCCGGGAGTTAGCGCCCAGGCGCCGGGGGACGCGGCGGCGCAGCGGCCGGCCGAGACCGGAGTGGACGCGTCGACCCCACGACACCGGCTGCATTCCTTTGGCTCGAGCTCCTCTAAGATCCACGGCATGATCCCCCTGACCGACCTTCGCGCCGCCGCGAGTCGCATTGCTGGCTCCATCCATCACACCCCTCTGTTTTCCAGCCGCCAGCTCGGGGAGCGGGTCGGAGTGCGGCTCTACCTCAAGTGCGAGAGCTTCCAGAAAACCGGCTCGTTCAAGGCGCGGGGCGCCCTGAACCTGGTCCTGTCGCTCTCTGGCGACGAGCGCGGGCGCGGCCTGGTCACCGTCTCGGCCGGAAACCACGCCGCCGCCGTGGCCTGGGCGGCGCGCGTCGCGGGCTGCTCGGCCGTCGTGGTCATGCCGGTCGACGCGCCGCAGTCGAAGATCGACGCGGTGCGCGGCTACGGCGCCGAGATCGTCCTCCATCCCGACCGGCCGACCCTGTTCGACAAGCTGAACGAGGTCCGCGAGGCGCGCGGCCTGACCTTCGTCCACCCCTTCGACGACCCGGTCCTACTTGCCGGCTCTGGAACGACTGGCCTGGAGATCCTCGAGGACCTGCCCGACGTCGACCTGGTGATCGTGCCGGTGGGCGGCGGCGGCCTCATGGGCGGCGTGACCTCCGCCATCAAGGGGAGCCAACCCCGGGCCCGCGTGGTCGCTGTCGAGCTGGAGGCCGGCCCCGGCCTCGGCCCCGCACTCGCCGCCGGCAAGCCGGTTCCGGTGACCCGGCCGGCGACCCTGGCCGACGGCATGACGCCCCCCTTCGTCGGCGCTCTCCCTTTGGCCATCGCCCGCGAGGCCGTGGACGACATCGTCACCGTCACCGAGCAGGAGATCAAGGAGGGGATGCGCCTCCTCCTCACCCGGGCCAAGCTCTACGTCGAGGCCTCCGGCGCCGCGGCCACCGGGGCGCTTCTCGCCGGCAAGGTCCGGGTCTCCCCTGGAGAGCGGGTCGTCGCGCTCGTCTCGGGGGGCAACATCGACCTCGAGAAGGTGTCGGGACTGGTGTAGGCACGCCCGAGCACGCGGCGACGGCGGCCGCAGGCTGGACCCTGCTCGACCGCGGGATGCTAGACTCGCGCGAGCGATCTCGCTCCCGCGCTCGTTTGCCGACCATGGCCACGCTCCTCCGCTCATCCACACTCGCGACCTCGGCAGCACCCGCATTGCCGGCCGCCACCAGGGGCGCCTCCTCTGCGCCTGCTCCTGGCACCGGAACCGGTACTGGTACCGGCGCCTCCGGCGCGACCGCGGCCGCGCCCACTGCCTACGGCCCGCTGGCGCTTGCCGACTTCCTGGAGATGACCAAGCCGGGCATCACCCTGATGGTGGCGCTGACCACCGCCCTCGGCTTCCTGCTGGCCGGCGGCCCGGCGTTGTCCTGGCGGCTGGCCGCGACCCTCCTGGGCACCTGCCTGGTGGCGGCCGGCGCCTCGGTGCTCAACCAGTTCTGGGAGCGCAGCTCGGATGCCCTGATGCGGCGCACCGCCGCGCGGCCGCTGCCCGCCCGACGGCTCGACCCCGACCTTGCCCTTCTGTTCGGGGTGGCGCTGGGGATCGCCGGGCTGCTCGAACTGGCGCTGGCGGCCAACGCCCTTACCGCGGCCCTCGGCGCCGCGGCGCTGGCGGGTTACGTCTTCGTCTACACCCCGCTCAAGAAGGTCAGCTCGCTCGCCACGGTGGTGGGAGCGGTGCCGGGCGCCCTGCCTCCAATGATGGGCTGGTGCGCGGTGCGCGGCGAGATCGACCTGGCCGCCTGGGTGCTGTTCGGCATCCTCTTCTTCTGGCAGATGCCGCACTTCCTCGCCATCGCCTGGCTCTGCCGCGACGACTATGCCCGCGGCGGCTTCCCGATGCTGCCGGTGATCGATCCGGGCGGCACCTGGACCGCCCGCCAGAGCGTGCTCTACGGCGCCGCCCTGGTGCCGGTCAGCCTGCTGCCGTCGCTGCTCGGCCTGGCCGGGCGGCTCTACTTCGGCGGCGCCCTGGCGCTCGGCCTCGCCTACCTCGGCTTCGGCCTGGCGTTCGCCCGCCGGCGCTCGACGCCGGGCGCTCGCCGGCTGATGCTCGCCTCGCTGCTCTATCTGCCGGCGGTGCTGGCGGTGCTGCTGCTCGATCGGCTGACGCTCCCCGCGGCGCTGCACTAGCCCATCGCTTCGTGATCACCCGCGGAAGGTGGCTGCGGCCGTTGCTCTGGGGCCTGCTGCTGGCCGCCCTGGCCGGTGTGGCGGTCGCCGCGGTCCATGAGCTCCAGCTGCGGCGAGCGCGACAGGAGAGCCGCGAGTTGGAAGCGGCACTGCCGGACCTGGGCAGGGTTCCGGCCTTCGCGCTCAC
>DATGHG010000114.1:0-11645 GCA_035308185.1 Thermoanaerobaculia bacterium | reverse complement strand
GCGCCAAGCACATGAACCGCACGGCCAATCCGCCGGTCATGCTGGGCCTCCGCCTCTACGACCGGGGAGCTTTCGCGCCCCCTCCCACCCTGCTTGGCGACAAGAACCCGGTCTTCTTCCATTTCATGGCCTATGGCGACGTGCGGGTCGGCGCCGCCGACAACGACGCCGGCATCGCCGCCGCCAACGGCAAGACCAACCAGTCCCTGCTCGCCACCCGCCTGAACCTCGACCTCGACCTCACCTTCACCGCCACCGAGCGCATCCATGCCTTCATGGACCCGTTCGGCAACAATCCCAACTTCACCCGCTACGACATCAGCGGTAAGGTCAGCGACAAGTTCGTCCAGGAATTCAACTCCAAGCTCGACACGCTGTTTTTCGAGGGCGACCTCGGCAACATGCTCTCGGGGCTCACCGACAAGCCCAGCACCTTCGACCTGCCGATCTCCTTCGGTTTGGTTCCGATCCTCACCCAGAACGGCATCTGGATCCAGGACGAGTTCAGGGGCCTGGCCGCCGGCATCACCGCCAAGCACAGCGGCGTGCTCGACATCAGCAACTTCGATCTCACCTTCTTTTCAGCCTTCAACGGCGTGACCACCGCCGCCGTCCCCGGCCGCAGCGACACCAAGCTCTTCGCCCTGGCCGGATTCTTCGACACCCTGAGAGGCTACGTGGAAGCCGGCTACGGCTACGTCGATGCCGCCGACAGCGAGCTGAGCTACAACAACCTCACCGTGGCCTACACCAGGCGGTACTGGAACCTGGTGTCCAACAGCATCCGGCTGATCGGCAACTTCGGTCAGACGGCGCCGGTGAAGACGGCCAACGGCCTGCTGGTCCTGGCCGAGAACTCGCTGCTCACCAGCAAGCCATCGACGCTGGTCCCCTACCTCAACCTCTTCGGCGGCTTCGGCACGCCACAGTCGCTGGCGCGGGACATCGATGCCGGCGGCGTGCTGAGGAACACCGGCATCAATTTCCAGGGTGACGGCCTGACCGGTTACCCGACGCTCGACGCCCTCGCCCACGACACCTACGGCGGCGCCCTGGGAGTGGAGTACCTGTTCAATCTCGACCGCCAGCTCGTCGTCGAGGGGACGGTGGTCGAGCGCATGGGCGGCAGCGTGCTGCCGGGCTCCGAGTACAGCCTCGGGGCCCTCTTCCAGCAACCGCTCTCGAACGCCGACATCCTGATCTTCCAAGGCATGCGGGGCTGGCTCGAGGGGCAGCGAGACATTTTCGGCGTGCGCGTCGAGCTGCGGCACAAATTCTGATGCCGCCTCGGATCGACCGGAGAAGGAGGTTCTAGATGCCCTGGTTCCAGCTCAGAGTCAACGGCAGCCTGCACAATGTCAACGTGGACGCCAACATGCCCCTGCTCTGGGTGCTGCGCGACGTCCTGAAGCTCAAGGGCACCAAGTTCGGCTGCGGCGTGGCGCAGTGCGGTGCCTGCACCGTCCACCTCAACGGCCGCGCCGTCCGCTCCTGCGCCACCCCGGCGGGCCTGGCGTCCGGGTCCGAGATCACCACGATCGAGGGCCTCTCGCCCGACGGCAGCCACCCGGTCCAGAAAGCGTGGATCGAGCTCGGCGTGCCGCAGTGCGGTTACTGCCAACCGGGCCAGATCATGAGCGCCTCGGCGCTGCTGGCCGCGAACCCGCAACCCGACGACGAGCAGATCGACAGCGCGATGAGCGGCAACATCTGCCGCTGCGGCACCTATCCACGGATCCGCGCCGCGATCCACAAGGCCGCGGGGAGCAAGGCGTCATGAGCGTTGCCACCAAGATCACTCGCAGGGACTTCCTCCGCCAGACCGGCGTCGGCACCGGCGCCCTGGTGTTCGGCTGTTACATCTCCCCCAAGGGGCTCTTCGCCGAGGACATCTTCCACCAGAGCGTCGCGCTCAACAGCTTCGTCAGGATCGAGCCGCTCCACGGCACCATCATCATCATGGCCAACCGCTCGGAGATGGGCCAGGGCATCCGCTCGAGCCTGGCGGCCGTGCTGGCCGACGAGCTCGAGGCCGACTGGAGCCGCGTCGAGGTGCGCCAGGCAGACGCCGAAGCCGACAAGTACGTGGTGCCGAACCCCGTCGCCGGTGCCCATCCGACCTTCCTCATCTCCGACGAGGGCAGCCAGTTCGCCGACAGCTCGCGCAGCATGGCCGCCTACTACCTGCCCATGCGGCTCTTCGGCGCCGGCATCCGAGTGGTGTTGGTCGGCGCGGCGGCCAGGGTGTTCGGCATCGAGCCGGCCCAGTGCGAGGCGCGGCAGCACAAGGTGTGGCGCAAGGACGGCAAGGGCATCGTCCGCTCTCTCGACTACGGCGATCCGCTGCTGCTGCTGGCGGCCAAGAAGGTGGCGGCGCCCACCCCGGACGAGGCCCGGGCAGCGCTCAAGCCGAGCAAACAATGGAACTTCATCGGTAAAGAGATGCCGTTCGTCGACGTCCGGGACATGGTCACCGGCAAAGCCGGCTACGGCGCCGACGCCGACCCCGGCCGTCCCGGCATGCTGACGGCGATGATCGTGCGCTGCCCGGTCGCCAACGGCACGGTGAAGAGCTTCGACGACAAGGCGGCGCGCGCCGTGCCGGGCGTCAAGGACGTGAGGAAGGTCCTTCCCGACGGCTTCCCGATCGTCGGCGGCGTGGGCGGCGCCTTCATCCCGCATGCGGGCGTCGCCGTGGTGGCGGAGAACACCTGGGCGGCGTTGCAGGGGCGCCGGGCGCTCAAGGTCGAGTGGGACCTCACACAGAGCCCCGCCGCCATTGCCAACGCCAAGTACGAATCGAAGGCCTACCGCAAAGAGCTCGAAGCGTCCACCGCCAGTGCGGGCAACAAGCTGCGCAGCAGGGGCGACGTCGATGCCGCATTCGCGCTCCCCCACCAGGCCGTGGAGGCGAGCTACTACGTCCCCCACCTGGCGCAGGCGCCGATGGAGCCGCCGGTGGCCGTCGCTCTCTACGAGAACGGGCGATGGGAGATCTGGTGCCCCACCCAGGGCCCTGACGTCGCGCAACACTACGTGGGCCTGGCGATGCTGTACCCCAAGGACCCGGTGGCGTGGCTGGTCTGGCAGGTGTCGGAGCTGACCGAGGTGAAGCCCTGGGAGCAGGCAGCGCAGCAAAGCTTCAACGAGCAGCTCGGCAAGATGCTGGGCTTGGATCAGACTGCCCTGTTCAAGCGCCGGGACGAGCTCAAGCAAGAGGTCCGGGACAAGGTCAAGGTCCACGTGACGTTGCTGGGCGGCGGTTTCGGGCGCAAGTCCAAACCGGACTATGCCGTCGAGGCGGCGTTCCTCGCCACACAGCAACCCGGCGTGCCCATCCGGGTGCAGTGGACGCGCGAGGACGACATCCAGTTCAGCTACTACAACGCGGTCAACCACCAGTACCTGAAAGCGGCCATCGACGCCGGCGGGAAGGCGACGGCCCTGCTGCAGCGCAGCGCCTTCACGTCGTTCTTCGCCACCCTCTTTCCCCCCGCGGACCCGCGGCTCCCCGCGGCCGCCAACGAGACCTTCAAGCTCGCGCGCGCCGCGTTTCACTGCGGCGGGGAGTATCCGTTCGGCTCGGGCATCGAGCTGGGACAGGGGCTCGAGGACATGCCGTTCGACCTGGAGAACCTGCGCCTCGAGAACTGCGCGGCCCCATCCCACATCCGCGTCGGCTGGATGCGCTCGGTGGCCAACATCTACCACGCCTTCTCCATCTGCTCCTTCGCCGACGAGCTGGCGATCGCCGCCGGACGCGATTGCAAGGACTACCTGCTCGAGCTGATCGGCAAGGGACGCATCCTCGATTTGGCAACACTGAAAGCCGAGGGCCTCGAGAACTTCGACAACAACCAGTTTCCCGTCGATCCGCTCATGGCGCAACTGTCGAGCGGCAAATCGGTCCAGGTCCTTCCCGGTTACCCGCCCGACACCGGACGGCTGCGTGCCGTGGTGGAGCGGGTGGCGCAAGCGGCGGGCTGGGACGAGAAGGTCAAGCAGTACAAGCAGCAGCCGAAGGGCCGGGGCCTGGGCATCGCCGCTCACCGCAGCTTCCTGGCCTATGTCGCCATGGTGATCGACGCTTCGCTCGCAGACAACGTGCTGACGATCCACGAGATCCACGCCGCGATCGACTGCGGCATCGCCGTCAACCCGGACCGGGTGCGCGCGCAGATGGAGGGGGGCATCATCTATGGCCTGAGCCTGGCCTTGCAAGGCGAGATCACGGTCAGGGACGGGGCCGTCGAGCAGCACAACTTCGACGACTACCCCGTGCTGCGCCTCCACCAGACGCCGAAGAGCATCAACATCCATATCGTGGAGCCGAAAGGAGACCTGAACGAGGCGGTGCCGGTCGGCGTCGGCGAGCCCCCGGTGCCCCCGGTGGCTCCCGCCCTGGCCAACGCGATCGTCGCCGCGGGCGGACCCCGGCTCCGCAAGCTGCCCTTCTGGCCCGAGATCCAGATCCTCTGAGCCGCCATCAGCGCGCACCTCAGGACGGCGGCTCCCTTCCCGCCCGGCCGGAGGGGAGCCTGCCGCCGCTTGACGATGATCTTTTGCGTGAGCTAGCCTGGTGATCACGGATTCAAGCGCATTTGCCTGAGCGAGGGGGGAACGATGAAGACCCGCCTGGTAGGTTCTCTCCTCTCGCTGCTCGTCCTCTTGCTCGCGGCCGGCTGCGCGCGGCAGCCGGTCGCGCCGAGCTGGAAGTACGCCGATTTCAAGGAGGTCGGCTTCGATCCCTTCCCCGGCATGGATTTCCAGGGGCGGGACGTGAAGCTGAGCGACGACGACGTCAAGGGCCGCGTGATCTGGAACCTCTGGTCGGGCGACAACGGCGCGTTCTGGGACTGGCTCTCGACCCACGGCTTCGGCACCGCCGACCTGCTCAAGGTGGTCACCTCGCCGCGCGGCCAGCGCTTCGAGAAATACGGCCTGTTCAATCAGCCCGGCTTCACGCGGCCGGCCCAACCCGATCCCTACGGTCTCTATGTCGACCAGCCGCGCGAGCCGCGGTACGACCTCGACGGCAGGCTCGACACCTACACCTATGGCCGCAGCAGCGGCATCATGGGGCTCCGCCTCTTCCCGAACCCGAATTTCGACGCCGCGGCGAAGGCGAGGTGGAACCCGGACCGTTACTACAAGGATCCCGCCTACTATACCGATCAGAAGCTGGTGCGCCCTTATGTCGTCGGCATGGCCTGCTCGTTCTGCCACCTCGGGGCCGATCCGACGAACCCGCCGGCGAATCCCGACGAGCCGGAGTACGCCAACCTGAACGACTATGTCGGGCAGCACTTCTTCAAGGTATGGGAGGTTTTCGGCGACAACCTGGGCGAGGACAACTTCATCTGGCAGCTGCTGCACAGCAACCCGGCGGGAACGCTCGACACCTCCTTCATCGCCACCGACTACCTCAACAACCCGGGGACGATGAACGGCATCTTCAACGTCGCCGGCCGGCTGCAGGTGGCGGCCCATGAGCACGTCACCGGCGGGGCGCTCGACCTGCTCGGCGTCCACGATCCGCAGCTCACGCCGCGCGTGCTCAAGGAGGGAGCGGACTCGGTGGGCTTCAATGCCGCCTTGAGCCGCGTCTACCTCAACATCGGCGAGTACTGGGAGGAATGGCTCCGCCACTTCAACCCGCTCGTCGGCCTGCCGCCGCAGTCGCCGATCCGGGTGCGGGATGCGCAGCGGCTGTCGCCACACTGGAACTGGAGCGAGCGGCATGCGCCGGCGCTCGCCCAATACTTCCTCGACGTCGCCCGTCCGCTGAAGCTCGCCAATGCGCCCGGCGGGCAGAAGTATCTGACCAGCGACGAGAAAGTGCTCGATCGCGGCAAGCTGATGTTCGCCCAGAACTGCGCGCGCTGCCATTCGAGCAAGCAACCGCCGGCCCCCATCCAGCCCAACTCGGCCGCGGGGCAGAGCTGGTTCGAGCAGGAGGTGATGAGGCCGGACTTCCTCGACGGCAACTTCCTCTCCGCCGAGATCCGCGTCCCGGTCACCGAGGTCAAGACCAACGCGGCCCGCGCCGTCGCGTCGAACGCGATCCGCGGCCACGTCTGGGACAACTTCTCGTCCGAGACCTACAAGACCCTGCCGAAGGTCGGCTCGATCATGGTGTGGGACCCCTTCACCGGCAAGGACTCGCCATGGGAGGTCCCGGGCGGCGGCCGCGGCTACTACCGGCCGCCCTCGCTGGTCGCCATCTGGTGCAGCGCGCCGTTCTTCCACAACAACGCTCTCGGCAAGCACGTGCACGCGGTGGACGTCGATTCGCGCATGGCGGCGTTCAACGACGCGATCGAGAAGCTGTTCTGGAACGAGAACCGTCTCGGCAAGGACTCGATCTGGCGCACCACCGCGGAGAGCACCATCCAGATCCCGAAGTCCTACGTGCCCTGGCTGGCCAGTCTCGCCGGCCCGGACGGGTTCATCCACCTCGGTCCCATTCCGAAGGGGACCCCGGTCAACCTCATCGCCAACACCAATCTCGAGCTCAACGGGTTGATCAAGCAGGCGGACCTGGTCCGCCTGCTCGGCCGCACCCTGAGCGCGCTGCACGACGTCAAGCAGCAGGGGCTCACCGGCGACGCGGCGACCCAGCGCCTGCTGACGCTGGTGCCCGATTTCTACCAGCTCAACTCATGCCCCGACTTCATCGAGGACGAGGGCCACTACTTCGCCACCTCCCTGCCGGATCGCGACAAGCGTGCGCTGATCGAGTTCGTGAAGACCTTCTGAGGGTGATCCCCGATGCCGAACGATCCGCAAAACCCCGACTTCGACTACATCGTCGTCGGCTCGGGCGCCGGCGGCGGGCCGGTGGCGTGCAACCTCGCCAAGGCCGGCTACAAGGTCGGCCTGATCGAGGCGGGCCAGGAGCCCGACACGACCTCCTATCCGGTTCCGGTCTTCCATACCTACGCGTCCGAAGATCCGGCGATGTCGTGGCAGTTCTTCGTCCAGCACTACACCGACAACCCGCAACGCGACCCCAAATACTGCGCCGACAAGGGCGGGGTCTTCTATCCCCGCGCCGGGACCCTGGGTGGCTGCACCGCGCACAATGCCTTGATCACCATCTACGGCCATGGCAGCGACTGGGATCACATCGCCCAGCTCACCGGCGATCCGTCGTGGGCGTCGGACAAGATGCGCGCCTACTTCGAGCGCATCGAGTCCTGCGGCTACGTGCAACGGCCCGCTGCCGGCGAGCCCAATCCGACGGGCCACGGCTGGGACGGCTGGCTCAGCACCACCGGTCCCGAGTTGTCGCTCGTCTTCGCCGACCAGGCTCTGCTGCAGACCGTCCTCGACGCCGTCGCCGGGGCATGGCAGGCGGGGCTCGGCGGTCCGCTGCCTCAGCTCCCGCCGCAGGATCCCAACGACTGGCGGACACCGCAATTCGAAGGCATCTGTTTCGTGCCGGCGGCGACCCTCGACGGGCGCCGGGTGAGCACCCGCGAGCTGATCGATCAGACGCGCGCCGTGCTGCCGCAGCAGCTGGTCGTCAAGATGAGCAACCTGGCGACGAAGGTCCTCTTCGACGGCGGCCTGCGCGCCATCGGCGTCGAGTGTTGGGAAGGCCAGCATCTCTACCGGGTCGACCCGCAGGCCGCCGCCGACTACGACGTCAACCGCTACTACTGCGCGCGCGAGGTGATCCTCGCCGGCGGCGCGTTCAACTCGCCGCAGCTGCTGATGCTCTCCGGCATCGGGGATCGTGCGCAGCTCGAGCCGCTCGGCATCACCTGCCTCCTCCACCGGCCGGGCGTGGGCACCAACCTGCAAGACCGTTACGAGATCAGCGTCGTCTCCGAGATGCAGCAGGACTGGCAGGTGCTCGCCGGCGCGACCTTCGCCCCGCCGCTGCCGAACCAGCAGGGCGATCCCTGTTATGTCCAATGGCAGAACGGCACCGGGGTGTACACGACCGGCGGCGCCGTCCTCGGCATCGTCAAGAAGTCGGCGCCGGAGCGCTCCGATCCCGATCTCTTCATCTTCGCCCTGCCGGGCAAGTTCTACGGCTATTTCCCCGGCTACTCGCTGGAGGTCGAGCGGACGAAGAACTATCTGAGCTGGGCGATCCTCAAGGCGCACACCAACAACACCGCCGGCTACGTCCGGCTGCGCACCGCGAGCCCGCTCGACAGCCCCGAGATCCACTTCAAGTATTTCGACGAGGGGAACGACGCCCAGGGGACCGATGCCGAGGCGGTGGCGAACGGCGTCGAGTTCGTGCGCCAGATCTCGCAGCGCAACTCGGCGATCAAGCAAGAGATGATGCCCGGGCCGGCGGTGGGGACCCACGATCAGATCGTGCAGCACGTCAAGGACAACGCCTGGGGGCACCATGCGTCGTGCAGCAACCCGATGGGAGCGACGAGCGATCCCCAGGCCGTCGTGGACAGCAACTTCCGCGTCATCGGGACGCAGAACCTGCGGGTCGTGGACGCCTCGGTCTTCCCCCGCATCCCCGGCCTCTTCATCGCCACGCCGATCTACATGATCGCCGAGAAGGCGAGCGACGTGATCCTCGCCGACGCCAAAACCGCCGCCAACGCCGCCGCCAACGCCGCCGGCAGCTGAAGCAGCCGCGCCCTCAGATCTTGCGTCCGCCCACCCGGGTCGCGGTCGCCGGGTCGTTGCGGTCGCGGCGCCAGGTGGCATGATTGAAATGGATCACGAAGTCGCCGTTGTAGGAGGCGACGGCCGAGTCGAACGTAAGCTTGCCGAGGTGGCGCCAGTTCTTGAAGGTGCGCCGTTGGAAGGCGGGCGTGCCACGCGTCGAGCCCTCGTCGGTGACCTCGATGTGGAAGACGAGCTGGCGCCGGGGTGCCGGATCCCCCGGATCGAAGATCTGCGCCATGATCTCGTCGCGGAAGTCCAAGGCGTCGCCTGGTATCCGTGGCTGGTCGGGAGCGACCAGGAGGCGCATGTAGGCCGGCGTCCGCGTCGGTTCGTCGTCGGGCTTGCCGAGCTCGGCGATCTCGTACAGCTGGCGGATCGAGGGCTCCTTGTCGGTTGCGGCAAACACCCCACCGCTCACCAAGAGGATCGGCACGCCGCCGGAGCGGCGCCAGAGTCGGGTGTCCGGAGCGTTGCGGAGCTCCGCGTCGTTGATGCAATCGGTGCGCTCGCCGCCGAGGTCCTGCTGGGTGAAGAAGTTGGCGGTGCGCAGCGGCTCCGCATGGTCAGGATCGACGGTGGGGAACAGCTTGCCGACCAGGGCCAGGGATCGGGTATGGCCGCGCCGGGTCTCGGTGCAACAGGTGGAGTAGCGACCCACGGCGAGGGCCTGGCTGCCCTGGCGGAAATACCCCGAATAGGCGGAGTCTTCAGTGATCTCCCAGCGACCGGTGAGGCACACGCCGTTCGGATGGAGCAGGCGCCGGAAGCCCTTGCCATCGCTTCCCCAGCGCAGGTCGGCATGGGAATCGATGGCGCGCGCGGCGGCCTGGCCAAAGACATAGGGACGACCGAACGGCAGGATCCCGCTCAAGACGCCGCCCAAGGTCACCTCGTAGACAGGCCAACGCTGCTCGCCCCCGCCGCCGACACCGCCCCACACCGTCTGGTAGGGGTTGGCGAAAAGGGCTTCCCGCACCACCGAGAAGCGCGACCCGCGATAAGCGCGATCGTCGTCGGTGGTCTGTTCCGTGCCGAGGTAGACCATGCTTGCAGACTCCCCGCCTGCAGGCGATCGAGAGCCCGTCCGGCAGGCGATTCAAGCCCATTGATTCAACTAAATCGTCATTTGAGCATACTCTGCCCAGGAGAGACCGTCAACAGCCCGGGTCAGCCGCTGCTGTCCCTGCTGCCTCTGCCGCTCTTGCTTTGCGCCACCATTTGCAGGAGGCTGGTGCCGTACGGAAAATCCAAGCCCAAGACCGCATTGCTGCCGGGAATGTCGGTTCAGGCCGCGAGGGATTGGCATGACAGATCGGCAAGCGGTCGTGCTCGACGTGGCGACGGTCCGCGATGCCGCGTTGCTGTCGAACCTCCTCGAGCTGTACATACACGACCTGAGCGAGGCGTTCCCCGCCATCGAGCTGGGGGCGGATGGGCGCTTCGGTTACGACCAGCTGCCGCTCTACTGGTCGGAACCGGAGCACCGGTTCCCATTTCTCATTCGAGAAAACGGTGCGGTCGTGGGCTTCGTGCTGGCTGCCCGAGGTTCGCCGGCAACCGACGATCCTGCCGTCTTCGACGTCGCGGAGTTCTTCGTTCTCCGCAGCCACCGCCGCTCCGGAGTGGGTCGCCGCGCGGCGTTCCTGCTATGGGATCGTCTGCCCGGCCGCTGGATCGTTCGCGTTGCCAAAGGGAACCGCGGCGCCCTCCCGTTCTGGACGGGCGTCATCGCCGAGTACACGAGGGGGACCGCGACCGAGGTCGAACACCCTGGCGCTCCGACCGCCTGGCAGGTGTTTTCTTTCGACAGCACAGCCCGACAGCGCAGCCCGATAGGCAGAGCACCATCCTGACCGGCGCCCCGCCCTACCCTGCTTCAGGGCCTCGGGGCGGGGCACCGCCAGGCCCGTCTTCTCGCTAGGTGCAGACCTCGCAGATGCCGCTATGGCTGCCGGTGACGAAACTGGTCTTCGTCCCCCAGCAACCGGCTCCCGGGCACGGCCCCTGGGAGCACTCGCCGACGATCTGGGTGTGGGCGGCGCTGGACCAGTAGATGATGATGATGTTCTCGCCGAAGAAGCATTCGCTGAGCGGTGTGGCGGCCGGTTCGGGCATGACGCAGGCGTTGGCCTGCAAGGCGGCGGGCTGCAGGGCGGGGAATTCCGAGCCGCAGGAGGCCTGGGCCGGAACGCTGCTTGCGCACCAGGTCAGGATCAGCACGGCCAGCAGGAAACTCCTGACCGGCAGCGAGCGCAGGGCACCGTGAGTCGCTTGGCTCATCTCGTATCTCCTTTGTCGTTGAACGTCTCCTATAGCAACGGTGCCGCGGCCCCACCGCAGCGTGACCCCGCCGGGTCGACCGGCCGCCGCCGGCGCCAGCCGACCTAGCAGGCGCGGCTCGCCGTGAACCGATCCCGCCTGCCCGCGGGGGATCTGGAATCCGATCGCGGGCAGGTGTGCCTAGCTGATCGGTGTGCGCTCGATCGTAGTAGCGCGTCTGGTACTTCGGCTCATGCGGCGCCTCGGCGGCGGCCCCTACCCTGGCCGCTTCGCCGCCGCCCGGGTTGGGTATTCCGAGCCGCGCGGGCTCTGCCGGAAAGGAGCGGAGACCGAATGCTGAGGGCTGTGCCGCCAAGGCGGCGAGGGATCGATTCCGGCGGCGAGCGGACCGATGTCCTCCTCCGTGCCACGAGTGGCACCTTTGCTCCGGAGTGTCTCTATCGTCGGAGGAGCGTTTCCTGCTTGGGCGACACTACTCTCATAGGCGGATTGATTGTAGTGCGAGGAAATTGGGCACCAATAGTGGCATCGCCTGGCAGGCAAGCAGCTCGGCGAGCCGAGGGCCAAGCCCGGCCCTGGCATCCTGGCTTGAAAGGAGTCGGTTCATGAAAAAGAAGCCTGAAAAGATCCTGCTGCACCGCGAGACGCTACGCCGTCTCGACGATGCCGCCATGGCTGAGGTGGCTGGCGCTTGGCCCTATTCCTACACTACCGTC
>DATGHG010000113.1:0-2748 GCA_035308185.1 Thermoanaerobaculia bacterium | reverse complement strand
AGTATCTCCAGCAGCTCCGGATCGACCGCCATCGGGCTCCCCCTGTCGAGGGCGGAGCATAGCACAGCCATTGCGGGGTCAGCCTCCTCCCGGCCGCTCCGGATCGCGCGGTTGGACGCCGCCGAACATTTCGAAGGCCGCCCAGGCGGCGGGTTGGCGCCGGTGTGGGTCGGTGCTGTGCAGCAGCGCCACCTGAGCGGCGCGCAGGGCGCCGGCGGCGTCCTGGCCGCCGCGCACCCGCCGGTGGAAATCGAGCAACAGGTCGGCCGCCGCCGCGTCGTCGACGCTCCACAGGGCGGCGACCACGGCCGGGACGTCGTCGGCCAGGAACGGCCGCGCGAGGCTCAACGGCCCCTCGCCATTCCAGGGCTTGCCGGCGCCGCTGGCACAGGCGGCCAGCACGATCAAACGGGTACGCGGCAGCGACCGCCCGAAGAGGTCGCCCAGCCACAGCTCGCCGGAGTCGCCTGCCGCCGGCTCGGCGGCGAGCACCAGCCGGGAGCGCGGCGGCGAATCGGCATCGATCAGCGCACGGTTGACGAGATGGGCGATGTCAAAGGCAGGCAGCGCGGCGAGGACCGCGCGCCGCGTAGCCTGCGCGCCGCCGAGCGAGCGCGACGACGCCCCGTAGAGCAGGCGGAGGGCCGCTGCTTCCCGGCGCGCTCCGGGCAGGCTCTCGAGCCCCGGCACCGTCGGGTCGCCGACGATCAGGACGCTCTCGCCGGCGCGGTGGCCGAGGCGCCGGTCGCGCGCCAGCGCCCGCACGAAGGCGGTGGCGCTCGGCGCCACGGCCAGCACGTGGTCCTCGATCAGGTAGCGGCCGGTGGCCGGGTCGCGCAGCGCCGCGTAGGGCACGAGGGCGAGGCAGCCGTCGGCGACGATCGTCAGCCGGCTGCCCGGAGGCAGCGACGCGATCATCGGCGCCACCAGGATCTCGAAGAGGGCGGCGGCGGCGGTGCCCGCGGGGGACGCCGCGCCGGCGCCCACCATCTCGCCGCGTGCCGACTCCACCAGCCGGCAGAGCCGGTCGCGCCCGGCCGGCAGCACCATGCCGTCGAGGGACTCCCGGCGCACCGACCAGGCCAGCGTCCGCGTCTCCAGCAACGAGTAGGCGACCACCACCGTGCCCGTCGGCAGCGCGCCGCGGATCGCCGCCGCGTCGAGCGGCCGCGTCCCGACCACGACGCCACCATCCCGGTGCGCCGCCAGGGCCCGGCTCCTGGCGATCAGGTCGAGGAGCGTGCGCCCCCGTGCGCGCTCGGCGTAGTCGAAGGCGCGGTCGGCGCGTGCACGTACCGTCAGCTGGAAGAAGGCCATCTCTTCGAACACCGATTGCACCTGGTCGAAAAAGGCGGCTCGCCACTGCTCATCCGGCACCATGGCGCGCTGGCCCTCGCGCAGGGTGATGGCCACCCGGTAATCGGCCTCGGCGGCGTCGAGGTCGCCCGCCGCCAGCCAGGCAGCCGCGCGCGCTCGGTGCAGCTGGGCCAGGTAGTGCCGATAGGCGGTGTCGCGGTAGATGGCGATCGCCTGGCTGAAGAGCGCCGCCGCCCGCCGCGGATCGTCGCGGCTCTCGACCTCGCCCGCGATGGCGAGGAGATCGCCGCGGACGCCGCGGCGCTCGCTGCCGAAGGGTATCCGCTCCACGTTCGCGAGCGCGCGCACCAAGTCCTTCCTGGCCAGATCGGCTCGGCCCAGGCGGAAATGGATCGCGGCGCGGGTCCGCAGGTACTCTGCCAGGGCTGCGGGATCGCCGGCGAGCTCGGCCAGACGCAGCCCCTCGTCCTGGAAGTACAGCGCGATCTGCGGCTCTCCCTGGCTAACGGCGTCAAGGGTGATCTGGATGAGCAACGCAATGGGCAGCGAGGTCAGGCGCCGCCCCAGCCGGAGCGCCTCGCACCGCGTCCGCCAGGCTTCCTCCTGACGTCCCAGGTATTGCTGCGTGGTCGCCAGCTGAGCTAGCACGCTGATCAGGTTGCCGATCTCACCCACCCGGCGATAGAGGCGCGCGCCGTCGGCGAAGGTCGGCAGCGCACGGGAGTAATCGGCGAGAACCGCGAAGGTCAAGCCCTTGACTCGCAGCACCCTGGCCAGCAGGCAGGGATACCTGTCCCCGTCGCCGCGCTCCAGGCGCTGTAGCGCCGACAAGGCCGAGCGATACCTGGAGCGGTGGAAATCGCCTATCGCCGATTGCAACGCCGCCCAGGCACGGAAGGGACTGCCGCCGGCGGCCAGCCGGCGCTCCGCCGCCAGCCACAGAGCGCGCGCCCGCTTCAGGTCGAATCCCGCCGCCAGAGCGCCTTGGTAGGCGGCATGCCCGGCGGCGAGGCTCCTCAGGCGCTGGGGATTCGCCTCGCGCCGCGCCGCATCGATCGCTGCCACCGCGTCGGCTGCCATCGCATCGCCCCGCGCGGCCTGCAAGGCGGCGCCGACCGCCCGCGCCGTGTCGAGAGCGCGCTCCGCCGCGGGCAACCGGCCATGTTCCAGCCTTTCGGCCCAGCGCCCCAACAGCACTTGTTCGACGTACTCGCGCGCCGCTTGCGGGTTGGCGGCGATGAGCTCGCGGACCTGGGCGCCGTCGCCGGCGAGCGCCGCCGCGTCGAGGCGGTCGTGCTGCGGCTCCCGGAGCGGGGCAGCAGGCGGCGAGATCAGCGAGCGCAGGTGGGCTCGGGCCTCGTCCGCCCAGCCCGAATGCGGCTCACGCACCAGGTAGTCTTGCCAAGCGGAGCGGGCCTCCCAGTCGATGCC
>DATGHG010000112.1:0-8329 GCA_035308185.1 Thermoanaerobaculia bacterium | reverse complement strand
GACGCTCGCCCGCCGCAACGGCCTGACCATCGCCGCCTCCGGCACCCACCCGTTCGCCCACTGGAAGGACCAGGAGATCACCCAACACCCGCGCTACGAGGAGATCGTCGAGGACATGCAGCAGATCGCCCGGGCCAACCTGATCTTCGGCCTGCACGTCCACGTCGGCATCGCCGACCGCGAAGTGGCGATCCACATCATGAACGCCGCCCGCTATTTCCTGCCGCACATCTTCGCGCTGTCCACCAACTCGCCTTTCTGGCAGGCCCGCAACACCGGCTTCAAGTCCTTTCGCAGCAAGATCTTCGACCGCTTCCCGCGCACCGGCATCCCGGATTACTTCGCGAGCCTGTCGGAGTACGACGACTACATCAAGCTGCTGATCAAGACGCGCTGCATCGACAACGCCAAGAAGATCTGGTGGGACCTGCGCATGCACCCGTTCTTCGACACCCTCGAGTTCCGCATGTGCGACGTGCCGATGCGCGTCGACGAGACGATCGCCCTGGCGGCGTTGATCCAGGCGGTGACGGTCAAGCTCCACAAGCTGATCCGCAGCAACCTGGGTTTCCGCCTCTACCGGCGGCTGCTGCTCAACGAGAACAAGTGGCGGGCGGCGCGCTACGGCATCGCCGGCAAGCTGATCGATTTCGGCAAATCGGCCGAGGTGCCGTGCGCCGATCTCATCCACGAGCTGCTGGCGTTCGTCGACGACGTGGTCGACGAGCTGGGCAGCCGGCAGGAGATCGATCACATCCATCACATCCTGCGTCACGGCACCGGCGCCGACCGGCAGCTGATGGTCTGGGAGCAGTCCGGCCACGACTACCAGGCGGTGGTCGACTACATCGTCGCCGAGACGCATGCCGGGCTCTAGCCTTGCGACCTCTCCACGACATGCCGCCGGCCGGCGCCCGCCAGGAGGCCGCCTGACCTCATGATCCCGGAGCTGCGGCAGGCGTACAACGCCGCCTTCACCGAAGACCGCTATCACGCCATGGTGGCGGGGCTCGAAGCGGAGGCCGGACTGCACGTGCCGTTCCGCATCTGCGAGACGCCGGTGTTCCTGCCGGCGGCGCTCGCCGCGGAGCTCGAACGGGCCGCCGGGGAGCTGCTCGCCGCGGTGAGCTCGCCGGACTACCTGCGGGCGGCGGCGCGGGCGGTGCCGCCGCAGTACCAGGTGCCCGGCGAGGAGGCGCACCCGGTTTTCGTGCAGATCGACCTGGCGATCGCCGAGGTCGACGGCCGCTTGGTGCCGCGGCTGATCGAGCTGCAGGGCTTCCCGTCGCTCTATGCCTTCCAGTGGCTGCTCACCCGCGCCTACCGGCGCCACTTCGACCTGCCCGGCGAGATGACGCCCTATTTCGCCGGCCTCGACGACGCCTCGTACGTCGACTGCCTGCGCCGGACGATCGTCGGCGACGCCGACCCGCGCACCGTGGTGCTGCTCGAGATCGAGCCCGAGCAGCAGAAGACGCGGGTCGATTTCGTGATGACCGAGAAGCTCCTGGGCGTGCCGACGGTGGGCCTCGCCGAGGTGACGGTGCGCGGCCGGCAGGCGTTCTATCGCCGCCGGGCCGAGGACGGCGGCGGCGAGGTGCCCATCCGGCGGGTGTACAACCGGGTGATCTTCGACGAGCTGGCCCGCCGCGGCCTGGCGCTGCCGGAGCTCTTCCGCGCCGACCTGGACCTCGAGTGGGTGGGCCATCCCAACTGGTTCTGGAAGCTCAGCAAGTTCTCGCTGCCGTTCCTCCACAGCCAGTACGCGCCGCCTTGCCACTTTCTTTCCGAGCTGCGCGAGCTGCCGGCCGATCTCGACAACTACGTGCTCAAGCCCTTGTTCTCGTTCGCCGGCCTCGGCGTCGAGGTCGGCGTCACCGCCGAGCGGCTGGCGGCCATCGCCCGGCCGGAGGACTACATCCTGCAGCGCCGGATCGAGTACGCGCCCGCCGTCGTCACGCCCGACGTGCCGGCCAAGCTCGAGGTCCGGATGATGTACGTCTGGCGCGAGCAGCCGCTGCTGATCAACAACCTGGTGCGCATGACCAAGGGCAAGATGGTGGGCGTCGACTTCAACAAGGACCGCACCTGGGTGGGGTCGAGCCTGGCTCTGCACCCGCCCGCCGCGCGGGCCGAGCCCTGACGCGGCGCCAGCCGCCCGCGGCTATACTGCCCCTTATGGCCGTCGCCTTCCTGACCGAGCCGCCGCTGGCGCCGCCGGCAGATGTGGGGCCTTACCGTCGCCGGGACTACGAAGCGTTGGGGGAGGACGAGCCGCGCTGCGAGCTCATCCTGGGGAGGTTCTACGTGAGCCCGAGCCCGTCGCCGCTGCACCAGTTGCTGGTCACGTTGATCTGGCAGCGGCTCCACGCGATCGCTCGGAAGACGGGGGGGCTGGCCCTGGTGGCGCCGCTCGACGTCACGCTGGCCGCTCATTCGGTGGTGCAGCCGGACGTGATTTACATTTCGGCGGGCCGCCGCGGCATCGTCCGCGGGAGCATCGAAGGCGCTCCCGATCTGGTGGTCGAGGTGCTGTCCGCCGGCACCGCCCGGCGCGACCGCGGTGAAAAGCTGCGGCTCTACGGCGAGAGCGACGTGCGCGAGTACTGGGTGGTGGATCCCGAGGAGCGGCAGATCGAGTTCCTGGTCAACGACGCCGGCCGGTACGTCGTTTCGGTGCCGAGCGGCGCCGAATATCGCTCGCTGGCGCTGCCCGAGATCGCCCTCGATCTGCCGGGCCTGTGGCGCGAGGCGGCGGAGAGCCTGGGCTAGGGCAGGACACCAGCGTTCACCCTACCCCTGGCTGGCGGGGTGGCGATAAAAGAAACGCAGGGCGCGGGCCAGCCGGCGGCGCCAGCTGGCCTCGGAGTGGGCGCCGCGCGGATCGGCGCGAAACATCAGGCGGTCCGGGTCGTAGCCGCGGTTGGCCAGCTGCGCGGCCATCGCCGCCACCTGGGGCAGCACCATGCCGCGGCCCTCCTTCACGCCGCAATCGAGGTAGATGCGCGACATCTCCGGCACCGGCTGCGCCGCCACCCAGCGCAGGATCTCGCCTTCCCCGAGCCAGAACGAGGGCGACATCGCCAGCGCGCCGCCGAAGTCGCGCGGCCTGCGGAAGTGGGCGTAGAGGGCCGCCAGCCCGCCCATCGAGGAACCGCCGACGACGGCGCCGACCGGACCGCCGAGCAGCGGCAGCGCGGCGGCCAGGCGCGGGATCAGGCTGCCCGCCAGCCAGTCGAGCAATACATCGAGGCTGCCGGCGCGGACCTCGGCGCCAAACGGCGACAGCTCGTCGATGCGCGTCTGGCCGCCGTGATCGATGCCGACGACGATCGGCGCCGGCCGCTTGCTCCGCGCCAGCTTCTCGACCGCCGCGTGCAGATGCCAGCCGCCGGCAAACGACGGCGGGTCGTCGAAGACGTTCTGGCCGTCGAACATGTAGAGGGCGAAGCGCGGCACCTCCGGCGTGAAGGTGGAGGGCAGGTAGACCCGCACCAGGCGCGGCGAATGGCCGGGAACCGCCAGCGGCCCCAGGATCTGGATCTGCCCCGGCCGCCATTCGCCGGTCAGCGGCGCGTCGACGGCGAGCGCCGCCGGCCGGGAGCCGACCGGCGCGGCGCCGGGTTCATGGCGTGGCGGCGCCGTCGCCAGCTCGGCAAGTCGGGTCAGCAGCGCGAGCGTCGCCGCCGGATCGCGCAACCGGAAGGCGGCGGCGGTCGGCCGAGGTTCCTCGGCGACCAGGATGCCAATGCCGCCGCGGCTCGCCGCGGCCGCGAAGGCGCTCTCGTCGGTGACGTCGTCGCCCAGCACGAGCGGCAGGGCGTCCGGATGGCCGCCCCCATAGCGCTCGAAGAGCCACAGCAGCGCTCGACCCTTGTCCCAATCCACGTCGGGACGCAGCTCCCAGACCTTCTTGCCGCCGGTCTTGCGCAGCCGGCCTCCCCCCGCGGCCGCGGCGCTCCCTCCGGCATCGCCGATATCGCCGACATCGCCGCCATCACCGCCATCGCCGCCATCGCCCGCGCCGCCGCCCGCCGCGCCGGCGGCGCGGTCTACCGCCGCTTCGATCCGCGGCAGGTCGCGGTCTGCCACCAGCCGGTAGTGCACGGCGACCGCGAAGCGCTTGTCCTCGACCAGCACGCCTTCGATGCCCGCCAGCTCGCGCCGCAGGCGTTCGGCCACGCGCCGCAGGCGGGTCTCCACGCCCGGAGCGGCCAGGTGGCGCAGCGTCGGCGGCGCCGCCGCCGGTCCCGCCGCGGGCGCGCTTGCCAGGGCCGGCGCGCCACCGGCTACCGGCGCCGGTCCGGCGATGTCGAAGCCGTGGCTGCCCGCGTAGACCAGACCCGGCAGATCCACCAGCGCCGCGACCTCCTCGCGCCGGCGCCCGGAGAGGATCGCCACCGGCATGAGCTCGGCCAGGCGCCCCACCACCGCGCGCGTCTCGTCCGGCAGCAGCGCCAGCTCCGGCCGCTGAACGATCGGCGACAGCGTGCCGTCGTAGTCGAGGAACAGGACCACGCGCCGGCCGGCAAGCCGGCGGGCGATCTCGGACCAGTGCGCCAACGCCTCGGGCGGCCCGGAGGTCAGACTTCCACCCAGCTCTGCTCCTCGCCGGCGGGCGGCGCGACCTCCTTGGGAGTGCGGAAGCCTTCCGCCACGATGCCCGCGGCCTTGAGGTAACAGTCCACCCACCAGAAGATGTCGTTCTTGCGCAGCACTTCCTGCATCAGATGCATGCGGCGCAGACGTTCGGCGGGAGCCATCTCGAAAGCGGCCTTGAGGGCGTCGGCCATGCCTTCGATGTCATGCGGGTTGACCAGCAGCGCGCCGTTCTTGAGCTGAGCGGCGGCGCCGGCGAACTCGGAGAGCACCAGCGCGCCGAGGCCGTCCACCTGGCAGGCGCAGAACTCCTTGGCGACCAGGTTCATGCCGTCCTTGAGCGAGGTCACGAAGCCAACCCGCGCCATGCGGTACAGCGCCACCAGGTCGCGCCGCATCAGGCTGCGGTAGTGATAGTGCACCGGCACCCAGCCAGGCGTCGAGAACTCGCCGTTGATCTCGCCGACCAGCTGCTCGATCTCGCCTTTGAGCGCCTGGTAGTCGGCCACCGCTTCGCGGCTGGGTACCACGATCTGCATCAGCAGCGCCCGCTCGCGCAGCTCGGGGAAGCGCTGCAGGGCATTGCGGAACGCCTGCAACCGCTCGGGCAGCCCCTTGGTGTAGTCGAGCCGATCGACGCCCACCACCAGCTCGAAAGCGCCGATGCGCCGCCGCAGCTCGCCGACCCGCAGCTCGACCTCTTCGGAGCGCGCGGTCTCCGAGAAGGCCTCGTAGTCGATGCCGATCGGAAAGGTGCCGACGCGCACTGCCCGGTTGTGAGCCCGCACCTCGACCAGGTTGAGCTCCCGGGACTTGCGGATCTCGAGCTTGTCGAGCAGGTGCTCGACGCAGGAGAGGAAGTTGCGGCGGTCGCGCTGGGTCTGGAAGCCGAGCAGATCGTAGGCCAGGAAGGCGTTGAGGATCTGGCCTCGCCACGGCAGCTTCATGAAGACGTCGAGCGGCGGGAACGGGATGTGGAGGAAAAAGCCGATGCGGCGCGCCGCGGTGCGCTCGCGCACGAACTCGGCGACGTGGATCAGCTGGTAGTCCTGCACCCAGACGAAGTCGTCGTCGCGGCTGTGCTCGATGACGGCGTCGGCGAACTTGCGGTTGACCTCGAGGTAGGTGTACCAGTACGCGGGCTGGAATTCGCAGCGGCCGGTGAGGTCGTGGAACAGCGGCCAGAGGATGGCGTTCGCGAACCCCTCGTAGAACCCCTTGACCTCGTCCTCGTTGAGCAACACCGGCCGCAGCTCGTAGCCGCGCTCGCGGAAGCCCTCGGCCATCAGCGCCTCCCAGGCGCCGCCGCGCTCGAGGGCGAGGCCCGGCCAGCCGATCCAGACGCCGCCGCGGTGGGAGAGGACCGGCGCCAGGGCGCTCACCAGGCCGCCCGAACCGGGCTTCAGGATCCATCCTGAATCCTTCTTCTCGAGAACGATGGGCAGCCGGTTGGAGACCACCAGGAGGCGTGTCGCGGCGGGGCTCAAGGTGCCAGGATTCTATTGCAAGATAACGGCCGTGCAAGATAGCGGGCGTGCAAGACGGCGGCCGGCGGCAGTTTCACGCCGCGCGCCTTTGCCGGGCACCTTGCCCGCGGCTTGCATAGCCGCGATGATGAGGGGACGTCAGGCGCCTGCCACGGCGCGAGCGCGAGCCCAAGGAGGGTCTGGACCATGACCATCGCGAGCGTCAACCCGGAGACCGGCGAGACCACGCGCACCTACGACGAGATGCAACCTGCCGCGGTCGACCGCGCCGTCGAAGCGGCCCACGCCGCCTTCCGCCGCTGGCGCGGCACCAGCTTCGAGGAGCGGGCGCCGCTGCTGCGGGCGGCGGGCCGCCTGCTGCGCGAAAGGCGCCGCGACTACGCCGAGCTGATGACCCGCGAGATGGGCAAGGTGCTCGCCGGCGGCCTCGCGGAGATCGACAAGTGCGCCGCGGTCTGCGACTTCTACGCCGCCCGGGCGGCAACCTTCCTCGCCCCCGAGGTGGTGGCGACCGAGGCCAGCCGCAGCTTCGTCGCCTTCGAGCCGCTGGGCGTGGTGCTCGCGGTGATGCCGTGGAACTTCCCGTTCTGGCAGGTCTTCCGCTTCGCCGCCCCGGCGCTGATGGCCGGCAACGCCGGCATCCTCAAGCATGCCTCCAACGTGCCGGGCTGCGCCCTCGCCATCGAAGAGGTGTGCCGCGACGCCGGCTTGCCCGACGGCCTGTTCCGCACCCTGCTGGTGCCGTCCAAGGGCGTCGAGCGGGTGATCGAGCACCCGCGGGTGGTGGCGGTCACTCTGACCGGCAGCACGCCGGCCGGCCGCGCGGTGGCCGCCAAGGCCGGCTCGCTGCTGAAAAAGACCGTGCTCGAGCTGGGCGGCAGCGACCCCTATCTGATCCTCGACGACGCCGACCTCGACCAGGCGGTCGCAACCTGCGTCGAGAGCCGGCTGATCAACAGCGGCCAGAGCTGCATCGCCGCCAAGCGTTTCATCATCCCGCGCCGGCTCGCGGCCGACGTCGAGCGGCGCTTCGTGGCGGCGATGGCCGCCAAGGTGGTCGGCGATCCCATGCGCGAGGGCACCCACGTCGGGCCGCTGGCGCGCCGCGACCTGCGCGACCAGCTGCACGCCCAGGTCGAGGCGAGCCGCCGCGCCGGCGCCCGCTGCCTGCTCGGCGGCGAGGTTCCCGAGGGGCCGGGAGCCTTCTATCCGCCGACCGTGCTCGCCGGCGTCGCCCCCGGCATGCCGGCCTACGACGAGGAGCTGTTCGGGCCGGTGGCGGCGCTCCTTGCGGTCGACGACGAGGAAGACGCGATCCGGGTGGCCAACGACTCGGTCTTCGGCCTCGGCGCCGCCGTCTTCACCCGCGACGCGCGTCGCGGCGAGGCGGTCGCCCGCCGTCTCGAGGCCGGCAGCTGCTTCGTCAACGACCTGGTGCGCTCCGATCCGCGGTTGCCCTTCGGCGGCATCAAGCAATCGGGATACGGGCGCGAGCTCGGCCCCTTCGGCATCCGCGAGTTCGTCAACGTCAAGACCGTCTATGTGAAGTGAGCCGGCGGTAGTGCTCTATCAGTGTGTTGCTGGGTCGGCCGGTCCGGATCTCCTGTAGCGTCCTCCCTTTAGGGGAGGACCGCTCCTCCCCAAACCAGACAGACGCCCCCGGCGGAAGGTTAGGCCCCTCCCGCCGAGGACTTGCCGAGCACGGAGGTTACCCATGCCCGACCGCCCCGAGTCTACCTCGCCCCCCTGGAACGAATCGGACTCGTTCCGAGAGACCACCCTAAAGCTCTTCGACGAACCCGACCGGCAAGTCGTGCGCCGTCTGGGCCAGGTGCTCTACGACCTGGCCGTCTTCGCCGACCACGTGGAGGGCGAGGGGGGCGACGAGGAGTCCTCCACCAGGACAGAGCTGCGGGCCGTAGCCGCCGATCTCCGCTACACCGGCGGCTACCTGCTCCACCAAATCGCCCGCTCGGCCGACGTGTGCTCCCTGGACGAGTCAGACGAGCGACTTGCCCGGTTCGCCGGCAAGGTCGGCCGCAAGGTAGCCGCCCTGGTCGAGAAGATCGAGGAGCGGCTGTCATGAGCAGGGTGACGAGATCCGACGAGGAGATCGAAGAGGCACGCATCCTGGGCAAGGCTCTGGCAGCCCTGCGCGCCTCTCAGGGCCTGACGCAAGCGCAGGTTGCCGAGCGGGCGGGAGTCGCCAAACAGCGGATCTGCAAGGCCGAGCGGGGCCACGT
>DATGHG010000111.1:0-6291 GCA_035308185.1 Thermoanaerobaculia bacterium | reverse complement strand
CGGCGGCGGTGGCGACGTTGCCGACCACCAGGCCCACCTCCGGGAAGCGCTCGCGCAGCGCCGCCGTGGCGTCGAGCACGCCGCGGCTGTGAGCGTGCGAGGAGTCGAGCACCAGGATGTCGGCCTTGGCCCGCACCAGGGCGGCGGCGCGGTCGAGGAAGTCGCCCGAAGCGCCGACGGCGGCGCCCACCCGCAGGCGGCCGAGCTCGTCCTTGCAGGCGCTCGGGTACTGCATCATCTTCTGGATGTCCTTGACGGTGATCAGTCCCTTGAGGTTGCCGGCGGCATCCACCACCAGCACCTTCTCGATGCGATGGCGGTGGAGCAGCTGCTTGGCCTGCTCGAGCGTGGTCCCCTCGGGCACCGTCACCAGGTCTTCCTTGGTCATCAGCTCGCCGATGCGGCGGTCGAGGTCGTTCTCGAAGCGCAGGTCCCGGTTGGTGAGGATGCCGACCAGGTGGCCCTCGGTATCGGTCACCGGCACCCCCGAGATCTTGTAGCGCGACATCATCGCCAGCGCCTCGCGGATGCTCTGGTCGGGGCGCATCGTCACCGGATCGACGATCATGCCGGCCTCGCTGCGCTTCACCTTGTCCACTTCCTCGGCCTGGGCGTCGATCGACAGGTTCTTGTGGACGACGCCGATGCCCCCCTCCTGCGCCACCGCGATCGCCAGGCGCGATTCGGTGACCGTGTCCATGGCAGCCGCCAGGATGGGGATGTTCATCGGGATGCCGCGGCAGACCATGGTCCGCAGATCCACCTGGCTGGGGTGCACCTCGGACAGGCCGGGCACGATCGACACGTCGTCGAAGGTCAGGGCCAAGCGCGGTTCGACGGCGGCGAGGTCCTGCTCCGGCGCCGGTTCCGCGCTCGCGGCGGCGGCCACCAACCCGGGGCTGCCGGCGCGCCCGGCGGGCATGGCCGGCGATGTCGGCGGCGCGGTCGGCGCGATCGTTGCGGTCGGGGCGATCGTTGCGGTCGTCTCGGCGATGTCGGTCGTCTGGCTCATCCAGGTGTTCTCCGCCTAAAGAACGGGCGGCCGGTGGCGGCCGCCCATCCATTCCAACGATGTCCGCGGCGTCCCGGCGCCGCCTCTGCCGGATGGCGCCTCACCCGAAGGTGGCGGCGGCGCCGTGGCACTTCTTGTACTTCTTCCCCGAGCCGCAGGGGCAGGGATCGTTGCGCCCGACCTTGCCCTCGCGGTGGACCACCTGCTGCGGCCGCCCCGGGGGACCGGACCCCTCCGCCTTGGGCGGGGCCGACAGCTCGATGCGTGGCGCCGCCCGCTCCTGCCGGCGCCGCTGCTCGAGCAGCTGCTCCTCGGTCATCGGCTCGTAGCGATAGAGCTTCTGGATCATGTCGTCTTCGACCCGGTCCTTCATCGCCTGGAACAACTCGAAGCTCTCGCGCTTGTACTCTTGCAGCGGGTCCTTCTGGCCGTAGCCGCGCAGCCCGATGCCCTCCTTGAGGTGGTCGAGGGCGAGCAGGTGGTCCTTCCAGGCGACGTCCACGGCGTGCAGCATGATGGCGCGCTCGAAGGCGCGGATCACCTCCGGGGGGTGGCGCGTCTCGCGCTCGCCGTAGCGCTCCGCGAGCGCCCTGCCCAGGGTCTCGCGCAGCCCGTCGGTGCCGAGCCCGTCGAGGTCGATGCCGAGCTCGTTGGCCGAGATGTTGAAGAACGCCAGGTACTCGGTGCGCAGGCCGGGGAGGTCCCAGTCCTGCGGGTCGGTCTTCTCCGGGCAGTGGCTCTCGATCAGCGAGCCGAGGATGCCGCCGGCCACCTCCATCACGTAGTCGCGCCCCTCGCGCCCCTCGAGGATGTCGCGGCGCAGCTGGTAGATCGCCTCGCGCTGCTTGTTCATCACGTCGTCGTATTCGAGCAGGTGCTTGCGCATCTCGAAGTTGCGGCCTTCGACCTGCTTCTGAGCGCGCTCGATCGACTTGGTGACGAGGGAGTGCTCGATCGGCTCGCCGTCGGTCATGCCCAGGCGGCCCATCAGCCCCTTGATGCGGTCGGAGCCGAAGATCCGCATCAGGTCGTCCTCGAGCGAAAGATAGAAACGCGACGAGCCAGGATCGCCCTGGCGTCCGGAGCGGCCGCGCAGCTGGTTGTCGATGCGCCGCGACTCGTGCCGCTCGGTGCCCAGGATGTGCAGGCCGCCGGCGGCGAGCACCTCTTCGCGCTCCCGGGCCCACATCTCCTGGTAGCGCGTCAGCGCCGCCTGGAAGGCCTCGGGCTCCTTCTCCGGGTCGGCCTCGGAGCGGGCCAGCCCCTCGGGGTTGCCGCCGAGCACGATGTCGGTGCCGCGGCCGGCCATGTTGGTGGCGATGGTGACGGCGCCCTTGCGCCCGGCCTGGGCGACGATCGACGCCTCGCGCTCGTGGTACTTGGCGTTGAGCACCACGTGCGGCACCCGCGGCGGGCGGTTGAGCAGCTTCGACAGCATCTCGCTCTTCTCGATCGACACCGTGCCCACCAGCGTCGGCTGGCCGCGCTCGTGGCAGTCGCGGATCTCCTGCACCACCGCGTCCCATTTCTCGTCGCCCGTGCGGTACACCAGGTCGGCGCGGTCGTCGCGGATCATCGGCTGGTTGGTGGGGATGACGGTGACGTCGAGGTTGTAGATCTGGCCGAACTCGGCGGCCTCGGTGTCGGCGGTGCCGGTCATGCCGCCCAGCTTCTTGTACATCCGGAAGTAGTTCTGGAAGGTGATGGTGGCGAGGGTCTGGTTCTCGCGCTCGATCTTGACGCCTTCCTTGGCCTCGACCGCCTGGTGCAGGCCGTCGGACCAGCGCCGGCCGGGCATCATGCGGCCGGTGAACTCGTCGACGATCACCACCTTGCCGTCCTTGATCAGGTACTCGACGTCGCGCTGGTAGAGGTGGTGGGCGCGCAGCGCCTGGTTGACCCCGTGCAGAGTCTCCATGTTGTCCGGATCGTAGAGGTTGCGCACGCCGAGCAGGCGCTCGACCTTCTCGACGCCCTCGTCGGTCAGGCTGACGGTATGGCCCTTCTCGTCCACCAGGAAGTCGCCGGTGGTGCTCTTGCGGCCGTCGCCCTCGTCGATCTCCTCGCCGCGCGTCAGGCGCGGCACGATGCGGTCGATGCGGTAGTACTTGTCGACCGACTCTTCCGAGGGGCCGGAGATGATCAGCGGCGTGCGCGCCTCGTCGATGAGGATGGAGTCGACCTCGTCGACGATGGCGTAGTGGTGGCCGCGCTGCACCATCGACTCGAGGTCGAACTTCATGTTGTCGCGCAGATAGTCGAAGCCGAGCTCGTTGTTGGTGCCGTAGGTGACGTCCGAGCGATAGGCGGCCTGGCGCTCGGCGTCGGTCAGGTCGTGCTGGATGACGCCGACGGAGAGGCCCAGGAAGCGGTAGATGCGCCCCATCCAATCGGCGTCGCGGCGGGCGAGGTAGTCGTTGACGGTGACGACGTGGACGCCCTTGCCGGCGAGGGCGTTGAGGTAGACCGGCAGGGTGGCCATCAGGGTCTTGCCTTCGCCGGTCTTCATCTCGGAGATGCGGCCGCGGTGAAGGACGATGCCGCCCATCAGCTGGACGTCGAAGGGGCGCATCTTGAGGGTGCGCCAGGCGGCCTCGCGCGCCACGGCGAAGGCCGGGACCAAGAGCTCGTCCAGGGCCTCCTTCTCGATTTTGGAGTCGGTGTCGGAGTCGGCGTCGGAGTCGGACTTGCGGTCGGCGTCGCCGTCGCGGCCCAGGCCAAGGTCGGCAGGATCGGCGGCGTCGGTGGTGTCAGCGCCGTCGAGGGTGTCGGCGGGGTGACGGCGGCGGCTGGCCAGGAACTGCTGGAACTCCACGGTCTTGCCGCGCAACTCGTCATCCGAAAGGGCCTTGATCTCCGGCTCGAGGGCGTTGATCGCCGCCACCAGCGGTTGGATCTTCTTGACGTCGCGCTGGTGCTGGCTGCCGAAGATCTTGGTCAGGACCTGGTTGATCATCTGAGTCTGGACTCTCGCCAATTCGGGGAAGGTGTGGGTGGGCGCCGCCGGTGGCGGACGCTCATTGGGACAACGGCAAGTTTAGCAGAAAGATTCCGGCTGGACGGGACCGGAAGCCTGGCGGGGGAACGTCACCGCGGAAAGGCCGCGAGCTCCAGGCAGGCGGCGCGGAAGCCTCCGCCCGGCGCCAGGCCGCCGTCGCCGTTGCGCTCGCGTTCGACCAGCAGCCGGATCGCGGTGGTCTCGAGCGGGGCGAAGCGGTGCTCGACGTGGGGGAGGCTGTTGTCGCGCGTGCGGGTGCCGGGCAGATCGCGCCAGGCGGCGCCGTCCCAGAACTGCAGCACGTAGTCGAGGGCCAGGAAGCTGCGGACCTGCGGCCCGCGGCTGTAGAAGCCGGGGAAGGCGAGCACGCGGCCGACGCGCTGGGCGGTGGGCCAGGCGATGCCGAACCAGGCGCGCACCGCATGCGGTCGCGGCGGCGTGGTGCGTGCGGCGTCAAAGGTCTGGTTGGCGCCCAGGGAGCCGTCGTTCAGGCGCTCGACGAAGCGAACGGTCACCTCCTCGCCGCCGCCGAAGGGCGCGCCATGGAGCGCCAGGTCGTCGTCTGCCGGGAGCCGCCAGGTGGCGTTCACCTGCGCGGCGCAGCAGCGGTCGAGCTCCGCCGCGCCGACGTCAAAGACGGCCTGGGACCAGCCCACCGTGGCGATGGGCTTGAAGTGCTCGCGCAGCCAGGCATGGCGCGCCGCGGACTCGGGATCGCGGCCGACGAGGTCCGAGATGCCGATCACGACCCTGCCGGCAACCGGACCGGCGGGATCGACGAAGAGCGGCAGGCCGGGGCGCTGGTACAGGGCACTGGCCCGCTCGGCGTCCTGGTTCCAGTCGAGATTCGAGTCGAGCAGCCAGCGCCAGCCCTGCGCCGGGCCGCCGGCGATCTCGTTGAAATAGGCGAGGTAATGGGGATGGACGGCGAGCGAGGCGAAGGCTTCCCAGAGCAGCAGGCTGCCGCCGATCGCCGCGCGCCAACGACTGCCGCCGATCGCCGCGCGCCAACGGCCGCCGGCCAGGCCGCGCCACGCGCCGGGCTCGGCGAGCCGGCCGGCGAACACGAACAGGAACGGCAACACCGGCAGGACGTACCGCACTCCGAGATCGAGCCGGAAGCCAAGGCTGAAGTAGCAGAGCAGGATGGCCACCGGCAGCAGCAGGCAGTCGTCGGCGCCGGGGGCCCGCGAGCGGCCAGCGATCCAGAGGGCGAGAGCCAGCAGCAGCAGCAGGTGGACGGCGATGGGCACCTTGACCAGCAGCGCGGCCAGGAAATACGACCGGAAGCCCTGCTGGCTGTACCGGCCATGTAGATAGCTCCACGTCGGCGCCAGAGAATCGCGGGCCACCATGTCGAGCCCCTGGACGTAGGCATAGGGCACCGGCAACGGCAGGTCGCGCAGCACCGGCCGGGCGGCGAGGGATTGCAAGGACCCGCTGACCAGGGTGTACCGCCGCAAGGGCGTCAAGCTGCCCTCGCCGAGGAAGCCGGCGTTGAGCGCCACGATCGTGGCGAGCCCCATCCACAGCAGCAGCACGGCCCCGCGCCCCAGCTCCCGTGCCAGCAAGCGCAGGGTGTCCCTGCCGCCGAGGCCGGCGAGGCGCCGTTGCGCCGCCGCCGCCCGCACCGCCCTCACGACCAGGATCGCCGCGAAGATCGGCACCAGCAGCAGCGCCGTCGCCTTGGCGAGCTGGGCCAGGCCGAAGGCGACGCCCAGGACGAGCAGCCGGCGCCGGCTCGGCGCCGCGAGGTAGCGCCAGAGGCAGTAGGTGGCGGCGAAGATCCCGAGGCAGGTCGAGACGTCGGTGGTGACGAGATGGGAATGCGCCAGGAGGTTGGGGCAGAAGGTGCAGAGGAAGAGCGCGAGCATGCCGCCGCCCCAGCCGAACAGCGCCGCCGCCCAGCGCCACACGAGAAAGCAGAGCAGCGCGCCGAGCAGCAGGGAAGGCCAACGGGCGTAGACGAGCTGGCGATACCAGCTGGCGTTCGGCGACAGCAGGCGGAGGCGCAGCGCGATCTCGAGCGGGATCGCGTTGAGCGCCGACACCGGCATCTTGGAATTCAGGTTGGCGGTGGGCCGCAGGAACGTCCCCGAGACCAGCGCCCGCTGGCCGTACCAGAGGTGAATGGGTTCGTCCGGCGTGGTGCCGTCCGCCAGCAGGGCGAGGCCGCCGCGGACCAGGAAGAGGGCGAGGAGCCCCCAGGGCAGCAGGCTGCCGAGGCGCGGGCGGCGGCGGGGCGGCGCCCTACGACGGGCCGCTGGGGCTGTCGAGGATG
>DATGHG010000110.1:0-2604 GCA_035308185.1 Thermoanaerobaculia bacterium | reverse complement strand
TCGGCCGGCAAGACCACCACCAAGGAGCTGCTGGCGGCGATGCTGGCGACCCGTTTCCGGGTGGCGCGCAACCCCGGCAACTTCAACAACCTCTACGGCTTTCCGCTGGCCTTGCTGAACGTGCCCGACGACGCCGAATGGATGGTGGCGGAGATGGGGATGTCGACGCCGGGCGAGCTGCGACAGCTGTCGCTGCTGGGGCTGCCGGACGTGGCGCTGTTCACCGTCGTGCGGCCGGCGCACCTGCAGGCTTTCGCCGGCCTGCGCGGCATCGCCGACGCCAAGGCCGAGCTGCTCGCCGGACTGGCGCCAGATGGGTTGGTGGTGGCCAACGCCGGCGACCCCGAGGTGGTGCGGATCGCGTTGCGCTATCTCGCCGGGTCCGGCGGGCGGCGCGTCACCTGGTACGGCATCCTCGGCGAAGGCGGGGACGCGGCGCCCACCATCGGCATGGCCGGCGAGGTGGCGAGCCCGCCGCGGATCGACGTCACGGCGAGCGGCCTGACCGCCGGTCCCGGCGGCATCGGCAGCCGTTTCACGCTCGCGGCCGGCGGCAGCTCCCAAGAGGTGCAGCTGCCGCTGCACGGCTTCTACAACGTCGAGAACTGCCTCGCCGCCGCCGCCTGTGCCTTCGCTCTCGGCGTGCCGCTGCCGGACATCGCCGCGGCGGCCGCCCAGGCGCGGCCGGCGACGGGCCGCGGCGTGGTGCACCGCGTCGTCCTGCAGCCCGGGGTGGGCGCCCGCGGCGAGCTGACGATCGTCGACGACAGCTACAACTCGAATCCCGACGCCCTGGAAAAGGCGCTGGCGAGCGCGGCGCAGCTGCCGGCGGCGCGCCGCATGGCGGTGCTCGGCGACATGCTGGAGCTCGGCCCGGAGGGGCCGCGCTACCACCACGAGGGCGGCCTGGCGGCGGCGCGCCTGGGCTTCGGCCCGGTGGCGGGGGTGGGCGAGCTGGCGCGCCAGCTGGTGGCCGGCGCGCGCGCCGGCGGCGCCACCGCGGACTGGCATCGGGACGCCGCCGCCGCCGCCGATTGGGCGGCCGCCGCGGCGCGGCCGGGCGACGTGGTGCTGGTCAAAGGCTCGCGCGGTGTCGGCCTGGACCTGGTGGTGAAGCGGTTGCTGGCGCTCGGGATTCGCGTCGGGGGCGAGACCGGCGATCCAAGCGCGATCGGCGATCCTGGCGGGACCGGCGAGGTTGGTGCCGCCCCCGCCGGCGGCGGAGAGGCGTGATCGATGCTCTATCACCTCCTCTACCCGCTGCGCGGCGTCGTCCCGGTGTTCAACGTCTTCCGCTACATCACCTTCCGCGGCGCGGCGGCGATCGTCACCGCGCTGCTGCTGTCGCTGCTGCTGGGCCCGCGCTTCATCCGCACCCTGCGCCGCCTGTCGGTCGGCCAGAACGTCCGCGACGTCGGTCCCGAGGCGCACCAGGTCAAGGCCGGCACCCCGACCATGGGCGGCCTGCTGATCCTGTTCTCGGTGCTGGTCGCGACGCTGCTGTGGGCCAACCTCACCAACGTCTACGTCTGGCTGGTGATGCTGGTCACCACCGCCTTCGGCGCCATCGGCTTCGCCGACGACCTGCTCAAGGTGCGCCGCCACCACAACCAGGGCCTGACGGCGCGGAACAAGCTCTACCTGCAGGCGGCGGCCGCCGCCGCCATGGGCGTGACGCTGCTCTTCCTGCCGCCGGAGTACGGCTTCAACTCGACGCTGTCGTTCCCGTTCTTCAAGCAGCTGCGCCCCGACCTCTGGTACTTCTACATCCCGTTCGTGGTGCTGGTGCTGGTGGGGTCGTCGAACGCGGTCAACCTGACCGACGGCCTCGACGGCCTCGCCATCGGCGCCACCACGGTGGCCGCCGCGACCTACGCCATCTTCACTTACGTCGCCGGCAACCGGCTGATCGCCAACTACCTGCAGATCTCCTACGTGCACGGGGTGGGCGAGGTGTCGGTCTTCTGCGGCGCGCTGGTCGGCGCCGGGCTGGGTTTCCTCTGGTTCAACTCCCACCCCGCCGAGGTGTTCATGGGCGACGTCGGTTCGCTGTCGCTCGGCGGCGCCATCGGCAGCGTGGCGGTGATCGCCAAGCAGGAGCTGCTGCTGATCCTGGTCGGCGGCCTGTTCGTGCTCGAGGCGCTGTCGGTGATCGTGCAGGTGGGCTCGTTCAAGCTGCGGGGTCGGCGGGTGCTGCGCATGGCCCCGCTGCACCACCATTTCGAGCTTTCCGGCTGGGCGGAGCCGAAGGTGATCGTGCGCTTCTGGATCTTGGGGATCCTCTTCGCCCTGCTGTCGCTGTCGACGCTGAAACTGCGATGAACGTGCCCTGGGGAAGCGGCAACTTCGAGCGGGTCCTGGTTTACGGGCTGGGCCTTTCCGGCCGCGCCGCCGGCCGCCTGCTGCTGGGGCGCGGCGTGGCGGTGACGGCGGTGGACGACCGCCCCGCCGCCGCCCTCGACGCCGGCGACCTGGCTGCCGATCCGCGCTGCGAGCTGCTGGCGGGCGCCGCCGCCGCCGGCCTGGCCGCCGGCGCCGATGCCGCCTGGGCCGGCATCGACGCCGTCGTGGTGTCGCCGGGAGTGCCGCCCGAGCGGCCGCTGC
>DATGHG010000109.1:0-6753 GCA_035308185.1 Thermoanaerobaculia bacterium | reverse complement strand
GCGAAACGGCGGCGACCAGCCGCCGTACCATTCGCCGCGCGGGGTCACCACCATCAGATAGGGCAGGGTGAGGACGGCGAGGTGGGCTGGCAGCGCCGCACGGCGGGCGAGCAGCAGCGCCACGGCCGGCAGCAGCAGCAGCCAGATCGGCGCGAAGGCGAACAACCCGAAGGCGCAGTCGTAGAGCAGCCCGAGGCCGCCGCCCAGGTAGTCCTGCAGCGTGTGGCGGTTGGGGTCGATCTCCTGCCAGCTGTGGATCTTCAGCGGGTTGGAGTAGAGCCACAGGTTGTACAGCAGGATGCCGCCCACCAGCGCCAGCAGGATCATCCCCAGCGCCAGCAGCTGGCGGCGGTGCGACGGCTGCCGCCCGGCCCGCCAGGCGGCCAGCGCCACCAGCGGCGCCGCGATCAGGATGAAGCGGATCTTCAGCAGCGGCAGCAGCAGCACCGGAATCGCGATCGCCAGCCAGGCGCGGCGGCGCGGCAGCGCGGCGACCGCCGGCGCGGGCGCCAGCGCGAGGATCTGGTCGAGCGCGGCGGCCGCGAGCAGCGCGGCGGGGACCTCGACCCAGACCTGGTAGGAATAGAGCAGCAGCGGCGGCGCGAGCGCCACCCAGGCATAGGCCGCCAGCGATTCGCCGGGAAGCTCGGCGGCGTAGTGCCGGCCGAGGCGCAGGGTCAGCCAGGCCAGTGCGGCGGTCAGCAGCGCCATGCTGACCAGGGCGCCGGCCTTGCCGGCCAGGCGATAGGCCGGGACCAGGGCCAAGGGGAGCAGAGCGTTGTGGCGGGAGTAGATCTCGCCGCGCCGCCCCACCGGATCGCCAGGCTGCGGCGCGATCGGGCGGTCCATGAAATGGCGCCAGTCGCCAGCGGCGTAATTGTTCGCCAGGTCCGTGTCGTGGTCGTAGGCCAGGCTGTGGGCGAGCAGCAGGTTGTACGGCTCGTCGCCGTCAGGCTGGCGGTGACCGGCCGACCAGGGCAGGATGGCGAGGTAGACCGTCAGCGGCAGCCAGAAGAAGAGCGCCGAGGGGCGCGGGCCGAGACGGCGGCCGAGCAGCGGGCGCAGCGCCGGCAGCTGCCGCGCCAGCCGATGGGCGAGCACCAGCAGCAGGCCCGCGGCCAGGATCTCGCTGGCGTGCGGCAGGCCCATCGCCGGTCGGGCGAAGGCCGCCGCGACCAGCAAGCCCAGCGCCGCCAGCTCGCCGGCGCTGCCCGCCCGCGACAGCCGGCGGCCGCCCTGCCGCACGCCCCAGAGGTGAATGCCGCACAGGGCAGCCAGGACCAAGGGCATCAGGGCCAGGGTTCCCGCCAGCGGGTCGTCGGCCGGCAACGGCGGGTACCGCGCCAGCGCCGCGGTGGCGAGCGCCGCGGCGATGAACGCCGCCGCCACCTTGGCGACAGCTGCGAAGGCTGCGGGCTTACCTTTCAAGCTCCACCTGGTAGAGGGCCAGACCGGTGGTCGGAGGCAGGCCGGCGGCGAGGTCGATCTCCACGCGGGCGAAGCTGCCGGCGCGCGGCAGCCGCAGGCGGGCACGGTAGCGCTGGCCGAAGAAATCGCCCGCCACCCAGGCCAGCCAGGGGTGCGGTGCGAGCAGGCCCGCGGTGGCCGCGATGTCGGGTCGGCGCGCCGCCCACTCGCCGGTGTCCTCGCCGGCGCGCAGTTGCAGCTCGACCGGGGCGAAGCCGGTGCCGAGCAGGCGTATTTTCGCCACCGGCGTGCCGGCGGCGAGGCCGGCCGCGTTGACCAGGCTGGTCTGCAGAATCAGGCCGCGGATGCGCCCCAGCCCGAGGTCGGCGCGCCAAAGAGGACGGCCGCCGTCGAGCAGCACGGCGTCGCCGCCGTCGAGGAGGGCAGTGCTCGGGGATGCCAGCCCAGGGCCTACCAGGGCGACGAACAGCGCGATGCCGGCGGCGGTTGTCGCGCGCACTCCGGCGGGGCCTGCCGTGCGCAGGCCGGCAGGGGCTGCTCTCGCCGGTTGCCGCAACCGCGGCGTACGGCGTGAGGCCACGCCGGTGACGGCGGCCAGCAGGATCGCGCCGGCGCCGATCGCCGCCGCCAGCCCCGGTCCGGCGCCGTCGCCACCGCCGCCACCGATCAGCGCCAAGGCGTCGGCCAGCGGGTCCTGGCGCATCCAGGGATAGGACGCCAGCAGCGTGGTGCCGAGCAGCAGTGCCGCGCTCCAGACCGCCGTCAGGCCCGCCGCGGCGCCCGCCGCCGGCAGGGCCAGCGCCGCCAGTGCCAGGGGGGCCGCCAGTGCCGAGCGGTTGGGTAGCCAGGGCGTGGCGAATGCGAGCAGCACGGCGGCGGCCAGTAGGGCCCGGGAGCGGCGCTGCCGCACCGCCAGCAGCGCGGCGGGTACCAGCATCACCAGCCAGGCCAGGCCGGCCGCCCCTTCGCGCCAGGAAGCGTGGGCGGCGAGTGCGCCGGGAAGGTTTACGCCTGCCAGCGCCGCGCCACGCGTCACCGCGACCAGTGCGAGTGCCGCAGCACCTGCCAGACCGGGGCGCCACAGCGCCAGACCGGCGAGCGCCATGGCCCAGCCGGCACGGGGTTCCCAGGCGATCGGCAGCGCCAGCGCGATCACGGCCGCTGTCACTCGTGCCCAGGCCGGCCAGACCGCCCCGGAACGCCAGGCCCGCCGCGCTTGATAGATCAACTTCGGTTTCGCCGCTGGCGGCCACGCCTCGCCGCTCTCGGCGGCGGAGGACGCCGCTCCCGCGGTCGCGAGGCTGGCGCCGCCGGCCAGCGCCACCAGCGCCAAGGTGGTTGCCACCGTCCAGCCAGGCGCCAGCACCGCCGCCGCGGCGGCTGCCGCCAGCGCGGGTACCTGGCCGCGTCGGCGCCAGAGCAGCGTCAGCGCGGCACCGGCGGCCACCGGCAGCGCGACGAGCGCCATCCAGGGCCGCAGCGATCGCCCCGGAGCGAACAGCAGCTCGCCTCGCAGCAGCACCTGGCAGCCGAAGCAGAGCGCGATGGCCACCCCCAAGCGAGCCCGGCCGGAGCTGCCAGAGCTGCCGGAGCCGCGAGAGGCGTCAAGGGCGCCAAGGGTGCCGAAGCCGCCTGATTCAGGCAGACGTAAGCTGGTGTCCGTGCGGTCGGCGCCTGCCGCGGCGCTCGGTCCCACGGAATGCTGGCCCATGCTGGCGGGATCGATGCCGTCGCTGCCACCCGCGATCGCCAGCCGCCGCAGCAGCTGGCGTCCCGTCGCGACGGCGAAAGCGGCAGCAAGCAGCGCCAGCACCGCCGCGCCGCGCCCCGGGCCGGCGGGCAGCGCCCAGACTGCCGCCACCGCCAGTGCCGCCCCGAGCCCCAGCTCGGCCGCCGGCGGCGGCGCCAGCGCCGCCACCGCCACCAGCACCGCCGCGGCCAAGCGCCCGAGGTAGGCGCCTTCGGCGGCGGCTGCCGGATCGATCTCGTGCGCCGCGAAGCAGCCGATCGCCGCCAGTGCCGCGGGCGGCACCGCCCATCGGGCCAGCCTGACTTTCAGAGGATGGGATCGCACGCGCGCCGGCAGGACGGGAACGTGGCACCGGCACCGGATCGCGTGCCGCCCGCGCCGTGCCGATGGCCGCGCGGTGGCCGCAACCAGCGGGGCACCGAGGTGCGCCGAGTCTAAACGCCGATTCCCTTCCGTGGCAACTTGGCGGCGCGGCGGCAGCGAGGCAGGTCCTCACCAACGCCGCGCGGGTGGTGTCCTGGTCCCGGAGGGCCGGTCCGGCCGCCGGCCGTTGGCCCCCCTGCATGTCAACCGCGGATGGGGGCCTGCGGCGCGGCGGTCCGGCGATCAGCTAGGAGAGGCGTTCTGGCACGCCGGCCCCCAGGGCTAGCACTTGTGGATTGGGCAGGTTGATTCGCAAGTGTAGGCGTTGCAGCTTGGAGCGTTGATCGTCGGCTGGACGAAGCCTGCTGCTACCTTTCCGAGCCGATCGGCCGTGAGCCGCCGGAGCGTCTCGCTGTGCAACCGGAGGCCGCGGGTCATGGTGAATTTCTTCATTTCGTCTTCTCCTCGAAATGATGCGAGGGCACCATGCCCTCCGCATCGATAAACGCCGTCTCTGTATTTAGAAGTGTGCGCATAGCACCAATTGGGACCTGGAAACGAGTTCGCCGCAAGCGTCAACCCAGCGGTCGTGCCGTCTCGCGTGCCGCAAGGCAGCCTGGTCGGACGGTGGCAGGTGGCGAGGCCCGGACGGGAGCGGGTCAAACAAGCCGGCAACGACTCCGCCGGCTTCGTGCCCGGGGCCAGGCGGGATAGACTGCCCGGCCATGTTGTCCCGGGAGCTCATGCGCAACGACCCGCAGGGCGTGGTCGAGCGGCTGGCGAGCCGCGGTGTCGATCCCGGCCTGCCGCAGTCCTGGCTGCGCCTGGACGCCGAGCGGCGGGCGGCGCTGGTCGAGGTCGAGGAGCTCAAGCGTCGGCGCAACGAGGCCAGCCGTGCGATCGGCGCGGTCAAGCAGCGCGGCGGCGACGCGGCGGCCGAGATCGCCGCCGTGGCGAGCATCAAGGAGCGCACCGCCGAGCTCGAAGCTCGCCTGGCCGTGCTCGAGCCCGAGATCGCCGCCATCGAGCTGGCGCTGCCCAACCTGCCGCATCCGAGCGTGCCGCGAGGCAGCGACGAGAGCGCCAACCGCATCGAGCGTGTGGTCGGCGAGCCCACCCGCTTTGCCTTTGCGCCGCGTCCGCATTGGGAGATCGGCCCGGCGCTCGGCATCCTCGACTTCGAGCGCGGCGCCAAGCTGGCCGGCGCCCGCTTCACCGTTTCCTTTGGCGCGGGCGCATTGCTCGAGCGGGCGCTGATCGGTCTGATGCTCGACCTGCACACCCGTTCCCATGGCTACACCGAGGTGCTGCCGCCGTTCATCGTCAACCGCGCCGCGCTCACCGGCACCGGTCAGCTCCCGAAGTTCGAGCAGGACCTGTTCAAGCTCGAGGGCCACGACGGCTATCTGGTGCCGACCGCGGAGGTGCCGCTGACCAACCTCCATCGCGAGGAGATCCTGGACGAGGTTCAGCTGCCCCTGCGCTACACCGCCTACACTCCCTGCTTCCGCAGCGAGGCAGGCTCCCACGGCAGGGACGTCCGCGGCCTCATCCGCCAGCATCAGTTCAACAAAGTCGAGCTGGTGCAGCTGACCACCCCCGAGACCAGCGACGAAGCGCTCGAACAGTTGACCGGTCACGCCGAGAGGGTCCTGCAGGTGCTGGAGCTGCCTTACCGGGTCGTCTGCCTCTCCACCGGCGATATGGGTTTTTCCGCCGCCAAGACCTACGATCTGGAGGTATGGCTGCCGGGCCAGGATGCCTACCGCGAGATCTCCTCTTGCAGCAACTGCGATGCCTTCCAGGCTCGCCGCGCCAATCTCCGCTACCGCCCGGCCGCCGGCGGCCATCTCCGCCATGTCCACACCCTGAACGGCTCGGGCCTGGCGGTGGGCCGCACCCTGATCGCGATCCTGGAGAACTGCCAGCAGCAAGACGGTACCGTCCTCCTCCCCGCCGCCCTGCACCCGTACACGGGCGGCCTGACCCGCATCGTTCCCATCACACCGTCCCCGCAACCCGCCCGGAGGGGTGGCTGAGTGGTCTAAAGCAGCGGTCTTGAAAACCGCCGGCCGTTCACGCGGCCCGTGGGTTCGAATCCCACCCCCTCCGCCATTGGAATCAATAGTTTAAGTGCCACGCCTGATGGTCGTGGCTAGCGCTCAAGAAGGCGCCAAAATTGTGCCAAGGGCTTACTTCCAGAGCGAGTGGGCAGGGGCGGCAGCGTTTCCTGGCTGGTCAGGGTGCGCATCGGGAGCGAGTATCGGACGAAGACGTTTCGTCAGAAGGCCGACGCTGAGTGCTGGGGCGGAAAGACAGAGGACGCTCTTCGGGACGGCGTCCGTCTCCCGGTCGCGAGGAGCGGCGGCGAACTGTGGACGACCTGATCGCGCGCTACCGCGAGAAGGTCGTCCCGCGCTACCGACCACGAGAGCAGCTTCAAAGGGGAGGCAAGCTGGCCTGGTGAGAGCGTGAGCTAGTGTCCTGAGTCAGAAATTCGCGTACAATAGCGACCCAGGGCCTCGAGAATCTCGTCGGCGGTTTTCCGCCAGTGGAATGGCTTGGGTTGACGGTTGTATTCGACGAGATAGGTGCGGATCGCCGCTTCCAGCGCCACGGTGCTGCGATGGACGCCGCGGCGAAGCTGCTTCTCGGTAAGGAGACCGAACCAGCGCTCGACGAGATTGATCCAGGAAGCACTCGTGGGGGTGAAGTGCAGATGATAGCGGGGATGCCGAACAAGCCAGTTGCGGACGAGCTCGGTTTTATGGGTCGAGGCGTTGTCGAGGATGAGGTGAATGTCGAGATCATCGGGAACCGCTTGGTCGATCGCCGCCAAGAAACGGCGGAACTCCTGCGAGCGATGACGACGGTGAAGTTGTGCCAGAACCGTTCCCGTTTGGACGTCGAGAGCAGCGAAGAGATCGGTCGTCCCGCAACGCTTGTAGTCGTGGGAGCGTCGCTCGGGAGTCCCCGGGCGCATCGGGAGGAGTGGTTGCGAGCGATCCAAGGCTTGAATCTGGGTCTTCTCATCGACGCACAACACCAGTGCACGGTCGGGAGGATCCAGGTAGAGACCGACGATGTCGCGCACCTTCTCGATGAACTGCGGATCGGTGGACAGCTTGAAGGTTTCACTACGGTGGGGTTGCAAACCGAAGGCTCGCCAAATGCGGCTGACCGCACTCTGGGTCAGCCCGGAGCGCTGAGCG
>DATGHG010000108.1:0-10515 GCA_035308185.1 Thermoanaerobaculia bacterium | reverse complement strand
GCGGAACTGCTTGACCACCACCTCGACCGGGCCGGTTGCCGACTCGCAGCGGGTGAGATAGAGGTAGTTGCGGCCCCAGTGCAGAGTCTTGCGCGCCGCCCCCGGATCGATCAGCCGCGCGACCTCCCGCTCGAGATCGCGCAGCTCGAACCCGGCGGCTACCTGGCCGGTGAAGCCATTCACCGCGAAATCGCGGACGCTCGCGGGACCCTGCCGGGACTCCTCGTGCCTCACCGGCTGCATGAGCTCCGGTGTGCCGCGCGGCCGCTGGCGTTTCGGCTCGCCGCCATTTCGCTAGACCTCCACCGCGTCGAACCGCTCGTGGTGGAGCTCGGGGTCGCTCTGCAGCAGCACCTTGACCGCCAGCGAGCGCTCCAACTCGTCCAGGATTGCCCGCTCCTCCTGCTGCAACGCGCGGGCGATCTCCGGGTGCACCCGCAGCAGCAGCTCGCCGTGCCCCATGCGGCCGCGCAGGCGCAGCAGCTCTTTGCGCAGGTTGAGACAGATGGTGGCCAGGGACTTGATCCGGCCCCGGCCGGAACAATAGGGGCAGGGCTGGGTCAGCAGCCGCTCGAGGTTGGCGCGGCTGCGCTTGCGGGTGATCTCCACCAGGCCGAACTCCGAGATGTTGAGCAGCTTGGTCTTGGCGCGGTCCTTCTTGATCTCGTTCTCGAGGCTCGAAAAGACCTCCTCGCGATGCGCCTGCTCGACCATGTCGATGAGGTCGATGACGATGATCCCCCCCAGATCGCGCAGCCGGATCTGGCGGACGATCTCCTGCACCGCCTCGAGATTGGTCTGCAACACCGTGTCCTCGAGGTTGCGCTGGCCGACGAAACGGCCGGTGTTGACGTCGATCGCCACCAGCGCCTCGGTGGGATTGATGACGATGTAGCCCCCCGACTTCAGCCAGACCTTGGTCTTGAGCGCCGCCTCGATCTGGTCCTCGATGCCGAACTGCTCGAACAGGGTGGCGCCCTGGCGGAACAGCTTGACCTTGGCCACCAGCGCCGGCTGCACCTGGTCGAGGAACTCGACGATGCGCTCGTAGGTCTCCTCGCCGTCCACCCACAGCACGCTGAACTCCTGGCGCAGCAGGTCGCGCACCACCCGCAGCGCCAGGTCGAGGTCCTGGTGCAACAGGGTCGGGGCCGAGACCTTCCCCGCCCGCTGCCGGATCTTCTCCCAGAGCTTGGACAGGTAGGCGAGGTCGCTCTCGAACTCCTCGTTGCCGCGCCCACCGCCGACCGTGCGCACGATCAGGCCGCCGCCGGCGACCGGCAGCTGGCCGAGCAGGCCGATCAGCCGCTCGCGCTCGGCGGCATCGTCGATCCGCCGCGAGACCCCGAGGTGGCGCACCGTCGGCAGCAGCACCAGGTAGCGCCCGGGCAGCGTGACGTGGGTGCTGATGCGCGCCCCCTTGTTCGGCAACGGGTCCTTGACCACCTGCACGATGATCTCCTGGCCGGGCTTCAGCAGGTCGGCGATCGACGGCGCCGCCTGCTGGGAGGCGGCGGACGGCGGCCCCGCTGCCGCCGGCTCGTCGGCCGCGGACTCGCCGAGCTCGTTGTCCTCGACGTTCTCCATCGCCTCGACGTCCGCCGCCACGTCGCTGACGTAGAGGAAGGCGTCGCGCTCGAGGCCGACGTCGACGAAAGCCGCCTGCATGCCGGGCAGCACCCGCGTCACCCGGCCCTTGTAGACGTTGCCCACCATGCCGCGGTGGCGGCGCCGCTCGACGAAGATCTCGGTCAGGCGATCGTCCTCGAGCACCGCGATGCGGGTCTGGTGCGGATCGCTCTCGATGAGCATTTTCTGGGTCATCACGGATTTCACGTCCCGGCCTAACGGTTGACGTAGCGGCGCAGGTCGACGCCCAGCATGGTGCCGGTGCCGACGAAGTTGACCAGGGTGAACGAGCCGCCGTAGGAGAGGAACGGCAGCGGGATGCCGGTGATCGGCACGAAACCCACCACCATCGCGGAGTTGTAGAGGACGTGGAAGCACAGCACCGAAAGCAGGCCGGTGACCAGCAGGATGCCGGCGCGGTCGCGGGCGCGCATGGCGATGCGGGCGGCGCTGGCGACGTAGAGCGCGTACAGGCCGAGCACCGTCAGCACGCCGAGGAACCCCCACTCCTCGGCCAGCACCGAGAGGATGAAGTCGGTGTGGCGCACGGGCAGGAAGCGGAGCTGGCTCTGGGTGCCCTGCATGTAGCCCTTGCCGGTCATCTCGCCCGAGCCGACGGCGATCTTGCTCTGCCGCACCTGGTAGCCGGCCCCCAGCGGGTCGGTCTCGGGGGAGAGGAAGGTGAGCACCCGCTGCCGCTGGTAGGTCTTCATGCCGAACGACCACATCCCGGCCGCCAGCACCACCGCCGCCAGCGCCGCCAGCACCAGCACCCGCAGCCGCACCCCCGCCACCAGCAGCATGCCGATCAGGATGGGCGCGAACATCATCGAGCTGCCCAGGTCCGGCTCGACCAGCACCAGCACCATCGGCACCGCGACGATGGCGACGGCGACCAGGATCTGCGTCAGCTCGAGCACGCGGCGGTTGAGGCCCGAGAGGTAACGGGCCAGCACCAGGACGGTCGCCAGCTTGGCGAACTCCGAGGGTTGGAACTGCCAGCCGCCGATGCGCGCCCAGTGCGCGGCGCCGCCGTGGGCGGCGCCGGCCACCAGCACCAGCACCAGCAGCACCAGACCGGCGCCGTAGAGCACGATCGAGAGGTCGAGCAGGACGTGATAGTCGATGCTCATGGCGGCGACCAGCAGCGCCGCGCCGATACCAAACCACAGCGCCTGACGCGGCAGGTAGTCCACCGCCATCTCCGAGCTGGCGCTGTGGACGGTGGCGAGACCGATGGCCGACAGCAGCAGCACCGACAGCACCAGGCCGCCGTCGATCGACGACAGGTGGCGCAGCGCCGGCTTTTCCTCAGTAAACGCCGGCATGGCTGGCCTCGATGCTCAGGTACTTCTGGTACAGCGCCTTGGCGATGGGCGCCGCATTGTGGCCCGAACCGCCGTGCTCGACGAACACCGACACCACCAGCCGCGGATCGCTCTCCGGCGCGAAGGAGGTGAACCAACCGTGGTCGCGGTACTTGAAGGGCAGCGTCTCCGCCTTGGTGCGCACCTTCTGGGCGATCACCTGCACGCTGCCGGTCTTGCCGGCGATGTCGAGACCCGGCACCCGCGCCGCGGTATAGGCAGTGCCGCCGGGCTCGTTGACCACCGCCCACAGGCCCTTGCGCACCAGCGCCAGCGCCTGCGGATCGAGGCTCACCTTCTGCGGCGGCGGATATGGCAGGTTCTGGACCAGGTGCGGCGTCACCCGGTAGCCGCCATTGGCCACCATCGCGGTCATCGCCGCCATCTGCAGCGGCGTCAGCAGCATCGGCCCCTGGCCGATGGCGACCGAGATGGTCTCGCCGGCGTACCAGGGCTGGTGGCGTGCCTTGAGGCTCCAGGCCGCGTCCGGCACCAACCCTTCCTTCTCGCCCGGGATGTCGATGCCGGTCAGGGCGCCGAGGCCGAAGAGGCGGGCATAGCGGGCGATGCGCTCGATGCCCAGGCGCTGTCCGAGGTGGTAGAAGAAGACGTCGCAGGACCGCTCGAGCGCCTCCACCACGTTGACCGAGCCATGCCCCTCTTTGCGCCAGCAGCGGAAGCTGTGGTTGTAGATCACCGTCGAGCCGGCGCAGCTGAGCCGGAAGCGCTCGTCGATCAGGTGCTCGGAGAGGCCGGCAGTGGCCATCACGATCTTGAACGTCGAGCCCGGCGAGTAGGCATTCTGCATCGCCCGGTTCTGCAGCGGGTTGTTGGGCGCATCGAGCAGCGCCTGCCAATCGTTCTCCTGCAGCCGGTGGGTGAACAGGTTGGAGTTGAACGACGGCGACGACACCAGCGCCAGCAGCTCGCCGTTGCGCGGGTCCATGACGATGATGGCGCCCACCTTGTCCGGCCCGTCGAGCCAGCTCGCCGCCTCCTGCTGCAGCTCGAGGTCGAGCGACAGGGTGAGGTCGCGGCCGGGCGCCGAGGGCACGCGGCCGTACTCCCGCAACAGCTCGCCGCGGCTGTCCACCACCACCACCCGCGAGCCGTCCTTGCCGCGCAGCACCGCGTCGTAGCGCTTCTCGACGCCCTTCTTGCCGGCGACGTCGCCTGGCGACACCGCGCCGGCGGAACGCTCGATCTCGTCCGGCGTCGCCTCGCCGATGTAGCCGATGACGTGCGCGGTCTGCTCGCGATGCCGGTACAGGCGCGTCTGCTGGACCTCCACCTCGAACTCCGGATATTCGAGCGCCTCGACGCCGAAGCGCGCCACCTCAGCCAGCGACAGGTTCTCCGCCAGCAGCACCGGCTTGTACACCGGCACACCGCGGTAGCGCTCCATCAGGTCTTCGAGATCGCCGAGCGGGCGCGCCAGCACCGTCGCGGCGAACGCCAGGCTGCGCTCGACGTCGGTGGTGCGGCTGCGGTCGACCATCAGGTTGTAGCTCGGCAGGTTCTCGACCAGCAGCCGGCCGCGGCGGTCGAAGATCAGGCCGCGCGGGGCGATGATCGGCAGCTTGCGCAGGCGGTTGTTCTCGGCCAGCTCGCGGTAGTAGTCGCCCTGGGCGATCTGTACGAACCAGAAGCCGGAGGCGATCAGCACCAGCAGGCCGGTCACCGCGGCGGCGAGCAGGCGCACCCGCCCGATCAGATCATCGCGATGCTCACGGACCACTTGCATGACGACTCATCCCAGGCGCAGCCGGCCCATGCGCCCGCGGCGGCGCGCCTCGGCCGCCAGCCGGAAGCGCCGCGCCGCGCCGTAGATCATCATCCCGAGCAGCCCGCAGACCGCCGCCTTGACGGCGTCCTGCGCCAGCAGCGACAGCGGTCCGGGCAGCGACGGGTTGGGCAACAGGAGAAAGGCGAGCGCGGCGACGATCACCTGCTGTAACAAGGAGGCAAAGCTCACGACCGCGAACACTCCAGTAGCCCGCTGGATCACCAGCCGCTGCGCCAACCGCGCCATGCCATAGGCGACCGCGGTGTCGGCGAACCCGAAAAGGCCGAAGTTTCCGCCAGCCAGAGTATCTTGCACCTGGCCCGCCAGCAAGCCGAAGAGCATCGCCGGCAGCGTCGCGCCGTCGAGCGCCGACAGCGTTACCACCACCAGGAACACGTCCACCCGCTGCGGGAAGGCGGGCAGCAGCCGGGTGCCGAGGAAATGCACCAGCACGGCGAAGGCCAGACCAGCGATCCGCTTAGCGGCGGGCATCGGGGGCGACCTTTTGCAGCTCCGATGGCGGCTGCGCATGCTCGAGCAGGTAGACCTGATCGAGCGCGCCGAGGTCCACGGCGGGCGCGACGCCGATCTTGTGGAACAGCTGGCCGCCCGCCTCGACCGACACCACCGTACCCACCGGGATGCCGCGCGGGTAGACGCCGTCGATACCGGCGGTCAGCACGATGTCGCCGGGCCGCACGTCGGCCGACAGCGGTATGTAGTCGAGCGATAGGCCGCCGCCCTCCTGGCCGCTGCCGCGCACCACCCCCTGGCGGCGGGTGCGCAGGATCATCCCCCCCACCGCGGCGGCGCGGTCGGTGACCAGCTGCACCTTGGCATAGGAGCCGGCGACCACCACCACCCTGCCGACCAGGCCGGCCGCCGACAGCACCGGTTGATTCACCGCCGCCGGCCGGGCACCGGTGTAGAGCATCAGCGACCGCAGCCAGGAGGCGTGGTCGGCGTAGACCACGTCGACGGCGCGGATCTCGCCAACCAGCGGCGCGCTGTAGCGGACGGCGTCGCCCAGCCGGGACAGCTCCTGCTCGACGTCGCCGAGCCGCAGCAGCCGCAGCCGCTGCTCCTCGACCTGGCGGTGCAGGCGGCGGTTCTCCTCGAGCAGCCTCCCCTGCAGCCGGACCTTGTGCCCGAGCTCGGAGGCGGCCCCGGTGGCGGCGGTGACCGCGCGCGCCAGCGGGCCCAGCAGGCGCATGCCGATCACCTCGGCGTAAGTGCGCGACCTGGTGCTGCGGGCTCCCTCGACGGCCACCAGCACCAGCTGCCCCAGCAGCAGCAGGGTCAGCAGATAGCCGGTGCGACGTTCGTCCACGGATCGATCAGCGGATCGAGACCTTGCGCAGCAGGTCGATATCGGAGAGCACCCGTCCGGTGCCAAGCACCACCGAGGCCAGCGGGTCCTCGGCCAGCACCACCGGCAGGCCGGTCTCGTCGCGCAGCCGCTGGTCGAGGTTGCGCAGCAGGGCGCCGCCTCCCGACAGCACGATGCCCTTGTCCATGATATCGGCCGACAGCTCTGGCGGCGTGCGCTCGAGCGCCATGCGCACCGCCTCGACGATGGTGGCCACCGGCTCCGCCAGCGCCTCGCGGATCTCCTCGTCCGAGATCGACAGCGTCTTGGGCACGCCCTCGACGAGGTCGCGTCCCTTGATGTCGAGCTTGATCTCCTCCTTGAGCGGATAGGCGGAGCCGAGCTCGATCTTGATGATCTCGGCGGTGCGCTCGCCGATCAGCAGGTTGTACTTGCGCTTCAGGTACTGGATGATCGCGACGTCCATCTCGTTGCCGGCGATGCGCACCGAGCGGCTGTAGACGGTGCCGGCGAGCGAGATCACCGCGACGTCGGTGGTGCCACCGCCGATGTCGACGATCATGTTGCCGGACGGTTCGGTGATCGGCAGGCCGGCACCGATCGCCGCCATCATCGCCTGCTCGACCAGGAACACCTCGGAGGCGCCGGCGCGCATCGCCGAGTCGCGCACCGCGCGCTTTTCGACCTGGGTGATCTCGGACGGCACGCCGATCACGATCCGCGGATGGACGTACATCTTGCGGCCGTGAGCCTTCTTGATGAAATATTCCAGCATCCGCTCGGTGACCTCGAAGTCGGCGATGACGCCGTCCTTCATCGGGCGGATCGATTCGATGTTGCCGGGAGTGCGGCCGAGCATCTCCTTGGCCTCGCTGCCGACGGCCTCGATGCGGTTGGTGAGCTTGTTGATCACCACCACCGAGGGCTCGCGCACCACGATGCCCTGGTTCTTGGCAAAGACCAGGGTGTTGGCCGTGCCGAGGTCGATGGCCAGGTCTTTCGAAAAGTAACGCAATAACGACGCGAAGGGCATCAGCCTTTTCTATTCCTCAGGTTGGCCACGTCTGCCGCCAAGGACGCCGGCATGCGGCAGCGGGCGCGGGACAGGTCAGTGAATGTTAGCCGGCACCAGCCGGAATCAGGGACTCTCCACCAGCACGCGGCGACGGCGCACCGTCTCGCCGCCCCATTGGTCGCGAGCCCGGATCTCGATGAAGCTCCACCCTTCCTTGTTGAACTGGACCGTCTTCTTGAACGAACCGTCGGCGCCCACGGCGGTCTGCTCGCCGTTGATGTCGAGCCGGGAGCCGGGAGTGCATACCCCGGCGACGATGAAGATACTACCGTAGGATTTCACGTCCGCGAGGTCCAGCTCGGGGGGAACGCTGGGGCGGTCGCCGCCGCTCCTGGCGGCGGCGACGCGAAACTTGCGCGGCCGGCTCCAGGGGCCCTCGGAGCCTTCGCGGCTGAAAGCGGCGACGCGCCAGTAGAACGTCCCCTCGCCGCGCAGCCCGAGCGTGGCCTTGGGCTTGGAGCGGTTTTCGACGCTGATCAGGTTTTCGGCGAAGAGATGATTGCGCGAGACCTGGAGGGCGTAGCGGGCCGAGCCGGGGACCGGGTTCCAGGACAGCACCAGGCTCGGCGCGCGGTCGAGGTCGAGCTCGCGGTTGTCGGCGGGCTCGACCGGTTCGGGCGAAGGCGGCAGCTTCTGGGCCGGCGACAGCAGGTCGCCGGTCTGCACCACCTGTTGCAGCTCGCCGACCTCGCGGGTCATGCCGCCGTTGGCCGCCAGCTCCATGCCGCCGCGTACGGCGCCGAAACGGCCGCGCTTGCCGTCGCGATCGTAGGTCACGAAGGCCTCGGAATCCTGGCGCACCTTGGCCACGGCGCCGGGAGTCTTGACCTGGCTGGGATGGCTGGCGGTGTCGAGGTTGACCCAGCCGTACTCCATCTGGATGGCCTGGTCGGCGGCCGCCTGCCCCGCCGCGGCCTCGCCGGCGCCGCCGCCCGGGGAGATGGCGAATTGGGTGTTGGAGCGCACGGTGTAGAGCGTGCCGTCGAGGAAGACGATCTCGGCCGAGCTGCCGTTGCCGGTGCGGACGTAGTCGCCGGCACGCAACGACAGGTGGGGGTGCGCCTCTTCCCAGGTGGCGCCGTCGGCGCGCTTGTACTCCACCTCGCCCTGCAGCGAGATGAACTGGGCCTGGCCGCCGGAGTTGGTGAGCGCGACGGTGTCGAGGATGGACTGCAGCAGCTTGCGGCTGGTGATGGCGCTGGCCAGGGCGGCGCGGAACCGCCTCCGGGCGAACTCGGTGCGGGCGTCCTGCAGCCGCTGGGTGCCGGCGTCGTACTCGCTCTTGAGCTCGCCCACCTTGACGTCGTCTCGCACCCGGGCCAGCAGGCGCTGGTCCTCGTCGATGGTCAGCCGGGAGTTGCGTTCGAGCGCTTTGCTCTCCCAGGAGCGGTAGGCCAGGTAGCCGCCGGTCGCGGCGACGGCGATCAGCAGCAGGAAGAACCAGCCGCGTAGCGTGTCGACCGAAATGCTGTACCAATCCTGGCGCTTGCGGGTCGGCTTGCGGGCGGGCGACGCAGGCAACGAGATCCCTTTCCTGTCGGTCCCTGTTCTTCGGGCGGGGGAATATATCACACGCCCGGCCGGAGGCCGGCGCGGGCCGCCGGCCGCAGCCGGGGCGGCCGGGTAGGGTGGAGGGCGCCGTGGCGGGTGGGGCGGGCTCAGCGGTGACCGGCCGGGGCGGGCGCCGCGGGATGTTGGCGCAACCATCCGAGTACCAGCTCCACCTGGTCGTTGGGGCGGATGCGGCTGGCGGCGAGCAGCTCGCCGGCGCCGCGGCGCAGCTCGCCGCGGTAGAGGCTGATCATGCCGGCGAAGTAGCGGGCGCGCTGGTTGGCGGGATTGGCGGCGAGCAGCTGCGCCAGCTCGGCGCGGGCGGCGGCGGCGGCACGCGGGTCGGCGGCGAGGGCGGCGAGGCCAGGACCGCCGCCGTAGGGGCCGCCGAAGGGAGGAAACCGCCGCAGCTCGAGCCGGCCGAGCTGCGCGGCGTAGCGCGCGCCGCGGCGGAGGTAGGCGGCGCAGAAGTCGTCCCAGTAGACCAGGCCCCAGGCGCCGCCGGCGATCTCGGGCTGGATGCCCGGCAGGTCGTGCTCGGCGAGCACCAGGTAGTCGAGGCGATAACGGCGGGCGGTGAGCCCGAACGGTTGGGTGGCGACCTCGCGCACCAGCTCGGCGAAGACGTCGTTGCGCCCGTCCCAGAACACCGGCACCCGCAGGCGCCAGCCGAGGAAACCGCCCCAGTTCTGATGGTTGAAGAGGCGGTCGCCGGCCCGGGCGATCCCCTCGGCGGCCAGGAAGCGGGCAGCCGCCTGCGGCAATGCCTCGGCGATCAGGCCGCCGGCGGACGGCGGACGGCGCGCCCACCCGGCGGCGGTGCCGGCGACCGCGATGCCGCCGACCGGCAGCAGGAACAGAGCCACCAGCCCTGCCGCCAGCCGGGGCCGGCCGGCCAGACCGATCGTGCCGGCCGTGACGGCGCGGGGAGCCGGATCCGGCCGCCACACCAGCAGCCGGTAGAGGGTCGGCACGGCGATCACCACCAGGTCGAAGACGAAGCGGTGGGAAGCCAGGGTGAGTAGCAGGAAGCTGGCGATCGCCGCCGCCTCTGCCGGCGGCAGGCGCCCGGCCTGGCGCAGCGACCGCACCGGCAGCAGCGCCAGCAGCAGCACCACCACCAGCAGCCAAAGCGCGGCATTGGCGCCGCCCGTGGGGGCGCCAGCCGAGAAGTGTCCCAGCTCCCAGGGGATGCCGCTGGCGAAGAGGATGCGCGCCAGGAGGAATGGGTACAGCGGCGCGTCCAGCCCGTTGGGATTGAGCAGGGTCAGCGCCAGCGCCGCGGCCAGGGTCCACAGGTAGGGCGCCGCCTCCCGCCTGGTGCGGCGCGCCATCAGCGGCGCGAGGGCGTGGAGAACCAGCAGGTAGAGCCCGAAGACGACTCCCGAGTGCAGGTTCGCCCAGGGCCAGAACAGGGCGGCCGTCGTCCCCAGCCAGCGGCGCCTGCCAGTGCGGTGGTAGCGGGCGAGGGCGGCGAGCGCCAGCGCCAGCATCAGCTCGCCGGCCAGGGCGGCGCGCAGGAAGATCTCCGGCGAGGCCGCCCACAGACCGAGGCCGAGCAGCGCCGCCAGCAACAGGCAACGGGAGGTGGCCGCCCCGCCCGGCACCGCACCCGGCATGATCGCCGCGCCTGGCAGCGGCGCCCCGCCCGACGCCAGCACCCCGCCCGACCTTCCTTGCTCGCCCGGTTCGCCGCCCGGCACCGGGTCCTTGCCGGGCGCCCCGCCCGGCGCCGCCGCCCCATCCGCCAGCTCGACGGCCCGCCAGCCGACGGCGG
>DATGHG010000107.1:0-3494 GCA_035308185.1 Thermoanaerobaculia bacterium | reverse complement strand
CGGCATTTAGCTCCTCGGTTACATGTAACCGAGGAGCTAAATGCCGACGCGAACTCACTCCCAGGACACCCGCGCTGCCGGCATCGCCGGCCGGCCTCCGGCGCCGCGCCTGCCGGCTGGCGGCCACCCTGGGCCTGGCTGCCATGGTCCTTGCCGCCTGCGGGAAAGGCGGCGGCGGCGCCGCGAGCCAGCCCGCTGCCGGCAACACCGCTGCCACCAAAGCGGTCGGCGCCGCGCTGCCCGACGCCTGCGAGCTGATGACCGCGGACGACGTGCAGGCGGTCACCCGCGAGGTCTCGGGCTCGCTCAGCAGCACACTGGAGGACGCCGTCGGCAAGGATCCCTCCCAGTGCTCCTACGGCCTGGGCGGCGACGTGCCGCCGAAGGTGATCAGCCTGTCGGCGCGCCGCGCGCCCGGCACCGAGCAGGCGGCGAGCCAGCAGGAGACCGCCGAATCGGGCCTGCGCTCGATCGCCACCGGGGCGCCGGTCGAGGACCTGCCGCGGCTGGGCGACGGCGCCTTTTGGGTGGGCGGGCGCATCGACCAGCTGCACGTGCGGTATCGCGACACCCTGCTGATCTTCACCGTGCAGCTCGAGCAGGATCCGCTGCGCGCCGCCCGCACTCTCGCGTCCCAGGCGCTGGTCAGGCTGGCGCGGCCGGCCGGGCCGGCCCGGCCGACGCAGCCGGAGAACGCCGCCCCGCCCGCCACCGGCGCGCCGGACACCACCGCCCCGCCGCGGCGGCCAGGAGGTTCGTCTTGAACGCCGCCGGGCCGGCCATCGCGAAGTCGTCGTCCACCGGCCGGATCGCGGCGGGCACCCGGCGGCACCATCCTCTTCGCCGGCAGGCGACCCGCACGCGGCCGCGGCTGCCGGCGCTCCCGGCCCTGATCGGGGCCGCGGCGAGCCTGGCGCTGCTCGCCACGCAGGCGAACCCGCCGGCGGGAGCATCCGCAGCGTCCGCAGCGTCGGCACCACTCGCGGCACCTCCGGTAGCCACTCCACAGGCGCCGCCGCACGCCTATGTCCCTTACGTCGTGCCGGCGGCGGCGCCCGGCGCGGGCCCTGCTGCGGATCCGCAGCTACCCGCGTACCCGGACGCCAGGAGCGCCGGCCTCGACCCGGACGCCTTGACCCATCTGATGCTGCGCGCGGCCCTCTTCCAATCCGACGCGGTGGTGATCCTCGCCGGCGGGCGGCTGGTCGCCGACGCCCGCTTCGGCAAACCACCAGGGCCGATCGAGGTGGGCTCGATCACCAAGGCGGTGGCCGGGTTGGCGATCGGCCGGCTGCTCTCGACCGGCAAGATCCGCTCCCTGGACGAGCCGGTCGCCGCCTGGTACCCGCAGTGGCAGAACGGGCCGAAGCGCGCGATCACCCTCCGCCAGCTGATGAACCACACCTCCGGGCTGGCCGCGCAGCCCACGCCCGAGGAGGTCTACGCCAGCCGCGACCTGGTCGGGCTGGCGCTGGCGGCCGACCTCGCGAATCCGCCCGGCAGCCGCTTCTTCTACAACGACAAGGCGGTGAACCTGCTCGCCAGCATCGTCGAGAAAGCGAGCGGCAAGAAGCTCGACGAGTACCTGCGCGACGAGCTGTTCGCGCCGCTCGGCATCGCCGGTTTCTCCTGGATGCGCGACCCCGCCGGCAACCCACACGTCCTCGCCGGCTTGCAGCTCGACGCCCGCGACCTGGCGCGCATCGGCCAGCTGATGCTCGACGGCGGCGTCTACGCCGGCAAGCGCCTGCTCGACGCCGGCTTCGTCGCCGAGTCGGTGCGCGCCGCGCAGCCCTTCTCGCCGACCGGCGGCCTGCTGTGGTGGGTGATTCCCGAGTGGTCCAAGCTGGTCATCGACCAGCCGCTGCTCGACACCTGGCGCCAGGGGGGCGCCGACCCCGCCTTCCTCGCCGCGCTGGCGCCGCTCGTCGGCCGCGAGATTCCTCGCCAGGAGCTCTTCGTCACTCTCGACCGCGCCTTCGGCCACGACCGCGCTCTGAGCATGTGGGTCGACAACGTGCCGGCCCGCAACCTGCCGACCCCGAAGGTGACCACCGGCCCGCCCGTCGGATTCCAGGCCAGCGGCGCCCTCGGCCAGTACCTGGTGGTCATCCCTGGCGCCCGCCTGGTCGCCATCCGCCAGATCCGCCAGCGCCAGCACCGCGCCAGCGGCGACGACTTCGAAGAGTTCCCCGACCTGGTCCGCGCCCTGGTCCCGGCGAGAGCCGCCCACCACTGATGCCGCGAGCCCGGAGGAGGTCTCGACCGACCATGCGATCTTCCAGCGTTACGCTCTGCCTGTGCGCCGTGGTCCTGCTCGCCACCGGCTGCCACCGGCCGCAGCCGCCGGCGCAGCAGGGCGGCGGCGCGCCCACGGTCAACCGCAGCGCGCCCGCGCAGCGCCAGCGAGCCGCGGCGGTGAACCTGGCGTGCCAGCTGCTGACCAAGGAAGACGCCGAGGCGCTGCTCGGCGGCCCGGTCCTCGACCCGCCGGTGACCAGCACCATGGCCGACATCGGCGTCGTGTCGTGGCGCTGCGGCTACATCTCCGAGGCGAAGAACCCGACCAGCAAGGTGGTGACCCTGCTCGACAACCATTGGCAGCAGGCCAGCGACGCCCGCAGCGCCTTCGAGCGCGCCCACGTCATCTCGCAGACGATCTCCGGCCAGGCGCCCGAGAACGTCGAAGGTCTCGGCAAGCGCGCCTACTGGGCAGGCGGCAAGGTCAACCAGCTCAACGTGCTGGCCGGCGCCGACTGGTTGGTGATCGGCGGCACCCTCGGCCCGGGCCTCGACCAGCAGGCCCCGGCCAAGGCGGCAGCGGCCAAGATCCTCGCCCACCACCAGGATCAGTAGCGCTGGCGCAGCACCTCGTAGAGCGCCACCGCCACCGAGCTCGACAGGTTCAGCGCCCGCAGCTCGGGATCGTGCATCGGGATCGCCACCAGCCGGTCCTGGTAGCGCTTGCGCAGCCCCAGCGGCAGTCCGGCGCTCTCCCTGCCGAACACCAGCACCACCCGCTCGGGGTAACGCACGCTCCACAGGTCCCGCGGCGCCTCGGCGCTGAAGAAGAAGGGCTCGCCCAGCTCCGGCAGGTGCCGTTCCAGGCTCTCCCAGGACGGCCATACCCGGGGCGCCACCCGCGGCCAGTAGTCGAGGCCGGCGCGCCGCACCTCGCGGTCGTCGAGCGAGAAGCCTAGCGGCTCCACCAGGTGCAGCCGCGCCCCTGCCGCCTGGCACGTGCGCCCGGCATTGCCGGTGTTCCAGTGAATCTCCGGCTCGACCAGCACCACATGGAGATCCTCCATCCACCCAGCTTACCCGAGCCCGCGGCCACGGCCCACTCGGCAGCCGGCGGCGGCCCGGCCGCAGGACCTCGAGCCCGGGGCCGCAGGCGCCTTCCAGGGCCTGGGCCAGCCGCTCACCAGCCTGGCAGGAAAGTTGCTTTAGGTGAAGGCGCGCGCTCGCCGCGGCAGTTCCCTTGAACCAGCGGT
>DATGHG010000106.1:0-5367 GCA_035308185.1 Thermoanaerobaculia bacterium | reverse complement strand
CGAAACGGAGAGGTGTCCGAGCGGTTTAAGGAGCACGCTTGGAAAGCGTGTGTAGGGGAAACTCTACCGTGGGTTCGAATCCCACCCTCTCCGCCATCTGCGACCCAGTCCCGGAGGAGAGGTGCCAGAGCGGTCGAATGGGGCGGTCTCGAAAACCGTTGACCGGGCAACCGGTCCGTGGGTTCGAATCCCACCCTCTCCGCCATTTCAGGGCTGGCGGCATTGACGGTGATGCCGCCGCTAGGCTAAGTTATCGGTTTCGCTCGCAGCGTAGGGAGCGGTCCGTGCCGGTACTCCGGCTTTGTTCCTCGATCGACGACATACCAGGCATAAGGCGGTAACCAAGTGAAACGCACCTATCAACCCAACAACCGTCGCCGCAAGCGGACCCACGGCTTTCTGGTGCGGATGCGTACCCGCCATGGTCGAGCCGTCCTGTCGCGGCGGCGCAGGAAGGGACGCGCGCGCCTGAGCGTCTGATGCGCGGCCATCCTGGCCCGCCCGCATCGGGGACTCCGGAGCAGTTGACGGCAGTGGCACCCGGCCTGGCCGCGGCGACCGGCACGGAGGGGCTGCCCGCCCCCCGCCGGAGCCCGCCCCCCGCCGGCGAGGGATTGCCGTCCCGCGAGCGGCTGCTGCGGCGGGCGGACTACCTCCGGTGCTACCGGACGGGGCGCCGACGCCAGGGGGCGTTGCTGATGCTCTACCTGGTGCCGAACCTGCTCGATCATCCGAGGATCGGTGTCACCACCAGCCGGAAGGTCGGCAATTCCGTGGTCCGCCACCGGCTCAAGCGGTGGATCAAGGAGATCTATCGGCGCTGGTCCGGGCGCGCCAATCTTGCGGCCCTCGACCTGGTTGCGCACCTCAAGCTCGAGGCGAAGAGCGCCGACTTCGGGGCGGTCAGGCGGGATCTTCTGGGTCTGCTCAACGGCCTCGGCGGCGCCGGCGTCGGTGCCAGGAGCACCGGCGGCGCTGGCGGACACCGGCGGCCGCCGAGGAGGGCAACGCCAGGATGAACCGCGGCCCGAGCCTCCCGGCCCGCGCGACGGCGGCCCTGCTGGCGGCCTATAAGCGCTGGCTCTCGCCGCTGCTGCCGCGGTCGTGCCGGTACTCGCCGACCTGCTCCGAGTATGCGCGGTTGGCGTTGCTGAAATACGGATTCTGGCGGGGCTGCGGGCGCGGCGCCGGCCGCGTGCTCCGCTGCCACCCCTTGCATTCCGGAGGGATCGATCTCCCGTGACTCCGAGCAATCCTTCCCTCGACCCCCTTGCCCACACTCCGATCTCTTCGGGGCGGGCTGGTTGCTTCCCGGCTGGGTCTCGTGCCCCCCGGGCCGGCGCCGAAGAATGCCATCGCACGCTCGCCGAAGGCGCCGGGCGAGAACGAGCTTCGTCGCCTGGGTCCGGTGAGTCGCGCTGGCGCCACGGCGCTGGGCCGGCCCAGCGAGTCGTTTATTGCTTCAATGGTTTAGGTGCGTGAGCCCGCTTCTGACAAGGAAACCATGAGCCGTGGATAGCCGCCGCGTCATCCTGTTCATCGTGCTGTCGATCGCGGTGATGGCGATCTGGCAATACCTCTTCCCGCCGCCGCGCGTCACACGCCAGCCGGCAGTCGCCACGACTGCCGCGCCGGCGGTGAGCGGGTCGGCGGCGGTTCAACCTGGCGCCGAGCCACCGTCCGCCCCCGGCGGACCTGGCGCGGGCGGCACGGCCGCCGGGCGCACCGCCGCCGCGCCGGCAGCCGGAGCTGCCGCGAGCGGGCCGCCCATCGCCGCCGAGCGGGAGCAGCAGGTGGTGCTCGCGAGCGGCGGCCAGACGCACGCGGTGTTCACCAACCGCGGGGCGCAGCTGTTGTCGCTCGAGGTCGAGCAGCCTGGCACCGGCAGCGTCGAGCTGGTGCGCAAGCGGGTGCAGGACCCGTATCCCTTCGCGCTGATCGATCGCAGCCTACGGCCGCTGCCGGTGGACGAGGCCCTGTTCGCGGTCGAACGCGGCGAGGATGGGCGCTCGGTGACCTTCCGCTACCGCGGACCCGCCGGCAGCGCCGAGAAGACCTTCCGCTTCGACGAGCGCGGGCTGCTGGCGGTCGAGGTCGAGGCGGCCGGCAGCTGGGCGCTGTTGCTGGGTCCCGGCATCGGCAATCCCACCGCCACGGAGCTCGACAGCCGCTATGGGTTGCGCGGCGCCGTGGTCAAGGCCGGCGGCGACGTCAAGGTGCTGAGCCCGAAGAGCGACAACGAGGTGGTGACCTACCCGGGCGCCGCTCTGGCCTGGGCGGGCCTCGAGGACACCTATTTCGCCGCGATCGCGGTGCCGCGAAACGGCACCCTGGCGCGGGCGGTGCTGCAGCCGATGCTGGTCGAGCCGCAGGCGGCGGGAGCGCGGTTCGCGCCGGCGCCGTCCAAGGACGCCATGACCAGCGAGCAGAAGGATCTCAGCCGTGAGTTCGCGCTGGCTCTCGAGCCCGCGGCCGGCCGGCTGTCGCTCGAATGCTATCTGGGGGCGAAAGGGTACGAGCGGCTCAAGGCGCTGCCCTATGGCCTCGAAGAGACGGTCAGCCTGGGGTGGCTCAGCCCGGTGGTGCGACCGCTGCTGGCCGGGCTCCATTGGCTGTACGACCACGTGGTGCCGAACTACGGCTGGGCGATCATCCTGATGACGGTGGCGATCAAGGTGCTGCTGGTGCCGCTGACGCACCACAGCACCATGTCGATGCGGAAGATGCAGGTGCTGAATCCGCGGATGCAGGCGATCCGCGAGCGCTTCCGGCCGAAGCTCAAGGACAAGCAGGGCCGGCCGAACCTCGAGATGCAGCGCAAGATGAACGAAGAGGTGATGGCGCTGTACAAATCGGAGGGCGTCAACCCGGCTGGCGGCTGCCTGCCGTTGCTGGTGCAGATGCCGATCCTCTACGCCTTCTACCGACTGCTCAGCACTTCGGTCGAGCTGCGCCATGCGCCCTGGATCTTCTGGATCCATGACCTATCTGCAGCGGATCCTCACCTGATCCTGCCGCTGATCATGGGAGCGACGCAGTTCCTGCAGGTCAAGTTCGCGCCGCAGTCCGGGGATCCGGCTCAACGGCGGCTGTTTCTGCTGATGCCGCTGTTCATGCTGATCTTCTTCCTGTCGGCGCCCAGCGGGCTGGTCCTCTACTGGCTCACCAACAACGTCTTGACCATCGTCCAGCAAGCGGTCTACAACCGCTTCTGGAAGCTCGAGGGTGCCCAATGAGCGCCAACGGCGTGGGAGGCGAAGCGGAAGCGGACATGAGCGAATCGAAGAGGCGGTTCTTCTCGGGCGACTCCTTGCAGCAGGCTCTGGTGCAGGCCGCGAACCACTATCACCTGCAGCCGGAGGAGATCGCGTACCAGCCGGTCGAGAAGCGGCACGGATTCACCAAGGTGCGGCGCAAGTTCGTCATCGAGGTCGATCCAGCGGCGCCGCGGCGAGAGGCTGCCGCGCCGCCTCCCGCCGCGGCGCCGCGGATCGGAACCCAACCGGCAGCGCCGATGGTACCGGCAGCAGCCGGTGGTGGAGAGCGGACGGCAGCGCCGCCGCTGGAACGTCAGCCGGAACGTCAGCCGAGCCGGACCGCCACTTCGCATCGGCCGTCATCGGAGCGCTCGCCGTCAGGTTTCGGCGGCGCCTCGTCGGCTGGGCCGCGCCGCGGTGGAGGCGGCGAGCATCGCGGCGGGGGTGGCGAGCATCGCGGCGGGGGCGGCGAGCATCGCGGCGGGCCGCGGCGGCCGTCGGGAGCGTATCCACGAGAGCGACGGCAGGTGGCTCCGGGAGCGCTTGGGGCGCATGGCTCGGGGGCGACGGCTGAGGATCTGGTGGCTCTGCCGGAGAGGCCGCGCAACGCGGGGGAGCGCTATCCGGTGGCGGAGGGCTCCCAGGCCGAGGCGGCCGGGAAGGGAATCCAGCTGTTGTTGCAGATTGCCGGGCTCAACCTGACGCCGCGCATCTACCAGGGCGAGGAGCGGCTGGAGATCGACCTGCAGGGCACGGACACGGATTGGTGCTTCGCCGACGACGGCGAGCTGCTGATGGCGATCGAGCACCTGCTGCCGCGAATCATCCGCAGCATCTCCGGCGAGGCGGTGCTTTGTCGCGTGGATTGCGACAACTTCCACGAGATCCGGGAAGAGCGTCTGCGGAGCCTGGCCCAGAAGGTGGCGGATGAGGTGCGGCAGCGGGGCCGACCGCGGACCCTGGTGCCGATGAATCCGGCCGACCGCAGGATCGTCCACGTCACCCTCGCCGACGACCCCGCGGTGGTGACGGAGAGCGAGGGAGAGGGCTACTTCAAGCGCATCACCGTGCGCCCCGCCTGAGCCGAGCCTGGGGACTCGCCGGGGCTCGCCGGCCGGTGGCGGCGAGGTCGGGCGACCGGTGCCAGGCTCCTGCCGGGCCGCTGGTGTCCCGTACGGTTAATCGGGTATACCAATCGCCGAGAGATCCGCGTTCCTGGCCAGGCGTTGCCGACGAGGCATAGCCGAGACGATGTCGAGGAGGCGGCCGGCGCTGCCGCCATGCCGGCACTCCCGGCAGGTCGGCCGCGGCTCCGATTGTCGCCTGTCGCGGCACTCCCGGCAGGTCGCAACCAGCCAGGGGCGCGGAGGTCCGGCGAGTGGTATAGCGAATTAAACGTGCGGGACACCAGGCTGGCCCGGCCTTCGCGGTCTCGTCACGTGAGGCTGTAGCGGCGCTTCATCTCCTCGTAGCGGCGGAAGGTCTTCTCGTCCAGGCCGGGATCGAGATGGCGATCCAGGAGCGGGATGAGGGATTTTCGGAGGCAGGCGCCGCGGGCCATCCACTGGTAGTAGTGGCGTCCGCCATGATGATAGGGGCCAAAGAGCTTGGAGCCCGGCACCGTTCTCACCAGCCAGTGAAAGAGCGCTTGATGGTCGGTGTGCATCCGCAGAGTGATCTGAGGCTGCCGGCCGTCGCCGCCAAAGTGCCCCTCGCCAATGAGGAGCCCCACGAGGATGCCGGTTTCGATCTCAGTCATCGGGCCTTCGGTCCTTAGGGTCTGAAGGATTTGGCCCGGCCGGAGGGCGCACTGCCCAGCCCAGCACAGGGGGTTCGTTCGATCCCGCTCCGCCAGCGGCAAGGCCGTAGCGGTAGATGACGGCGTGGTGCGCCATGTCGCGCGGGGCGTCCTGCGGCAGGCGCGGTCGCTTGTTTCACCGTCATGTTTCTCGTGAAACCATGGATCCTCGCCATGCTTGTTTCACCGTCGAGTTTCCCGTGAAACATGCTGCTTTGTCCAGCGACGCCCGCCGCCCTACGATGGGCCATGGTCTTCCGGCTGCCAGCCATCTCCAGCGCCGACTTCGCCGCTCGCATCGCCGCCCTGACT
>DATGHG010000105.1:0-9505 GCA_035308185.1 Thermoanaerobaculia bacterium | reverse complement strand
CGGCGATCGAAAACCGCGAGGGACCGACGGCACTGGTGCTCACCCGCCAGGCCCTGCCGATCCTCGAGGAGACCCGCGAGCGGGCGGCCGCGGGAGTGCCCCGCGGCGCCTATGTCCTCGCCGAGCCGGAGCCTGCCTGCGCCGGCGGCTCGAGCGTCGGCACCAGCTCGGGTGGCAGCTCGGGCACCAGCTCGGGCGGCAGCTCGGCCGCCGCCGCCGGGCTGCCGGAGCTGCTGCTGCTGGCCACCGGCTCGGAAGTGTCGATCGCCTACGAGGCCGCCAAGCGCCTGGCCGCCCAGGGCGTGCGGGTGCGGCTGGTGAGCATGCCCAGCTGGGAGCTGTTCGACCGGCAGCCCGCCGCCTATCGCGACGAGGTGCTGCCGCCGGCGGTGCGCAAGCGGCTGGCGATCGAAGCCGCCGCGCCGTTCGGTTGGCACAGGTACGTGGGCCTCGAAGGCGAGGTCCATGGCATCGAGGGCTTCGGCGCCTCGGCACCCGCCAAGCAGCTGTACGAGCCGTACGGCTTCACCCCCGAGCAGGTGGCCGACCGCGCCCTGCGTCTGCTCGGCCGTCACGGCTAGCCGGCGAAGCGCCCGCCGGCCGGCGCGACGGCACCGCGGCAGCGCCGGCCGCTGTCGATCGCATCGGTCGCTCCGGCCGGTAGTGGGTCCGACCCACTACCCTCCGGCCGCTGGCATTCATTTGGACTTGCGCATATCATAGTCTCACCATGCGAACGTCCTCGCCACCGTCCGCTTTGCCGCCGTCCCGGCGCCGGCTCGAGCCGGCGCTGGTCCTGCTCCTCACCATCGCTTGCCTGCCGGCCTTGGCCGCCCTGCTGACACCGCCGGCGCAGGCCGCCGACTGGCCCGAGTTCAACGGCGACGGCCGCCATCTCGGCAACAACCAGCAGGAAACGACGATCAACTCGGGCAACGTCTCCACCCTGCACGTGCTCCCCGGCTTCCCAGTGACGCTGCCCAGCGTCGCCGACGGCCCGCCGGTCTTCCTCTCGGGAGTACAGACCGCGAGCGGGATCAAAGATCTGCTGTTCCTGACCACCAAGGACGGCCACATCCTGGCGCTCAACGCGGCGACCGGCGCCAACGTCTGGTCGCACCAGCCGGCCACCGGCCCCAACTACACCACCTCCTCGCCGGCCATCGATCCCAATCGCCTCTACGTCTACTCCTACGGCCTCGAGGGCAAGGTCCACAAGTACCAGGTCGGCGACGGCACCGAGATCACCACCGGCGGCTGGCCCGAGCTGGCGACCCTCAAGCCGAGCGTGGAGAAGTGCTCGCCGCCGCTCTCGGTGGTGGTGACCAACAGCGGCGCCGAATACCTCTACGTCGCCAACGGCGGCTACCCGGGCGACGCCGGCGATTACCAGGGACACATCACCGCGATCAACCTGGCGACCGGCACGCAGAACGTCTTCAATGCCATGTGCAGCGACCAGGCGGTCCACTTCGTCATGTCCCCCGGCACTCCGGACTGCTCCGGCGGCGTGCAATCGGCCGTCTGGGGACGCCCCTCGGTGGTCTACAGCTCGGAGCTCGACCGCATCTTCTTCACCTCCAGCAACGGCACCTACGACGCCAGCACCGGTGGCCGCAACTGGGGTGACAGCGTCCTGGCCGCCCATCCCGACGGCACCGGCGCCAACGGCCAGCCGCTCGACAGCTACACGCCGACGGAGTTCCAGACCCTGCAGAACGAGGACCTCGACCTGGGCAGCACCTCGCCGGCGCTGCTGCCGCCGGTGCCGGGCAGCAACGTCGCGCCGCTCGCGGTGCAGGGTGGCAAGGACTCCCAGCTGCGGCTGCTCAAGCTCGCGGACCTCAGCCGCGCTGGCGGCCCGGCGCACGTCGGCGGCGAGTTGCAGGTCCTCGGCCTTCCCCAGGGCGGCGAGATCCTGACGCAGCCGGCGGTCTGGGTCAGCCCGGTGGACGGCACCGTCTGGGTCTTCGTGGCCAACGGCGGTGGCATCACCGGCCTGAAGATGGTGGTCGACGGCATGGGCAATCCCAGCATGAGCGCGATGTGGACCAACGGCAGCGGCGGCACCTCGGTCGTGGTGGCCAACGGCCTGGTCTTCTACGTCAGCGGCGGCGTCAAGGCGCTCGATCCGACCACCGGCAATCAGCTGTTCGGCGACACCAGCCCCGGCGGCATTCACTGGGAGAGCCTGATCGTGATCGACGGACGCCTCTATGTCGCCGACGAGAGCGCCCACCTCTGGGCCTACGCGCCGGCCGCCGCGCCCCTGGGCTTCTTCACCGTCGCTCCCTGCCGGGTGGTCGACACCCGCGGGCCGACCGGACCCTATGGCGGGCCGGCGCTGGCGGGCTTCGGCTCGCGCCGGGCCTTCCAACTCGCCGGGCAGTGCGGCATCCCCGCCGACGCCAAGGCCGTGGCCGCCAACGTCACCGTGGTCAACCCGTCCGCGGCCGGCGATCTCCGGATCGGCCCCAGCGGCGTCGCCAACGTCACCTCCAGCCTGAACTTCTCGGCCGGCCGCCTGCTGGCGAGCAACACCGTCATCGGCCTCACCGGCGACCCGCTGGGCACCGCCTGGGTGCAGTCGGACGGCGCCGGCAGCGCCAATCTGCTGATCGACGTCTCGGGCTACTACAAGTAAAGTCACCGCCGCGCCGTCGCGTCGCTGGAGGCGCCGCTGGACGGCGCCGCTGGACGGCGTCGCCGCCGCACGGCGCGCCACCCTCCATATCGCGACGCGATATCACGCGCTGGCGTCGCGGCCGCGTCGAGATCGGGCGCAAACCTTGCGCCCAAGCGCTGCCGCAACCGGTGCCTGCATGCCCTGGAATGCTTTCCCCGGATCCGCGGTTCTGGCCTAGCGTGCACCGGGCCAGGCAGGCGCTCTCGCGCTCCCCTGGCGGCGGGTTCCATGGTGTTGCATCGTGGGCAAGGAGACGAGGGATGAGGCGGGAGCTGCTCCTCGGGTTGGCTTTGCTTGGCGTCGCCGGAACCGCGGCCGGCGCCGCCGGTTGCGGCAAGAAGGCGCCGCCGCCGCCACCGCCGCCACCGGTGGTGGTCGTCGCTCCGGTCATTCAGCGCGACGTGCCGGTCTACGGCGAGTGGATCGGCACCACCGCCGGCGACATCAATGCGCAGATCCGGCCGCAGATCACCGGCTACCTGTTGCGGCGGAACTACGACGAGGGCAGCTTCGTCCGCCAGGGCCAGCTGCTGTTCGAGGTCGATCCGCGCCAGCTCCAGGCCCAGCTGCAGCAGGCCGAGGCGAACCTGGGACAGGGACAGGCCAACCTCGCCAAGGCCGAGCGCGACGTCGCCCGCTTCCGGCCGCTCGCCGAGCAGCATGCGCTCAGCCAGCAGGAGCTCGACAACGCGGTCTCGGCCGAACAGGTCGCGCGGGCGGCGGTCGCGGCGCTGCGGGCGGCCGTGGACCAGGCCCGCCTCTATCTCGGCTGGACCCGGGTGACCTCGCCGATCGCCGGCATCGCCGGCGCCTCCACCGCCCAGGTCGGTGACCTGGTGAGCCCGCAGAGCGTGCTGGCCACGGTCTCGCGCGTCGATCCGTTGCGGGTGCAGTGGAACCTCAGCGAGCAGGAGTACCTGCGCTACCGCGAGCGCGGTCAGGCAGACCCTGCCGCCGCCCAGCGGATCGGCGGGCTCGAGCTGGTGCTCTCCGACGGCACCACCTTTCCGCACCCGGGCAAGCTGATCTTCACCGACCGCCAGGTGGACGTGAAGACCGGGACGATCGGTGCCGTCGGGCTGTTCCCCAACCCCGGCAACCTGCTGCGGCCGGGCCAGTACGCCAAGGTCCGCGCCGAGACCGGCGTCGAACGGGGAGCGATCCTGGTGCCGCAGCGGGCGGTCAACGAGCTGCAAGGTGGCTACCAGGTCGCCGTCGTCGGCCCCGACAACCGGGCGGCGGTCCGCAACGTCCAGGTCGGGCAGCGGACCGGCAGCCTGTGGGTCATCGAGGTTGGCCTCAGCCCCGGGGATCGCGTGGTGGTGGACGGCTTCTCGCGCGCCAAGGCGGGAACCCTGGTCAAGCCGGTCGAAGGTCCGGCCCAGGCAGCCGCGGCTTCGCCCGCGCCGCCCAACCCGGCGGGCGCCGCAACACCGCGGCAACCGTCCTCGCCTTCGGGTAACTGACCCATGTCACGGTTCTTCATCGACCGGCCGATCGTCGCGATCGTCATCGCGATCCTCACCGTGCTGCTGGGCGTGGTCGCGATGACCGGCCTGCCGATCGCGCAGTTCCCGCAGATCATCCCGCCCCAGATCCAGATCCAGACCACCTACAACGGGGCCGACGCGATCACCGTCGAGCAGACGGTGGCGACGCCGATCGAGCAGCAGATGAACGGCGTCGACAACATGCTCTACATGTACTCGGTCAACTCGAGCGACGGCCAGATGACGCTGCGGGTCGTCTTCGACGTCGATACCGACGTCAACATCGACCAGGTCAACGCCATCAACCGCGTCGCCCAGGCGCAGCCCAACCTGCCGTCCGACGTCAACCAGTTCGGTCTCACCTACCGCAAGACGGCAGGCGTGCCGATGCTGCTGATCGCCCTGTACTCGCCGCGCGGGACCTTCGACAACCTCTTCCTCGGCAACTATGCGCTGATCAACGTCGACGACCCGCTGTATCGCGTGCCGGGGGTCGGCCAGGTGCTGAACTTCGGCGCCGCCGACTACTCGATGCGGATCTGGGTGAAGCCCGACCAGCTGGCGAAGCTCGGGCTCACCGTCGCCGATCTCACCCAGGCCCTGCAACGCCAGAATACGGTCAACCCCTCGGGCCAGCTCGGCGCCGAGCCGGCGCCGGCGGGTCAGGAGTTCACCTACACGGTGCGGGCCCTGGGGACGCTGGTCACCCCCGAGCAGTTCGGGCAGGTGGTGGTGAGGCTCAACCCCGACGGTTCGGTGGTGCGGCTGCGCGACGTCGCGCGCATCGAGCTGGGGGCGCTCAACTACAAGCAGATCGCGCGCCTCAACGGCCAGCCGTCGAGCATCATCGCCATCTACCAGCTGCCCGGCTCCAACGCCCTGTCGGTGGTCAAGGGGGTCAAGGAGGAGATGGAGCGGCTGAAGCAGCGCTTCCCCAACGACCTCGACTACCTGGTGTCGCTCGACACCACGGTGGTGATCACCGAAGGCATCCGCGAGATCCTGACCACGCTGCTCGAAGCCATCGGCCTGGTGCTGCTGGTGGTGTTCATCTTCCTGCAGAACTGGCGCGCCACGCTGATCCCGTTGATCGCCGTGCCGGTCTCGCTGATCGGCACCTTCGCCGTCTTCCCGCTGCTCGGGTTCTCGATCAACACCCTGTCGCTGTTCGGCTTGGTGCTGGCCATCGGCCTGGTGGTGGACGACGCCATCGTGGTGGTGGAGGCGGTCGAGCACAACATCGAGGAGGGCATGGCGCCGCGCGACGCGACGATCCGCGCCATGGAGATGGTGCAGGGGCCGGTGGTCGCGATCGCGCTGATCCTCGCCTCGGTGTTCCTGCCGGTCGCCCTGATGAGCGGCATCCAGGGCCGCCTGAACAAGCAGTTCGCGGTGACCATCGCGATCTCGGTGCTGATCTCGGCGTTCAACGCGCTGAGCCTCTCGCCGGCGCTGTCGGCGATGCTGCTCAAGCCGCGGCCCAAGGGCGAGAAGCGGCGGGGACTCCTGGCGCGCTTCTTCGACGGCTTCAACCGGGTCTTCGGCAAGGCGACGGACCGCTACATCACCGCCTCGCGCTTCCTGATCCGCAAGTTCGCGCTCGGCCTGGCGATCCTGGCGGCCTTCGCGGTGCTGGCGTTCTTCCTCGGCAGGTCGGTGCCCGGGAGCTTCCTGCCCGACGAGGACCAGGGATACTTCTTCCTCAACCTGCAGCTGCCGGACGCCTCCTCGCTGCAACGCACCGACGCGGCCTGCCGCAAAGCCGACGCGATCCTCGCCAAGACGCCGGGCGTCGGCTACTACACCACCATCGCCGGCTTCAGCCTGCTCTCCTACGTCTCGGCGTCCTATTACGGCTTCTACTTCGTCGGCCTGAAGCCCTGGGAGCAGCGCTCCGGCTCCGGGCAGACGGCGCAGGCGCTGATCACCAAGATCAACCAGGAGGTCAAGGCGCAGATCCCCGAGGCCACGGCCGTCTTCGGTTTCCTGCCGCCCGCCATCCCGGGGCTCGGCGCGGCGGGGGGCTTCTCGTTGTGGCTGCAGGACCACAGCGGCGGCTCCCCCGAGTACCTGTACCAGAACCTGCAGACCTTCCTGACGGCGGCGCGCAAGCGCAAGGAGCTGCAGAACGTCAACGCCGTGTTCCGCGCCAGCGTGCCGCAGGTGTTCGTCGACGTCGATCGCGACAAGGTCATCAAGCAGGGGGTGCCGATCGGCGACGTCTACCAGACCCTGCAGGCGTTCCTGGGCGCCGTCTACGTGAACCAGTTCAACCGCTTCGGCCGCCAGTGGCGGGTGTTCCTGAGCGGCGAGGCGGAGTCGCGCGCCAACGCCCGGCAGATCGATCAGTATTACGTCCGCAACAACGACGGCACCATGGTGCCGCTGTCGGCGCTGGTCACCATCCGCAACATCGCCGGGCCGGAGTACACGACGCGCTTCAATCTCTTCCGCTCGGCGCAGGTCACCGGCTCCGCCGCGGAAGGCTACAGCTCGCAGCAGGCGATGGCCGCCCTCGACGCGGTCGCCAAGCAGGCGCTGCCCTCCCAGATGAGCTATTCCTGGGCCGACCTTTCCTATCAGGAGCAGAAAGCTGCCGGCACCTCGGGCAAGACCTTCGCGCTGTCGCTGATCTTCGTGTTCCTGATCCTGGCGGCCCTTTACGAGAGCTGGTCGCTGCCGTTCAGCGTCCTGCTCTCGGTGCCGGTCGCCGTCTTCGGCGCCTTCGCGGGCCTGCTGCTGCGCCACTTCGACTTCGACGTCTACGGCCAGATCGGCCTGGTGATGCTCATCGGCCTCGCCGCCAAGAACGCCATCCTGATCGTCGAGTTCGCAAAGGACGAGTTCGAGCGCGGCGAATCCTTGGAGGACGCGGCGCTGGGCGGCGCCAAGCTCCGCCTGCGGCCCATCCTGATGACCTCCTTCGCCTTCATCTTCGGCTGCGTGCCGCTGTGGGTGGCGAGCGGCGCCGGCGCCGCCTCGCGCCAGATCCTCGGGACCTCGGTGATCACCGGCATGCTGGCGGCCACCGGCTTCGCGATCTTCCTCATCCCGGTGCTGTTCGTGGTGGTCGAGCGGATCTCCGGGGCGGAGCGCCGCCAGCGCCCGAAGGGAGAAGGGCCGCCGCCGGGTGATGGTCCGCGCGAGGAGCGGCAGGCCGGGCAGCACGAGCGGCAGGAGGTCCGCGAGGAAGCGCCGGTGGGGGCGCCGGGATGACGCGCGGCCAATGGACATCCTGGCTTGGTTTCCTCGCCGCGGCCGCGCTCGCCGGCGCCGCCGCCGGCTGCACGGTGGGACCGGTCTACCAGCGCCCGCCGGTGGCCACGCCCGAGCAGTTCTATGGGCTCGCCGGGCAGGCCCAGGCCGCGTCGCTCGCCGACCTGCCCTGGTGGGATGTGTTTCAAGACCCGACCCTCAAGTCGCTGATCGAGGAGGCGCTGAAGAACGGCTACGACGTGCGGATCGCCACCGCCCGGGTCGAGGAGGCGCGCGCCCGCTACGGCATCGCCGGAGCCGCCTTCTATCCCCAGGTCGGCTACCAGGGCCAGTTCGGGCGCGAGCGCATCTCCGGCTTCGAACCGGGCGCGCCGTCCGGCGGCGTCGCCTCGGACTTCGTCACCGCCAACGTCAACGTCTCCTGGGAGATCGACCTCTGGGGCCGCGTCCGGCGCCTCAACGAGGCGGCGAAGGCCCAGTACCTGGCCAGCGAGGAGGCGCGGCGAGGCGTCGTGCTGGCCCTGGTCTCCGAGGTCGCCGCCGCCTACTTCGACCTGCGGCAGCTGGACGAGGACCTCGAGATCGCGCGCCGCACCACGACGGCGTTCCACGACACCTTCGACCTGTTCAACCGCCAGCTGCAAGGGGGTGTCGCCTCGGCTCTCGAGACTTCCAACGCCGACGCCGCCTGGGCCGACGAGGCGGCGCAGGTGCCGGCGCTGGAGTCCCAGATCGCTGCCAAGGAGAACCAGCTGTCGCTGCTGCTCGGCCGTAGCCCCGGGCCCGTCACCAGAGGTGCGCCGTTGTTCGGCCAGCCGCTGCCGGCGGAGATCCCGGCCGGCCTGCCGGCGGCGCTGCTGTTGCGGCGGCCCGACCTGCGGCAATCCGAGCAGCAGCTGGTCGCCGCCAACGCCGGCATCGGCGTCGCCGAGGCTGCCTTCTATCCGACCATCAGCCTGACCGGCATGTTCGGCGGCCTGAGCCCGGACCTGCGGCACCTGCTCGGCAAGGGCCAGGCCTGGACCATCGCCGCGGGCCTCACCGGGCCGATCTTCGAGGGCGGTAGCCTGCGCGCCCAGCAGCGCGTGGCGGTGGCGCAGTTCGAGCAGGCGAAGCTGCAATACGAGCAGGCGGTCACCAACGCCCTCGGCGAGGTCTCGACCTCGCTGTTCGCGCTGCAGAAGCTGGCCGCCGCGGAAGTCGATCGGCAGCGGGCGGTGAACGCCTACCAGGAAGCGGTGCGCCTGTCGCTGCTGCGCTACAACTCGGGGCTTTCGGCCTACTTCGAGGTGATCACCGCCCAGGAGAGCCTGCTCAACGCCCAAAACCTCCTGGCACAGAACCGCCACGACCGGCTGGTGGCCATGGTCAACTTCTACCGGGCCCTGGGCGGCGGCTGGCAGGTGGAGGAGGCGGGCAAGGCCGCGGCGCCCGCTGCCTCAGGGACAGCGCACCCCTGACCGCCAACTGGCTTTATCGCCCGGCCCGAAACTGGATCTCCACAGGCTGCCGGAAAGGCGCCACAATCGCCGCGTAGGGGCGCCGCCGGTGCAGGTTCGCAGCCGCCGGCAGCCCCGCAAAGGAGTGCGACATGGCAGCTTCGGAGCCACACTTGCCGACGAGATCACTGGAAATAGACCTGGCCCGAGGAGCCAGGACGGAGGCGCCGATGTCCAAGCTGCGGCAGGCCGTGCCGGTCACCGCGTTGCTCGCCATCGTCGTCGCGTCCGGCTGGGTGCTGGCCGGCGCCGCCGCCGGTCAGAGCGCCGCCGCCCCTGCCGGTGGGCAGGCCGGAGCCCCGGTGGTGATCGAGCTGTTCACCTCGCAGGGCTGCTCGAGCTGCCCGCCGGCGGACCGCGTGCTCTCCGAGCTCGGTCATGACGGGTCTGCGGGTCCGGTGATCCCGCTCGCCTACCACGTCGACTACTGGGACCACCTCGGCTGGTCCGATCCCTTCTCCTCGAAGCGCTGGTCGGAGCGCCAGGAAGGCTACGCGCATACCCTGGGCCACGACGGCGTCGCCACGCCGGAGCTGGTGATCGACGGCCGCAGCGATTGCGTGGGGTCGCGGCGGGACGAGGTGCTGAGCAAGATCGCGGCGGCGCGCGCGCAG
>DATGHG010000104.1:0-7350 GCA_035308185.1 Thermoanaerobaculia bacterium | reverse complement strand
GGACACCCTGTCCGTCGCCCGCCGCGGCCGGGCCGACCACAAGGAGTCGGTGCGGCGGGTGATCCTCGACGCCGCCCGCGAGCTGTTCGTCTGTGAAGGCTACGGCAACGTCTCGCTGCGCAAGATCGCGCGGCGCATCGGCTATACGCCGATGGCCATCTACGTCCACTTCCGCGACAAGTCCGAGATCCTGGACTGCATCTGCGAGGAGACCTTCGACGCCTTTCGGGCCAATGCCGAGCGCCTGGACCTGCTGGAGCTGCCGCCGCGCGAGCGTCTGGCCGCCGGCCTGCGGTATTACGTCGAGTTCGGGCTCGAGCACCCCCACCACTACCAGCTCACCTTCATGACGCCGCCCTTCTGCGGCCAGAGCCTCGGCCGCCGCAAGGAGATCGGCCAGGACTGCTACCAGCGGATGCGCTGCCGGGTGGCGCGGTGCATGGCTCTCCCGGAGGCCGGCGACAGCCCGGAGGTCGAGCTCGCCAGCCAGACGATCTGGGCGGCGGCCCACGGCCTGGTGTCGCTGCTCATCGCCCGGCCCGAGTTCCCCTGGCTCGAGCGCGAGCGGCTGATCGGCGCGGTGATCGAGGGCGCGCTGCGGACGCTGCTGCCCGAACCGGCGGTGGCCGCCGCCGCGGCGAGCGAATCCCGCCCATGAGCAGCGATGCAACCACCGCGACTGCCGCGGCCGACGAGCTCACCGCGCCCGGCCTTCCGGCGGCGGGCGCCGGCGAGATGACCATCAGCCCCTGGCTGATCTCGATGGTGGTGGTGCTCGCCACCTTCATGGAGGTGCTCGACACCTCGATCGCCAACGTCTCGCTGCCGCACATCGCCGGCAGCCTGTCGGCGACCAACGACGAGAGCACCTGGGTGCTGACCTCGTACCTGGTCGCCAACGCCATCGTGCTGCCGCTCTCCGGCTGGTTCTCCAACATGTTCGGCCGCAAGCGGTTCTACATGACCTGCGTGGTGATGTTCACCGCCAGCTCGTTCCTCTGCGGCCTGGCGCCGAGCCTGCCGCTGCTGATCTTCTTCCGCGTGCTGCAGGGGCTGGGGGGCGGCGGCTTGCAGCCGAGCGCCCAGGCCATCCTGGCCGACGCCTTCCCGCCCGAGAAGCGCGGCATGGGCTTCTCGGTGTATGCGATGGCGGTGGTGTTCGCGCCCGCGATCGGGCCGACCCTGGGCGGCTGGATCACCGACAACTTCAACTGGCGCTGGATCTTCTACATCAACGTGCCGGTCGGCATCGTGTCGTTCATGCTCACCGGCGCGCTGATCAAGGACCCGCCCTACCTGATCGAGCGCATCAAGCAGCTGCGCGGCAAGCTGCGCATCGACTACGTCGGCATCGGGCTGCTCACCCTCGGCCTGGGCTTCCTGCAGGTGGTGCTCGACAAGGGGCAGGAGGACGACTGGTTCGGCTCCAACCTGATCGCCTGGTCGGCGGCCATCTCGGCGGCGGCGCTGCTGGCGGTGCTGTGGTGGGAGCTGCGGACCAGGGACCCGATCATCGACCTGCGGCTGTTCCGCGAGCGCAACTTCGCGCTGTCCAACGTCCTGATCTTCGCTCTTGGCTTTGCCCTCTTCGGCAGCACCGTGCTGGTGCCCCAGTTCTTGCAGTCCCTCATGGGCTACACGGCGACGGAGAGCGGCAAGGTGCTGTCGCCGGGAGGGGTGGCGGTGATGCTGGTGCTGCCGATCACCGGTATGCTGATCAACCGCATCGGGGCACGGTCGCTGATCACCATCGGCCTGATCATCTCCGGCGGCGGGCTGTGGATGACGTCGCACATCAGCCTGCAGGTCGACTACTGGACGATCACCAGCTACCGGATGATCGTCGGCATCGGCATCGCGTTCCTGTTCGTGCCGATCTCGACCGCGGCCTTCTCCCGGCTGCCGCAGGAGAAGAGCAACGCGGCGTCGGCGCTGTTCAACCTGGCGCGCAACCTGGGCGCGAGCTTCGGCATCGCCCTGGTCACCAACCTGGTGGTACGCCAGAGCCAGGTGCACACCAACCAGCTGGTGTCCCATGCCTGGGCCGGCGGCACGCCTTACAACCAGCTCATCGCCGGCCTGACCCAGAGGCTGATCCAGAGCGGCTCGTCGGCCTACGAGGCGGGACGGCAGGCGACGGCGGTGGTCGCCGGCACCATCGCCCGCGAGGCGGGAGCGCTCGCCTACCTCGACGCCTTCCGCTTCGTGGCGATGGCCTGCTTCGTGATGCTGCCGCTGGGCTGGCTGATCAAGAGGGGCGCGGAAAGCAAGGGAGCGGTTCATCTCGATTGAGCGGGGGGCGCCCGCCGGCGCTCCGCGGGATGACGGGCGGACGGACGGCTCCGATCGTGCCGAGCGCCGTCGTGCGGAGGTAGCGCGAGTGAAAGGGAGCGATGGAGCGATGGAGGAGATGAACGGAATCGCACAGAGGACCCTGGCCGGCATGGCGCTGCTGTGGCTGGCGGCGCTCGGTGCCGGAGGGGCGGGGACGCGGCAGCTCGCCGCGCAGGCCCCAGGCCTGGCCGGCTCCTATCCCGGCATCAACCTGGCCAACATCCCCACGCCGCTGCCCGCCGCGCCGTCGCCGGCGGCGGTGGCTGGCAGCCCCAGCCGCTACCAGGGCAGCGTGCCGGCCGGCGAGGCGACCGGCGAGGTGCTGCAGCTGTCGCTGGCCGACGCCCTCGAGCGCGGCCTGCGGGCCAACCTCGGGGTCCTCGACAAGAGCCTCGACAGCCAGGTGGCGCAGGCCGAGCGCCAGCGGGCGCTGTCGAACCTGCTGCCGCAGCTCACCGGCAGCGTGCGCCACCAGACCGCCGAGCTGAGCCTGGTGACCTTCGGCTTCAAGCTCCCCGGCTTTCCCGAGGTGATCGGTCCGTTCAGCTACCAGGACGCGCGCCTCACCCTCACCGACCAGCTGTTCAACGTGCAGTCGCTGTACAACTTCCGCTCGGCGCGGGAGTCGGCGCGCGCCGCCGAGCTGTCGATGGCCGACGCCCGCGACCTGGTGGTGGTGGTGATCGGCGCCGCCTACTACCAGGTGACGGCGAGCGCGGCGCGCCTCGAGACGGCGCAGGCCCAGCACCAGGCGTCGCAGTCGCTCGAGGGCCTGGCGCAAGACCAGGTGCGCAACGGCCTGACGCCGTCCATCGACGGCTTCCGCGCCACGGTGCAGCGCCAGACCGACGATCAGCGGGTGGCGATCGACGAGGCGACGCTGGAAAAAGACAAGCTGACCCTGGGACGGCTGATCGGCCTGCCGGCCGGGCAGCGCTTCGCCGTCACCACGCCGGTGCCTTACGTGCCCTGGAGCGGCCCCACCGAGGAGCAGGCGCTGCAGGCGGCCTACCAGCGCAGCGACCTCAAGAGCGCCGAGGCGGCGGTCAGGGCGGCGGAGCTCGCCAGGGATGCGGCCGCGGCCGAGCGCCTGCCGAGTCTGTCGGTTTCCGGCGACTACGGCCGGGTGGGCAAGAACCTCGGGTCGACCGACGGCACCTACACGCTGATCGCCGGCGTCTCGGTGCCGATCTACGAGGGCGGCCGCATCCACGCCGAGGTGACGCGGGCCGATGCGACGCTGGCGCGCAAGCGCGCCGACTACGCGGACCTCAAGGGCCGGGTGGAGTACGAGGTGCGCAGCAATTTCCTCGACCTGCGGGCGGTCGAGACCTCGGTCGGGGTGGCGCGCAGCAACGTCGACCTCGCCGAGCGGACGCTGGCGGCGGCGCAGGACCGCTTCGCCAACGGCGTCACCAACAACCTCGAAGTGGTGCTCGCCGAGCAGGAGCTGGCGGCGGCGCACGAGAACTACATCGCCAGCCTGTTCGCGCACAACTTCACCAAGTTGCAGCTGCTGCGCGCGATGGGGCAGGTCGAGCAGGGGATCAAGCAGTTCCTGAGCGGACAGGCACCGGGAGGGCCAAAGTAGCCATGGCACAGGCAGAGGTCGAGCAGCAGAGCGCGCCGAGCGCCGCGCGGCAGGACGAGCGGCGGCCGGCGGCGCCGCAGGGCCAGCCGGGCGCGCGGGAGCGGCAGGGCCAGGGGCCGGAGCAGGAGGCGCCCCCGGCGGCGCCGGCACCGAAGAAGGGAATGCCGCGCCGGTTCCGCCTGCTCGCCATCGTCGGGGTGGCGGTGCTGGCGGTGGCCGCGGTCCTCTACTGGTTGCACTCCCGCCACTACGAGGACACCGACGACGCCCAGGTGGACGGCCACATCCATCCGATCAGCGCGCGGGTCAGCGGCACGGTGCTGGCGGTGAACCCGCAGGTCGAAGAGAACCGCTACGTGACCGCCGGCACGGTGCTGGTGACGATCGACCCTGCCGACTTCCAGGCGGCGGCGGACAGCGCCCGGGCCGAGGCCGATCGGCTGCGCGCCAGCGCCGCCGCTTCGAGCGCCGAGGTGCCGGTGCAGACCGCCAACGCCGAGGGTCAGCTCCACGTCGCCGAGGCGGCCCTGGCCCAGTCCGGCCAGGCGGTCGCCACCGAGATCGGCAACCTGAACGCGGCGAAGGCGCGGGCCGAGCAGGCGCAATCCAACGCCCGCAAGACCGAGGCGGACCGCAAGCGCTACTCGAATCTCCTCGACAAGCAGGAGATCTCGCGCTCGGAGTACGACCAGCGCGCCAACGACGCGCGCACCGCCCAGGCGGCCTACGACGCCGCCCAGGCGGACGTGTCGGCGGCCACGGCGAGGGTGGCCCAGGCCCGCGACGCCGTCGATCAGCAGAAGGCGAACCTGGTCAAGGCGCGCACGGCGCCGCAGCAGATTGCCGAGGTGAAGGCGCGTTCGGGCTCGGCCAACGCCGAGCTGGCGCGCGCGGCGGCGCAGCTCGAGACCGCCCGGCTGAACCTCTCCTATACCCGGATCGTGGCGCCGGTGTCGGGCCTGGTCGGCCGCAAGAGCGTCGAGTCGGGGCAGCGCGTCCAGCCCGGGCAGGAGCTGGTGACCATCGTCCAGCTCGACGACGTCTGGATCACCGCCAACTTCAAGGAGACCCAGCTGCGCCTGATGCGGCCCGGGCAGCCGGCGGAGATCCACGTCGACGCCTACGGGGTCGACCTGCCGGCCCACGTCGAGAGCATCGCCGCCGCCACCGGCTCCCGCTTCAGCCTGCTGCCGCCGGAGAACGCCAGCGGCAACTTCGTCAAGGTGGTGCAGCGGCTGCCGGTCCGCATCCGTCTCGACCGCCAGCAGGATGCCCTGCACCCGCTGCGCCCTGGCCTGTCGGTGGACGCCAAGGTCACGGTGCGGTAGGGGCGGCGCGCAAGGTCAGGACCGGCAGCTCGCGGAGGCGGGGCAGCCTGCGATCCTCGGTCACGAACGCGGTGGCCTGGTTGCGCAACGCCGTCGCCAGGTGGAGGGCGTCGGGCGTCCGGATCGCATGTGCGGCGCGCAGGCCGGCGGCCAGCTCCGCCACCTCCTCGTCCACCGGCTGGACCGTCAGGTTGGGAAACGAGCTGAACAGCTCACGATAACGGCGGCAGAGCTCCGTCATGCCGCGGCGTTTGGGGATCACCAGCACTTCCATCAGTGAGATTACCGAGGTCACCAGGCGGCAGCGGCCCTGCTCGACGGCCGCCAGGAGTGCGCTCGCTGGTTCGCCGAATCGTTCATTGCGTTCGAAGTGATAGATGAACAGCATCGTGTCCACGCCATAGAGGGGCGGCGCGATCGTCGTGGGAGACGCCGCCGGTGTATTCATTTTCACTTCCAGGAGTCCCGTTCGCGGTCGATGGCGGCGGCTCCTCCCTCTTCCCTCCACAGCTCCTGCCCGAGGCCGCGCGAGCTCTCGGTCCAGCCGCCCGATGCGGCGCGCAGCACCACTTCGCCGCTCTCGAGCACCAGCAGGACACGGTCGCCAGCCTTGAGACCCAGCCGCCGGCGCACTGCCGCCGGTATCGTGATCTGAAACTTCTCGGTCAACTTCGCGCTTGCCACGGCCATGGGTTGCCTCCCTCGCGAGGACTCCTTACATTCTAGGTCATCAGTAAGGAGGCGACAAGGGAGAGATGCCGCCCACGTGGAGGGCGGTGGCGGGACCTACCGGCCGGCGAGCAGATAGCCGGCGGCGGCGAGGGCGACCAGCAGCAGGGCGACGCCGGCGAGCAGCCAGACGCGGCGGCCGCTGCCGGGGGGGCCGAGGAGGCGCGAGATGCCTCGCAGGTGCGAGAGCAGGCGGACGCGCATGGCCTCTTCGAGGCGGTCGAGGTCGGCGAGGAGGGCCGCGGCGGTAGGGTAGCGCTGCGCCGGGTCGTGAGCCAGGCACTTGAGGACCAGGACGTCGGTGGCGGCCGGCAGCTCGGCGTTGGCATGGCTGGGGAGGGTGAACTTGCCGGCCGGGCGGCGGCCGGTGAGCAGCTCCACGAAGATCACCCCGGCGGCGTAGACGTCGGCCGGCGGCTCGGCCGCTGGCGGCGTGCCCGGCGGCCCGCCGCGCGGATTGGACGGGGCGCCGCGGCGCGCCAGCTGCTCGGGCGCCAGGTAGTGGAGGGAGCCCAGCGCGTAGGCGCCGGTGCGCAGGGTGGAATCGAGCTCGGACACGACGTCGATCTCGCTGGGGCCGAAGTCGGCGATCTTGACCGCCGCCAGATCGGGCGAGACCAGCACGTGGCGCGGCGACAGGTGACCATGCACGAAACCGCGGCCATGCGCCAGGGCGAGGCCGCGGCAGATGGCGCGCAGCACCGCGATCGACTGCGGGGCGGTGGGACGCCGCTCCTTCAGGTAACGCTCGAGCGAGATGCCGGCGAACAGCTCGGTGGCGACCCAGAGGCGGTCGCCGTCCTGGCCGGTCGCCAGCACCTGCAGGATGTTGGGGTGGGAGAGCGCGGCGACGGCGCGGACCTCGCGGTGGAAGCGGGCGACGATCTCCCCGGCTCTCGGCGCGGGGGCCGGCGCGGCGCCGGCGGCCGGCAGGGACTCGATCACGTGCGGCGAGAAGACCTTCAGCGCCACGGCGGCGCCGGAGGGCGCGACCGCCCGGTAGACGCTCGACACGCCGCCCTCGCGGAGCGGCTCCAGGATGCGGTAGGGACCGATCGTCGCGGGACTGGTGTCAGGGCTCATCGGTCTCGAAGATCATAACCGTGTCGCCGATCGCGATGCGATCGAGCGGCGAGAGGGCCGCCCGGCTGACGGCCTGACCGTTGAGGCGCGTGCCGAAGCTGCTGCCGAGATCGGTCAGCACATAACTGCCGTTCTCCCAGGCGACGCGCAGGTGTTCCTTGCTGGCGTTGGGATCGGTGAGCGCGAGGGTGCAGCCGCGAGAGCGCCCGACGACCGCCGGAGAGCCGGAGAGATCGAGCGAGCGGCCGCGCTCGGGACCTTCGAGGACGTAAAGCCGGGCCGGGA
>DATGHG010000103.1:0-2884 GCA_035308185.1 Thermoanaerobaculia bacterium | reverse complement strand
GACCGCCGGGCTGCTGCTCGAGGCCCCCGAGCTGGTGCCCCCCGCCGGCTGCACCGGCGGCGGCGCCACCGCCCTGCCCGCGCCGGCCGGCCAGCCGGCCGCCACCCCGCCCGCCGCACCGCCCGCCGCCGCCCCCCCGTCCACGCCGCCGACGCCGCCGACGCCGCCGACGCCGCCGAATGTCGTGCTCTACATGATCGACACCCTGCGAGCGGACCACTTAGGCGCCTACGGCTACGCGCGGCCGGTGTCGCCCGAGATCGACGCCTTCGCCGCTCGCTCCACCGTCTTCACCCGGGCCTTCTCGCAGTCGGGATGGACCAAGAGCGCGGTCACCTCCATGCTGACCGGCCTGCATCCGCTGTCGCATGGCGTGATGGAGCGCATGGATGCGCTGGCCGCGCCGGTGCGCACGCTGCCCGAGATGCTGCGCGCCGCCGGCTATCAGACGCTCGGCATCACCACCAATCCCGCGGTCTCGGCCGAGGCGGGCCTGGACCGCGGCTTCGATCGCTTCGTCGAGCTGTTCGATCGCGCGGCGCTGCCGTTCGTCGCCCAGCCGTCCGAGAAGATCGACGCCGAGCTGTTCCGCTGGCTCGGCGCCCGCGACCCCTCGCGGCCGTTCTTCGCCTACCTGCACACCATGGACGTGCACGAGCCCTACCTGCCGCCGGCGGCCTACCGCGAGCGCTTCGCCGCCCATGCCGACGCCGCGCTGTGCCGTCCCGGACCCAAGGACGTCGCCGCCGCCCTCGCGGCCCGGCCCGGCCTTGGCAGGAGCGGCATCAGGGACAACTTCGAGGCGCTCTACGACGCTCAGATCGCGCACAACGACAGCCAGTTCGGTCTGCTGCTGCGGCGGCTGCGCGAGCTGGGCCTCGACGACAAGACGGTCGTCGTGCTGGTCTCCGACCACGGCGAGGAGTTCCTCGATCACGGCCTCTTCGCCCACGGCCACAGCCTCTACCAGGAGATCCTGCACGTGCCGCTGATCGTCCACTGGCCGGACGGGCTGGCCGCGGGCCGGCGGGTGGCGGCGGCGGCGCAGCAGATCGACCTGCTGCCGACCATCCTCGCCGCCGCCGGCATCCCGCGCCCGCCGGCCTACCCGGGCATCGACCTCCGCCAGCTGGCGCAGGGCGGCGCGCCGGCGGCGCGCGAGGTGTCCTCGGACCTCTCCCTGGCCGGGACCCGCATCTCCAGCCTGGTCGCCGGCGGCATGCACCTGCTGGTCAGGGAGAGCCCCAACCCCGACGCCGAGCTCTACGACCTGGCCCGCGACCCGCGCGAGCAGCACAACCTGGCGGACGCCGCCGGCGTGCGCTTCGGCTTCCTGCTGAGCCGGCTGCGCACGCTCAACCGCTACCAGAGCCGCGACGCCGCGCCGCCCCAGCGGTCGTCGCCGCTCCCCTCCGAGCTCGACCGGCAGCTGCGCTCCCTGGGCTACGGGTAACCGCCGGCAGGAGAGCCGTCTCATGGATTCCTATCGGCGATTCTTCAGCAGCCATACCCGGCTGATCACGACGCTCGTCGTGCTGTTGGCGTTGACCTTCGTCTATTATCGTTTTTACGTCGCCAACCGTGAAACCCATTTCAAGCATCAGTACCTGCGTCTCCTCGGATTCGAGAGCGACCGTCTGGCGCAGACCGTCAGCGTCTACCGCGATCTCTTCCAGAGCTATCGCCAGCTGGGTCACGCCGATGGCGGACGGCAAGAATCGGATATCGACAACCTGCCGCGGCTGGTGGCCGGGGTCGAAAGAGTCGCCAAGGTCGACGCGAACTTCCTGGTCCCGGACATGCGGGTCACGGTGCGTGAACGCATCGACGACGACCGCCTCTTTCTGTATTTTGGCTGGCCGGACAGCCCTCTGCCGCCGTTGGTCTACCGCTTCCAGCCCTTCGAGCAATATCAGCCGAGCACCGATACGCTGCAGAGCTTCGACACCTTCCTGGTCGCCCGCCGCGACGGCACGGTGCTCTACCAACGCGGGAAGCGAGACCTGCAGGTCCTGTCCCTGCGCAAGCTCCTGGGCAGCGATGGCAAGGAGCTCGACCTCGACAGCCTGACCAATGGCAGCTCGGAGGTGGACGTCCGGCTCGCCGGCGAAACGTTCAAGCTTTTCTTGCAACCGTGCTGCCGCAAGCTGCGCGAACAGCTCGACGCCGGCGCGAAGCAGCCGGCGGCGCCGGCGGCGCTTGCCGACGCTCGCCCGCGCGCCCTCGAATGGGTGATGGGCGGCCTGGTCAGCGAGGTCAAGGTCCATGCCGAAGCCAGGTCGATCTCCTCGCCGCTGGGCATCCTGCTCGTCGCGGCCGTCGCCCTGAGCCTGCTCGCCGCTCCCTTCCTGCGCGTCTTCTACTGCGGGCCGGGGGAGAGGATTCGCGTCGCCGATGCCCTGGTCATCGGCGCGACCGCGATGGCGGCGATCGGGATGCTGACCCTCCTGTTTCTCGACGTCGAAGCTTACGGCGAGATGGGGCGCGATCTGGACCGACGCCTGGAGCGCTTCAGCTCGCAGTTGCAGGTAAACGTCCGCAAGGAGCTGACGGCCGCGGCCGCGGAGCTTGCCGAGCTCGATCGGTTCGCCGGCAAGGCAACCGCATGGAGTTGCGGACCCCCACCGGGCGGGGAATCGGCGGCCGTTTGGAAAGGCACCTTGCTGGATAATCTCGAGCACGCCGGCGGGGCGCCGCGCTTCTTCGCCGAAGCCGAGCGGTTCTTCTGGGTGGGCCAAAACGGTGTGCAGTGCCTCAAGTGGTCGTCGGGAGAGATCGCGGAGCCGCTCGTCGACGTCAGCGACCGCCTCTATTTCCGCCAGGCCGTCAGCGGGGAGATGGGAGTCATCGCTCCGGCCCCGCCGGGGACCTGCCCGCCGGCCTT
>DATGHG010000102.1:0-7418 GCA_035308185.1 Thermoanaerobaculia bacterium | reverse complement strand
ATCCGCCAGGCGGCCGAGGAGATCCGGCGCCTGGTGCAGCCCGGCCGCCACTACCGGATCATGGAGGTATGCGGCGGCCACACGCATGCGATCTACCGTTTCGGCCTGGAGGGCCTGCTGCCGGAGAACCTCGAGCTCATCCACGGCCCGGGTTGTCCGGTGTGCGTGCTGCCCATGGGCCGCACCGACGACGGCCTGGCCCTTGCCGAGCTGCCGGGAGTGGTCTTCACCGCCTTCGGCGACGTCATGCGGGTGCCGGGGACCAAGGGCAGCCCGCTCGAGCACAAGGCGCGCGGCGCCGAGATCCGCATGGTGTACTCGCCGCTCGACGCGCTCAAGCTGGCGCAGAGCGATCCCGGCAAGCACGTCGTGTTCTTCGCCATCGGCTTCGAGACCACGGCGCCGTCCACCGCCCTGACGCTGCTGCGGGCGCGCCAGCTGGGCGTCCGCAACTTCTCGGTATTCTGCAACCACGTCACGATCATCCCCGCCATCCGGGCCATCCTCGACTCGCCGGGCATGCGGCTCGACGCCTTCGTCGGGCCGGGCCACGTCTCGACGGTGATCGGCTGCCGCCCTTACGAGTTCATCACCGAGGATTACGGCAAGCCGCTGGTGGTGTCGGGCTTCGAGCCGCTCGACATCCTGCAGTCGCTGGTGATGATCCTGCGCCAGCTCGCCGACGGCCGCGCCGAGGTCGAGAACCAGTACGCGCGGGTGGTTCCCTGGGAGGGCAACCTGCCGGCGCTGCGCGCTCTCGACGAGGTGTTCGAGCTGCGGCCCTACTTCGAGTGGCGCGGGCTCGGGTTCATCTCCCAATCGGCGCTCAAGCTGCGCGACGCCTTTGCGGAGTGGGACTCCGAGCGGCGCTTCACCGTGCCCGGGATCCGGGTGACCGACCCCAAGGCGGCGCAGTGCGGCGAGGTGTTGAAAGGCGTGCTCAAGCCGCCGCAGTGCAAGCTCTTCGGGCGCGAGTGCACCCCCGAGCGGCCGGTGGGGGCGCTGATGGTCTCTTCCGAGGGCGCCTGCGCCGCGTATCACCACTACGTGCATCGCGTCGCGGCGGCGGCGAGCCCGGGCCCATGAAGACCACCGCGGCGCAGGCGAGCGCTGCTCCCGCTTCCCAGCTTCGGTTCCGCGACCCCCAGATCGAGATGGCCCACGGCGCCGGCGGCAAGGCGAGCCGCCGGCTGGTCGAAGGGCTGTTCGCGCCGCTCCTCGGCGGCGCGCTGCTCGAGCCGCTCGCCGATGCCGCCACCCTGGAGCTCGACGGCACCCGCCTCGCCCTGACCGCCGACAGCTTCGTGGTGCGGCCGCTGCGGTTCCCCGGCGGCTCGATCGGCGAGCTGGCGGTCAATGGCACGGTCAACGACCTCGCGGTGTCGGCGGCGCGGCCCCTGGCGCTGCTGGTCACCTTCGTGATCGAGGAGGGGATCGCGACCGCGACCCTCGAGGCCGAGGTCCGCGCCATCGCCGACGCCGCGCGACGGGCCGGGGTCGAGGTGGTCGGGGGCGACACCAAGGTGGTCGAGCGCGGCAACGCGGACGGCATGTACGTCACCACCGCGGGCGTCGGGCGGGTCGACCCGCGGACCCGCTGTGCGGCGAGCGCGGTGCGCCCGGGCGACCAGGTGCTGCTCTCCGGGCCGATCGGCGATCACGGCATCACCATTCTGCTCGCCCGCGGCGACATCGAGCTCGAGGCCGAGCTGCGCTCCGACACGCGCTCGGTCTACCCGATGGTGGAGAGCCTGCTCGCCGCCGCCGCCGCCGACGTGCACTGGATGCGCGACCCGACGCGCGGCGGCGTGGCAACGGCGCTCAACGAGCTGGCGCGCGACAGCCGGCTGGGCGTCGTGCTCGTCGAGGAGGCGATCCCGGTGCGCGACGCCGTGCGCGGCGCCTGCGAGCTGCTCGGCCTCGACCCGCTGCACATCGCCAACGAGGGGCAGTTCCTGGCGGTGGTGGCGCCGGCGGCGGCCGAGGCGGCGCTGGCGGCGGTGCGCTCGGTCCCCGGCGGCGAAGCGGCGGCGATCATCGGCGAGGTGCGCGAGCAGCCGGCGCGCACCGTCCTCGCCGCCGCCGCCTACGGCGGCACGCGGGTGGTCGACATGCTGGTGGGCGATCCGCTGCCCCGCATCTGCTGAGTGCTGAGGCGTGAGGCCGTCCCCCCCGATGCCAATGCCAATGCCGACGCCGACGCCAACACCGACCCCGACACTGACCGCTGCCAGCGCCGCGCCCGCGCGCCAGGCAGCTCTCGCCGCGGAGCGGCTGCACGAGCGCAACCGGGTCTCGGCGGCGTTCTTTCCCGGCGAGAGCGAGCGCCTGGCGAGCGCCTGCAAGGAGATGGCCGAGCGCTTCCTGCGCGGTGGCCGGCTGCTGGCGTTCGGCAACGGCCAGCACGCGACGGACGCCCAGCACGTCGCCGTCGAGTTCGTGCATCCGGTCATCGTCGGCAAACGGGCGCTGCCCGCTCTCGATCTCTCGCTCATGTTCGGCGACTGGCTGGCCTGCCTGGTGCGGCCCGAGGACATGGTGATGGGCTTCGGGCCGCCGGCGGGCGACCCCGAGGTCGAGGCGGCCCTGCGCCACGCGCGCCGGCGCGGCGCCCAGACCTTCGCGCTGCCGGGAGCCGACGCCGACGCCGACACCGACGCCGACACCGACGCCGACACCAACGCCGACTACGCTCTCGCCGCGCCCTCGTTAGACCCCTTCATCCACCAGGAGCTGATCGAGATCGTCTATCACACCCTGTGGGAGACGGTGCACGTCTTCTTCGAGCACCGCGAGCTGGGACACGAGGTCGGGAGCTCGGGCTTCCTCTACCCCTACCTGGGGCGGCGCAAGCAGGACACCAGCGGCGTGCTCGCCGAGGTCGCCGCCTCGATCCGGATGAAGGCGCAGGACGACGAGCGGCTGCGCGCCGAGGTCGCGAGCACGCAGGCGGAGCCGATCGCCCGAACCGCCGCCGCGATCCGCGAGCGCATCGCCGCCGGCGGCAAGCTCATCATCTTCGGCAACGGCGGCTCGGCGACCGACGCCAACGACTGGGCGCTGGACTGCGTGGCGCCGCGCGCGGGGTTCGTGCCCATCCCGGCGGTCTCGCTGGCGATGGAACCGGCCATCCTGAGCGCGCTCGCCAACGACATCGGCCCCGAGGCGATCTTCCTCCGCCAGCTGATCGCCCAGGCGCGGCCGGCCGACGTGGCGGTCGCGATCTCCACCAGCGGCGGCTCCGCCAACATCCTGGCGGCCCTCGGCGAGGCCCGCAAGCGCGGTCTGCTGACCGTGGCTCTCCTCGGCTACGACGGCGGCGAGACGCTGCGGCGGGGCCTGGCCGATTTCCCGCTGGTGGTGCCCTGCGACTACGTCCCGCGCATCCAGGAGGTCCAGGCCTCGACCTACCACGTGCTGCTCGAGCTGCTGGCGGCAGCTCCGGACACCGGGGGATGACCAACCTCCCCGAGCCCAAGCGCTTCGAGCTCTACGGCGCCAGGAGCTGCCCCTACACCGCGGAGCTGCGCGAGCGGCTCGAATGGGAAGGCAGCGACTTTGCCGAGTATGACGTCGAGGCCGACGGCGAGGCGTTCGCCCGCCTTGCCGAGCTGACCGGCGGCCGCGGCAGCGTTCCCGTCCTGGTCGAGGACGGCCGGGTGGTGGAGGTCGGCTGGCAGGGCAGGAGCTGCACGGTGCAGGCGCCGCGGCCGGTGCCCGAGGCAACGGCGGATGCCGCGGCAGCCGGCGGCGGGTCCAGCCACCGCGGCGAGGGCGCCTGAGCGTCCCGGGGCGGCGCGCCGTGGCCCCGGCCCAGCTGCTGCGCGTGCGCGGCGTCGTGCAGGGGGTGGGCTTCCGTCCGTTCGTCTTCCGCCTCGCCCGGGCGCACGGGCTGGCGGGCTGGGTGCTCAACGCCGGCGAGGGCGTCCAGATCCACGTCGAGGGGCCGGCGCCGGCGCTCGACAGCTTCGTCGCCGAGCTCGCCGCTCATCCCCCGCCGGCCGCCCGCATCGCGGACATCGAGCGCGCCGCGGTGGCGTCGTGCGGCTTTGCCGAGTTCGGCATCCGCGAGAGCGCGCCGGGCGGCGCCCTCACCGTCCGCGTCTCCCCCGACCTGCCGATCTGCGAGTCCTGCGTCGCGGAGCTGTTCGCCGCCGGCGACCGGCGCCACGGCTACCCCTACGTCAACTGCACCGACTGCGGGCCGCGGTACTCGATCGTCCTTGGCCTGCCCTACGACCGGCAACGCACCACCATGCGGGGCTGGGCACTGTGCCCCGCCTGCGCCGCCGACTACGACGACCCCCTGGACCGCCGCTTCCACGCCCAGCCGGTGGCCTGCCCGGCTTGCGGACCGCACTTCCGGCTGCGGCACGGCGAGCGCGAGGTGCCGGGGGACGAGGCGGCGATCGGCGAGGCGGCGCGGCTGCTCGCCGCCGGGCTGGTGCTGGCGGTCAAGGGGATCGGCGGCTATCACCTGGCCTGCGATGCCTTCGACACTGCCGCGGTGGCGGCGCTGCGTGAGCGCAAGTTCCGCAAGGAGAAGCCGTTCGCGCTGATGGCCGGCGACCTCGCCGCCGCCCGCCGGCTGATCGAGCTGCCGGCGGCAGCCGAGGCGCTGCTCACCTCGACGGCGCGGCCGATCGTGCTGGCGCCGGCGCGGGTCGAGATCTCGGGCGTTGCGCCGGGCTGCCGCGACCTCGGCGTGATGCTCCCCTATGCCCCCCTGCACCACCTGCTCTTCGCTCACGGCGCGCCGGCGGTCCTGGTCCTGACCAGCGCCAACCGTGCGAGCGAGCCGATCGCCTACGAGGACGAGGAGGCGGCGGCGCGCCTTGCCGGGATCGCCGACGCCTTCCTGATCGGCGACCGCCCCATCGCCCGCCGCATGGACGATTCGGTCTGCACCCTGAGCGCGCTCGGCCCAGCCGTCCTGCGCCGGGCTCGCGGCTATGCGCCGGGCGCGGTGGCGCGGCTGCCGGCCGCGGGACCGATCCTGGCGCTGGGGGCCGACCTCAAGAGCGCCATCACGCTGGTCGTCGGCGGTGACGCCTTCGTCAGCCAGCACCTCGGCGACCTCGATCACTACGACGCCTGCCGCGCCTTCCAGGAGACGGTGCGCGACCTCACCGCCATGTACGAGATCGATTGGCAGCGGGTGGTGGTCGCGCACGACCTGCACCCGCAGTACGCCTCGACGCAGTTTGCCCGCACTCTCACCAGCTCCAAAATGGTGCCGGTTCAGCACCACCGCGCGCACGTCGCGAGCGTCCTGGCCGAGCGGCAGGCCCTGGACCGCCGCGTCCTCGGCATCGCCTTCGACGGCACCGGCTACGGCGACGACGGCTCGATCTGGGGCGGCGAGCTCTTCGCCGGCAGCGTCCGCGACGGCCTGGCGCGCGTCGCCCACCTGCGCCCGGCGGTGCTGCCCGGCGGCGATGCGGCCGCGCGCCATCCGGTGCAGGCGGCGGCGGGCTATCTGGCCGAGCTGGCAGACCTGCCCGACCTCACCGCCGCCCCGTTCGGCTTTCCGCCTCTCTACCTGCGGGCGAGAGAGCTGGTGCGCAAAGGGGTGCGCACCTTCCCGACCACCTCGGCAGGTCGGCTGTTCGACACCGCCGCCGCCCTGCTCGGCTTCACCAGGCCGATCAGCTACGAGGGGCAGGCGGCGATCTGGCTCGAGCAGCTGGCGCGCGCCGGGGCGCCCGCCGGCCTCGGCTATCCGCTGCCCTTTGCCGCGCCGGAGCTCGACTTCCGCCCGCTGCTGGCGGCGGTGATCGCGGACCGCCGGGCGGGCCGCCCCCCGGCCGAGATCGCCGCCGCCTTTCACCACGGCCTCGCCGCCGGCGTGGCGGCGGCGGCGGTCGAGCTGGCGCGGCGGGAGGGGCTCGACACCGTCGTCCTGAGCGGCGGCGTCTTTCAGAACCGCCTGCTGCTCGAGCGCACCGCCGCGCTGCTGGCGGCGGCGTCCCTCACCGTGTGGACCAACCACCAGGTGCCGGCGAACGACGGCGGCATCAGCCTCGGCCAGGCCGCGCTGGCGCTCCCCGCCGCCGGCGCCGGCCTCCCCCGGGAGCTGCGATAGCGGCCATGCACGAGCTGTCGATCGCGGTGAGCCTGGTGGAGGCGGCTTGCGAGAAGGTGGTGGAGCTGGGGGGCGATCTGCGGGTGGACGCCCTGCACGTTCGGCTGGGCCAGCTGTCGGGCGTGGTGAAGGAGGCGCTGGAGTTCTCCTTCGAGCTGGCGGCGGCGGGCACGGCGATCGACGGTGCACGGCTCCTGATCGAGGAGGTGCCGGTCACGGTCCGCTGCCCGAGCTGCGACGAGCCGCGCCGGCTGCCGAGCGTCCAGCATTTCCGCTGTCCGGTATGTGGCACGCCGACCCCCGAGGTGGTGGGGGGGCGAGAGCTCGAGCTGACGGCCCTGGAGGTGACCGAGTCATGCAGCCCCGTATCGTCGAAGTCCGCCAAGGGATCCTGAAGAAGAACGACCTGCTTGCCCGCGATCTGCGCCAGCGGTTCGCCGCGGCCGGGCTCCACGTCGTCAACCTGGTCTCCAGCCCGGGCGCCGGCAAGACCACGCTGCTGGAAAAGACCCTGGCGCGGTTGGCCTCCCGGTACCGCGTCGCCGCGCTGGTCGGCGACCTGGCGACCGACTGCGACGCCAAGCGCCTGGCGACCACCGGCGTCCCGGTGCGGCAGATCACCACCGGGACCGTCTGCCACCTCGAAGCCGAGATGGTGGGCGCCGCCCTCGCGGATTGGGACCTCGACGCCCTCGACCTGCTGTTCGTCGAGAACGTGGGCAACCTGGTCTGCCCGGCCAGCTACGACCTGGGAGAGAACCTTCGCGTCGTCGTCCTCTCGGTCACCGAGGGCGAAGACAAGCCGCTCAAGTATCCGACCATCTTCAGCGCCGCCGATCTCGCCATCATCACCAAGATCGATCTCGCCGCGGCGGTCGAGTTCGACCGCCGGCAGGCCCTGCAGAACATCCAGGAGGTCCGCCCCGGTCTCGAGGTGCTCGAACTCTCCGCCCGTACCGGCGTGGGGCTGGACGCCTGGCTGGAGCGGCTCGTCAGGCCGGTGGGGAGGCCCCCGGCCTGACGCAGACGGCGGCTAGTGCAGCCGGCGCAGGACGAAAACCCCGGCGCCCGCTAGTGCCAAGCCCAGCAGGAGCATGCCGCGGAAGTCCAGCGCCGGGATCGCGCCCACCGGGGCGGCGGCCACGTTGGCGGTGCTGGTCGCCGTGGCGGTTGCGGTGCCGGGCGGGTCGTCGGTCAGCGTGACGGTGACGGTGAAGGTGCCGTTGGTGGCGTAGGTGTGAGTGCCGCTGACGGTGAAGGTGCCGCTGCCGCCGCTGACCGTGCCGGCGCTGGTGCCGGAGTCGCCCCAATTGATGGTGGCGGTGAAGTCGGC
>DATGHG010000101.1:0-4243 GCA_035308185.1 Thermoanaerobaculia bacterium | reverse complement strand
TGGTGCCGGCAGTGCGGGCAGATCTTGCGCACCAGGCGCTGGGCCAGCACGCAGTTCAAGGCCGAGACGAAGTTGTACAGGTCCACGTTCATGTTGAGGAAGCGGCCCAGCACGTCCACCACGTTGTTTGCGTGCACGGTGGTGAACACCAGGTGGCCGGTGAGCGCCGACTGGATGGCGATCTGCGCCGTCTCCTCGTCGCGGATCTCGCCGACCATGATCTTGTCCGGGTCGTGGCGCAGGATGGAGCGCAGGCCGCGGGCGAAGGTCAGGCCCTTCTTCTCGTTGACCGGGATCTGGGTGATGCCGCGCAGCTGGTACTCCACCGGGTCCTCGATGGTGATGATCTTGTCCTCGGAGGAGACGATCTCGGAGAGGCAGGCGTAGAGCGTCGTGGTCTTGCCGGAGCCGGTGGGGCCGGTGACCAGCACCATGCCGTAGGGCTCGCGGATGAACTTCCGCAGCTTGCGCAGGGTCTCCTCGTCGAAGCCCAGGATGTCCAGCCGCAGGTTGCTGAACTCCTTGTTCATCGACTCCTTGTCGAGGATGCGGATGACGCAGTCCTCGCCGTGCACCGAGGGCATGATGGAGACGCGGAAGTCGATGGTGCGGCCCCGCAGCCGCAGCTTGAAGCGGCCGTCCTGCGGCGTGCGCTTCTCGGAGATGTCGAGCTCCGACATCACCTTGATGCGGCTGATGATGGTCTGGTGATGGCGCTTGTCGATCGGCTCCATCGCCTGGTAGAGGACGCCGTCGATGCGGTACTTGATGATCACTTCGCTGTCGCGGGTCTCGATGTGGATGTCGCTCGCCCGGCGCTGGATGGCGTTGAACATCGTCGAGTCGACCAGCTTGATGATCGGGCTGGTGTCGGAGGTGATGCGGTCGATCGACAGCACCTCCTCGCCCTCCTCGTCCTCCTGCACCAGCTGGATGCGGAAGTCCTCGCTGGCCTCGTCGAGGACCCGCTGCGCGCTCTCCGACTTGGTCAGGATCTCCTCGATCGCCGAGCGCACCCCCACCTTGACCTCGACCGCCTGGCCGAGCAGCAGCTCGAGCTCGTCGATCTTGACCACGTTCGACGGGTCGGCCATCACCACCGACAGGCGGCCGTCGAGCTGGCTCTCGGGGATGAAGCCGTAGCGCAGCATCAGCTCGAAGGGCACCCGCCGGAACAGGTCGTTGTCGATCCGGAAGCGGGTCATGTCCACGAACTCGAGCCCGTAGCGCGCGGCGAACTCCTCGGCCAGGCGCCGCTCGGAGACCAGCCGCGCCCGCAGCAGCTCCGGGGATTCCCGGTCGGAGCCCTCGTCCGCGGCCTGGTAACCGTTGATGGCGATCATCTTCGACTGCTCCTCTTGCGCCTCAGAAACTGCTCTGCCCCATGGCGCTGACCAGCGGCAGGTAGATCGACACCAGGATCGCCGCCACGATGATGCCCATGAACACCAGCATCAACGGCTCGATCAGCGTCAGGATGCGCGCCATGCGGGTCTCGATCTGCTCGTCGAGGAAGTCGGCGACGCTGGTCAGCATCTCGTCGAGCGAGCCGGTGGCCTCGCCGACCTTGATCATATCGATCGACATCTCGATGAACACGCCGCTGCGCTCGAGCGCCTCGTGAAACGGCTTGCCCTCCCGCACCAGCTGGATCTGCGGCTCGATCGCCCGGCGCACCACCAGGTTGCCCACCGCGTCGGTGGCGATCTCGAGCGCCGGCACCAGCGGGATGCCGCCGGCCAGCAGGGTGGCGAGCGAGCGGCAGAACTCGGTGATGGCGAAGCGGTGGAGCACCGCGCCCAGGAATGGCACCTTGAGCTTGGCCCGGTCCAGCGCCAGCCGGCCGCCGTCGGTGCGGCTCCAGGCGCGGAAGGCCGCGGTCGCGGCGATCAACCCAAGCGCCAGCCAGATCACATTGTTGTGGGCGAAGCTGGAGACGGCGATCAGGATTCGCGTCATCAGCGGCAGCTTCACCTCGAGGTTCTCGAAGAAGAGAGTGATCTTCGGCACCACGTAGACCATCATCACGCTGATCATCGCGATCGACAGGCAGATCAGCACCACCGGATAGATCAGCGCCGAGATCACCCGCCGCCGCGCGTCCATCACCAGCTTGAGGTAGCGGATGAAGCGGCGGATGACCTGCTCGAGCTCGCCGCTCTTCTCGCCGGCCTTGAGCGTCGAGGGGAACAGCCGCGGGAAGAGCTCGCCGTGCTCGGCAAAGGCCTCCGACAGGTCCTGGCCGCTCTTGACGCGGTCGCGGATGTCGGTCAGCACCGCCTTGAAGTGGAGGTTCGCCATCCGTTCGAGCATCAGGTCCAGCGCCTGCAGCAGCGGCAGCCCCGCCTTGAGCAGCGCCGCCAGCTCGCGGTTCCAGACCATGAACTCGTCCATCGGGATGGCCTTGCGCCGCCGGCCCAGCAGGCCGCTGACGCCGAGCTTGCGCGGCACGCCCCGCCGCCGCACCTCGAAGACGTGATAGCCGAGCTTGCCCAGCTCGGTCATCAGGGCGGGCTCGTCGCTGGCCACGAAGGTCTGCTCGAGCACGCGGCCCTCGGGAGTCCCCACTCTGCACTGGAACTGCATCGCCGTCTCTTTCCTCGGGTTCTCGGGGGCCGCCGGGAGCTAGGGCTCCGGGTGCGGCCGGGCGGCGCTGCGGCGCACCGTCACGACGATGATCAGCGCCTCGTGGCTGCCCTCGCTGCGCGCCAGGCCGAGGCTCATGGTCTGGTCCAGGCAGAGGTTGAGACTGGTGTGGACCAGCGGCACCGCCACCCGGCTCTTGCCGGCGCGGCGGCTGACGTCGAAATCGCCGAGCTTGATGCGCCTGGTCTCGACCAGGGTGCCGAGCCGGAAGCTGACGACGTAGTCGTCCCCCAGCTCGTAGGCTACTGCCTGGCCCTCCTGCGACGACAGCTGCGCCTGCGCCTGCAGCTCGTAGATCTCGTAAGGCAGCAGCTCGCGCAGGCGCCGGGTCAGGGCGTCGGGCAGGTCGGAGCGGATGACCGGCGGCGACACCACCGCGCGGCTGGCGCGGACGATCAGGATCTCGACCCGCAGCGGCAGCGCCGGATGGTCGAAGGAGCGCAGCACCGGCACGATGCGGGCGAGCGCCGCCGCGGTGTCGCGGATGACCAGCATGTTGCCGCCGGGCTGCAACTCGAGCGTGCCGCGGCTGGTGAGCAACGGCTGGATCAGCGGGATGGCTTCGAGCGCCTGCTGGTAGCGCAGGGTGTAGGCGTGCAGGACCAGCTCGTCGGGCTCATGCTGCCGGGCGGCAAGCGCCGCCGCTGGACCGCAGGTCCAGAGCACGCTCGCGATGACCGCAACGATCGCGACGAGGCGGCATACGGGTACCATCGAGAAGCCTGGAAGTCTATCGCGACCACCGGACCGGCTCAAACGCCGGGCCGCCGGGGACGTTTCGCCGGCCGCGGCCACTGGCGCCGGGACACCGGCTCATGCGACGCCGGCTCAGACATCGAGCTTGGAGTCCACGATCATCACCACCGACATGTGCGGGCTGTCGAGCTGATAGACCCGCGCTTCCGGCCGGCTCAAGCCTTCGATCGAGGGCCGCGGGGCCGCCGTGGCCGTGGCCCGGGACGGCAGGGAAACCGGCGTCACCGCCCAGCCGGAGCCGGCAACGGCGAGGCCCGGGGAGCTTGGCGCGCCGGGCGATCCTTGCGAGCTTTGCGAACTCGGCGAGCTTCTCGGGTCCAACGAGCCAGGGGTGGCGGAGCCGGGCGTGACGGCGGCGGCCTCGGCGACGTTTGCGGCGTTTGCGGCGCTTGTGGCCATGGGCGCCGGCAGGCGGCCGGCGCCGCGCCAGCCGTGCTCCGCCCCGAAGATCAGCGCCATCGCCGTCAGGCCTGCCGCCACCACCCAGCGCAGGTGCTGCTGCTGCATCGCCCTCGCCGGGCGCCGGCTGGCGGTGCGCATCGCCGCCACCGCCAGGCGGGCGGCGGCGACCTCCTCCGCCTCCTGCGCGGGCGGCAGCTCCACCGCCGGCAGCCGCCGGAAGATCAGGGTCGGGTCGACCGCCACCGCCTCCTGCCAGCAGCGGGGGCAGCCGCCGTCGAGATGGCGGAGCGCCTCCTGCCAGCGGGCCGCGGCGGCGGACGCAGCGCCGGGCACGCCGTCGGCGGCGGCGCCGGGGGCGCCGGCGGCGGCAAGGTCCGGCCGCACGAGACGCTCGAGCCGGCGCCAGTCGGGGCAGCTCATCGCGGCGCCTCCTGCGATG
>DATGHG010000100.1:0-14494 GCA_035308185.1 Thermoanaerobaculia bacterium | reverse complement strand
CATGCCCGCTCAGGGCTCGCGCCCGAAATCGTAGCCCTGGATCTCGTCCATCGCCTGCTGGTCCTCGCCCAGCATGGCCAGCATCCGCATCTGCTCCTGGGCGCCGTCCTCGCTGATCTTGCTCATCGCGAAGCCGACGTGGATCAGCACCCAATCGCCCGGGCCGATGCCGTCCTCACGCAGCAGATCGACGTTGACCTGGCGCCGCACGCCCGAAACCTCGACCACCGCCAGCGGCAGGTCCGCGGTCATCTCGATGATTCTGCCAGGGATCGCAAGGCACATGGTGACCTCCTCAGCCCATCCTCATCAGCCCATCCTGCTCAGCAAAGCTTGTACCCAAGGCGTCTGGAACAGCACCCAGCCGCCCACCAGGATGGTGCCGACGCCAACCAGCGCCTCGATGCCATGGTACCAGGGGGTGAGATTGCGCGCCGTGCCCTGAAGCGGCAGCGAGATGACCGCCGCCAGCACCGCCATGCCCAGGATCGAGCCGGCGCCGAAGACGGCGATGTAGACGACGCCGAGCCAGACGGACGAGAGGGTGGTGACGGCCACCATCAGCAGCGCCGCGGAACCGGCCATGCCATGGACCAGGCCGACCAGCAGCGCGCGGGAGGGAAACCCCGCGCGATGCGTGTGCTCGTGGCGGTGGGGGTCGTGGACCTCTGCCGGCGCATGGCGATGGGCATGCAGATGGACCGTGCCGTCGTCGTGGCGGTGGGCGTGGAGATGGATGCGGCCGCGGCGCAACCGCCGCAGGACGTCGGCGCCGAGCAGCAGCAGCATCACGCCGACCGCGCCTTCGAGCGCCGCGGCCAGGCGCTGCGGGATCGCGGCGCGGAGCGCCAGGCAGACGCCGCCGACCGCGAGCAGCGTGATGGTGTGCCCAAACCCCCAGGCGACGCCCTGTAGCACCGTCCCGCGCACGTTCCTGCTGCGGGTGGCGAGGCTCGCGACCGCGGCCACGTGATCGGCCTCCAGGGCATGGCGCATACCCAGCAGCAGGCCCAGGAGCAACAGGGACGTCATGGTCTTCTCCTCGGTGCCCTCGATGGTGCCGAGGTCTCGGGCGAGACCCCTCCTTCGCGCCGCAGGACGTCGAGGATCAGGTTTACCGCCTGTTCCACGGCGGCCGCGACCGGCGGGCTCAGTCCCAGCTCTTCGTCGCAGCGCAGCGGCTCGCAGCCGACGAGCAGCACCCGCCGCGGCGTGCCGCCGAGGGTGCGCAGCAACCCGAACACCGCGTCGGGAGTCATGGCGTGAGCATCCGCCCAGCCCGCCGCGCCGGCGCCCAGCGCGGCGACGTCGGGCTCGACCAGATAGACCGTTCCCGGCTCGCCGCCGCGGGGCGTGGCGTCGACCAGGACCGTCAGGTCGTCGGGATGATCGAGCAGCTCGAACGCCAGGTGGATGCCGCGGGTGCCGTAGTCGGCGACCCGGACGTCCGGCGGCAGCGGCCTGCCGGCCAGCTGGCGCACGACCTCGACGCCGAAGCCGTCGTCGCCCATGAAGATGTTGCCGATGCCGGCAACCAGCTGGCGCTGGCTCATCGCTGGCCCGGGGCGGCTACATCGAGCGGATCTTGAGATAGCGGGCCAGGTCGGGCAACGCCGTCACCAGGAAGATGACGACCGTCAGCACCACCACCGCCCCCACCACATCGAGCACCAGGCGTAGCATGGTCACGGTCTCCTTTCGTGCAGCGCGAGGGGTTCCACCTCGTCCGGATAGAAGTAGAAATAGCGCCCGACATGGGCGTGGAGGTCGGCCGCCGGATCGTCGTCGAGGCTCACGGCGAGGTAGGCCTGGCCGTCGACGTCGCGGTGGACGGCTGCCACCCGGGCGACACGGCCGGCGAGGAAGAGGTCCATCGAGTCGGCGCGCCGCTTGGGCGTCAGGCGCACCCGGGAACCGCGGCCCAGGCGCGCCTCCCCGACCTCCAGGGTCGCTTCCTCGGGCGGGGCCATCCCCGGGGGGTTCAGGAACGACTCCCAGCTGGCGAGCTCGGGCGCGGGCGGCGGCGGGGCGGCGGCGGGCGTCAGCGAGCGCACCGCGCCGTGCAGGCGCTCGAGCAGCTCCCTCGGCATGGTGTCGGCGCGCGCGACGATCCGCCGCGCCCGTTCGTCGGTGCCGCGCGCCTCGCGCTTCTCCTCGTCGGTCAGGGTCATGATCCGCAGGGTCAGGATCTCGTCGATCTCGGTCGCGTCGCAGAGGTCGCCGGGGCTCTCCGGCGCCACCGCCGGGTAATCGTAGAGGATGATCGGCGACGACAGCATCACCTCGCGGCTGCCCGCGGGCCCGATCAGGACCGGCCAGGTGTGCAGGTTGGCGCAGGCCGCCGCCGCCGGCGCCGCCGGCGCGGGCGGATCGAGCAGCGAGACGAACGCCCCGTCCTGCACCGCCAGCAGGGTGTGAGCGCCGAGCAGCGAGCGGCGCAGGGCAAGGTCCCGATCGGGCGCCGCGTCGCGCGGCCAGGGTGTCTGGTTCTCGACCCGCACCCGCAGGCGCAGCAGGCCGCCCACCCTCTCGGCAGCCAGCCGCACGACGGCCCCGATCGCCCAGCGCCGGCGCACCAGGCGACCGCGGAGGTTCCCTGCCGGCCCTCGCAGCTCTTCGGCCTCCAGGCCCTCGCCGGCGACGAGCGGGAACCGGCAGTCGCCGGCGAGCAGATCGTGCACGGCGATGCCGGACAGCTCGAGCTCGCGCTCGATCCCTTCGTCCCAGGCCACCAGCCGCTCCCCGGGCTCTCCCCGCTCCCCGTCCAAGTCGAGGTGCTCGACCGGCAAGAACCCGGTAGCCGAGCCCGCAACGGCTTCCTCGATGGTCCGCGCCTGGAGCTGCAGGAAGCGCACCTTGAGGCCGAGCCGCGGCGAGACGCCGGGCGCCGCCGGCTCGAGCAGACACTCGGTCTGCATCTCCCAGGGATCGGCGCCGCCGGTCTCGACGTAACCGCGCGGCGCGACGACGCCGAACTGGAAACGCACCCGGTTCTTCGCCGACGAGGCGCGGTAGGGATAGAGGACGTAGCCCTCGTAGAGGACGGCGTCGGCCACGGCCTGGGCCAGGGCGAAGCCGCTCACGACGGCCTCGCCTCAGCGCCCGCGCCGAGCAGCGCCTCGACGGCGTCGTCCCAGGTGGGCAGCGCGCGGCTGCCCTTGAAGCGATGCAGGGCGTCGAAGGTTTCCCGGCGCAGCCGGATCCAGGCGGTGCCCGGGAAGAAGCTGTCCATGACCTCCCGCCAGACGCGCACCGGCAGCCTGAAGGCAGCCTCCTTCTCCCACGGCACCGGCTGGACGCTGAAGCCGGTCCCCTGCTTGGTGAAGACGGTGCCGCTGAACAGGAACAGCAGCGGGATCTCGCCGTCGTCGAGGGCCTGGAAGTACTTGGCCGCGGTGACCTCGAAGTCGTAGGTGCACGCGACGGGCAGGGCGATCTCGGTAACGTCCGCGAAGCCGGGGACCATCAGCGACGCCTGGGTCCACAGCAACGGCTTGAGCGTCTCGCCCCACCGCCGCGGCTCGCCGAACAGCTCCAGCAGCCTCTCCTCCTCGGCCGCCGAATAGGGGCGCAGCCGGGGCACGATCTGGATCAGGCAGCGCAAGGCGACGGCGTGGACCGGCGTGCCGCCGGCCTCGCCGATCCGCAGCCGGAAGGAGAGGGTCGGCACCGCGGCGTAAGGCTCGGCCTGCGCCCCGAGGATGGTGAACGTCAGCTGGGACATGGCTCCCCGGCGGTCCTCGCGGTCGCCGTCGTGCTGCGGGCGCGCAGCTGAGCGAAGAAGGCCTCGATCTCCTGCCAAGCCTCGGCGCCGCCATGGAAGCCTTTCCAGCGCCGCCGGATGCGGCCCACCAGCTCGTAGCAGGCGTCGATCGGCGCGAGATAGCACTCCAGGCCGGTGGGCCGCTTGTAGACCAGCAGAGCCTCGACGTCCGGCTCCAGATCGAGCAGCACCGGGTTGGCCCGCACCACCTCGTCCCAGGCGTCGAGCGGCAGCAGCGACTCGGTGGCGCCGGCCGGGCTGGGGTAGAAGGCCACGGTGCGGCCGAGGCCGCTGTTGTGGAAGAAGAAGGCGATGCCGACCGGGATCTGCAGGCGATCCCACTGCTCTTCGGCAATGGTCAGCTCGGGCGCGAAGCGGCAGCGGTCGGGCACGGCGCGGTATTTCCCTCCCGCCGCCGCCCGGTTGGTGAACAGCAGGTAGCAGGGGCGGCAGACACAGAGCAGCGAGCGGCTCTCGACGCTGATCAGGTGCCGATGGTCGTCGGGGATCGCCAGGCCGCAGAGCTCGCAGCGCTCGCCGGAACGGGCCTGCGGCCGCGATTCGAGCAGGTTCCGCAGCTTGTCGAGGAACGGGGCGCTGCCGCCGCCACCGTTGAGGGCATCGGGGGCATCGGGGGCGACGGCGGTGTCGGTGTCTGCTGCCATGGCGGCGTCGTCTCCCGGTACCGGGTCAGGCGCGAGCGCCTCGCGCCGCGCCCTGTCCGATCTGCAGGCACGGGGTGTCCACACCCGGCGGCAGCAGGGTCACGGGCTCCGCGGCGGAGCCCGCGGCGCGCGGCGGCGGCGGTGGTGGGGCGACGGCGCCCTCGACCTCGATGCCGGCGACCTCCGGCGCCGCCGCTTCGATGGCGCTCTCGATAGCGAGCTTCATCGTCACCATCGAGGAGGGACAGCCGTGACAGGTGCCTTCGAGGCGCAGGCGCACCACGCCGCGCTCGACGCCCAGCAGCGTGACGTCGCCGCCGTGCGAACCGAGATGCGGCCGCACCTTGTCGAGGGCGCGGCGGACGCGGGTCTCGAGGTCGAGGGGGTGAAGCCCGTGCAGCAGCAGCAGGCTCGCCACCAGGTTGTCGCCGGCAATGCGGTCGAACAGGCGCTCGGCGACCTCGCCGCCCTCCTGATCGACGATCTCCAGCAGGCTCCGCAGACCGGCGCCATAGAGCTCCATCAGCAGCCGCACCAACTCCTCGGCCTTGGCCCGCGCCGCCGGATCGGCCTGGGCGTTGATCTCGTCGAGCAGCGTCTCGATGCGGTCGCCCATGGCTCGGGCATCGCGGGCGTCGCGACCGTCGATGACACTGCGAGCGTCGAGAGTACTGCTTGCGTCGCGGTGATCGCTGGCGGCTGGCATCTCGCGAGAGCGACCCGTCTAGACCGAGTTGAGCAGCAGCGGCGAGTGGCGCTCCTCCACGACCCGGCCGTTGGGCAGGGTCATGTGCACGCCGCAGGGCAGGCAGGGATCGAAGCTGCGCACCGTGCGCATGATATCGATTCCCTTGAACTTGTCCTGCGGGTTCTCCTCGAAGATCGGGCAACCCTGCACCGCGTCCTCATAGGGGCCGGGAGTGCCGTAGACGTCGCGCGGATTGGCGTTCCAGGGCGTCGGCGGATAGGGGTGGTAGTTGGCGATCTTGCCGTCGCGGATGACCAGGTGGTGCGACAGCACCCCGCGCACCGCTTCGGTGAAGCCGCAGCCGATGCCGTCCTTGGGCACCTCGAACGGCTCCCAGGTCCTGGTGTGGCCGGCGCGGATCTCCTTCAGGGCCTGATCCATGAAATGCAGGGCGCAGCCGGCGGCGTAGGCCTGGAAGTAGGTGCGCGCGCGGTTGCGCTCGATGGTGTTGCTCCACTTGGGGACCTTCCACTCGAAGCTGACCGGCGGCTTGGTCGCGGTCTTCGGGAGGTTGATCTGCACGCTGTTGCCAGTCGACTTGACGTAGCCGATGTCCACCAGCTTGGCGAGCGCCGTCGCCCACAGGCGCGCGATCGGGCCGCCGCCGGTATCCAGCGCCAGGTGGTCCTTGCCGTCGTACCAGCGCGGCGACATCACCCAGCTGTACTTGCCGTCGAAGTCGCGCTTCTGCGGCCGCGGCACGGTGTGCTGGTTCCACGGGTGGCGCCTGTCCACCGGGTTGCCCAGCGGGTCCTTGGTGACGAACTGCTCCATCCCGTCCCAGTCCTCGTAGAAGGAGCTGCCGAGCAGGATGCGGATGCCGAGGTTGATCTGGACCAGGTCGGTGGTCACCAGCCTGCCGTCCACCACCACCCCCGGGGTGACGAACATCTTGCGGCCCCAGTTGGTCATGTCGCGGTAGTGGAAGTTGCAGGCGTCGGGGTCCTGGAAGCTGCCCCAGCAGCCGAGCAGGATGCGGCGGTCGCCGACCTTCTCGTAGCCGGGCATGGCGGTGTAGAAGAAATCGAAGAGGTCGTCGTGCATCGGCACGACCCGCTTCATGAACTCGACATAGCGCATCAGCCGGCTCAGGTAGTCGGTGAACAGCTGGATGGTCGCCACCGTGCCGACGCCGCCCGGATAGAGGGTCGAGGGGTGGACGTGCCGGCCCTCCATCAGGCAGAACATCTCCCGCGTCATGCGGCTCATCTGCAGCGCTTCACGATAGAACTCGCCCTCGAACGGATTGAGCGAGCGCATGATGTCGCCGATCGTCCGGTAGCCGTGGGCGCCGGCGTTCGGCGCCTCGGTCGTCGCCGCGCGGTCCCACACGCCGGGGTTGGTCTCGCGCACCATCTTCTCGCAGAAGTCGACCCCGACCAGGTTCTCCTGGAAGATGTTGTGATCGAACATGTACTCGGCGGCCTCGCCGAGGTTCATGATCCATTCGCCGAGGTGCGGCGGCTTCACCCCATAGGCCATGTTCTGGGCGTAGACCGAGCAGGTGCAGTGGTTGTCGCCGCAGATACCGCAGATCCGGCTGGTGATGAAGTGCGCGTCGCGCGGGTCCTTGCCCTTCATGAAGATGCTATAGCCGCGGAAGATGGAGGAGGTGCTGTGGCACTCGACGACCTTGCGCTGGTCGAAGTCGATCTTGGTGTAGATCCCCAGGCTGCCGACGATGCGGGTGATCGGATCCCAGTGCATCTCGACAAGCCCGGACTTCCCTGCCTGTGCCGTGGTCGCCATCGCTTTGGCCTCCCTTCTCGCCGTTTGACTTCCTGATCCCCGCCGCCGTCGCTCCTACCAGGTCTTCTGATAACCGGTGGTCAGCTCGCCGCGGCGATGCCGCCACTTGGGCTCCTTGTCGAGAGTGTCTTTGGTCATCCCGCGCAACGCCCGGATCAGCCCGCCGAACAGGCCGCTCGCCGCCGTCGACACCCTGGCCCCGGGCGGCTCGTCCATGAACGGCATGAACTTGTCCGGGAACCCCGGCATGGTGCAGCCGATGCAGATGCCGCCGACGTTCGGGCAGCCGCCCACGCCGTTGATCCAGCCGCGCTTGGGGACGTTGCAGTGCACCACCGGCCCCCAGCAGCCGAGCTTGACCAGGCACTTGGGCGAGCCGTACTCCTTGGTGAAATCTCCCTGCTCGTAGTAGCCGGCACGGTCGCAGCCCTCGTGCACCGTGGCGCCGAACAGCCACTGCGGCCGCAGCTCTTCGTCCAGCGGGATCATCGGCGCCTGACCCGTGGCCTGATAGAGCAGGTAGAGGATGGTTTCGGACAGGTTGTCGGGCTGGATCGGGCAGCCGGGGACGCAGACGATGGGAATGCCTGCCTTCGAGCGCCATTTCCAGCCGAGGTAGTCGGGCACGCCCATGGCGCCGGTCGGGTTGCCGGCCATGGCGTGGATGCCGCCATAGGTGGCGCAGGTGCCTACCGCCAGCACCACCAGCGCCTTGGGGGCCAGGCGGTCGAGCCAGGCGCTGGTGGTCATCGGCTGACCGGTGGCCGGGTCGTTGCCGAAGCCGCACCAGTAGCCTTCCTTCTTGATCGACTCGTTGGGGATCGAGCCCTCCACCACCAGCACGAAGGGATCGAGCTCGCCCCGGTCGGCCTTGAAGAACCACTCGATGAAGTCGTCCGCACCGCCCACCGGGCCGCATTCGAAGTCGATCAACGGCCAGTGCACCGCGATCTTGGGCAGCCCGGGGAGGGCACCCATGGCGATCTCCTCGATGCTCGGCTGCGTCGCCGCGGTGAGCGCGACCGAGTCGCCGTCGCAGCTCAGGCCCGCGTTGATCCACAGGACGTGCACAACCGGCTCGGCAGCCTTACCTGGAGTCGCCGTCGGTGCCATGCTCAACCCCCTTTCCGGTTCCAATCAGCTCAGCAGTTCGCCTGGTCGTCTCCGCCAGCGGCCGGACCGCCGGTGTTTTCGAGTCTAGGAGCCGGCCCGAGACCGCGGTACCCCTCGAAGCGACAGTTCCGCGGGTGGTTTCTCGGGTGGGCGTTCGCCGCCCAGGCGGGTGGGCGCTCGCCGCCCAGGCGGGTGGCGGGACTATCCGATCAGGTAGGGGGGCGACGTCCCGGCGCCGCTCGCGGTCCGGGCTGCCGATGGGCCGGGCGGAAGTTGGGGTTATCCTGGTGTCGATGCCCCTTCGCATCTCCCTGCCGGCGGTCGGCTCGGTCGGCTCGCTCGATCCGGCCGAGGCCGAGCACGTGCTGCGGGACCTGGCCGCGGTCTTCGGCGCCGTGCCCGTCGCCGGTGCGCCGGCCGGCGCCCACCTCGCCGAGCCTCCGGACCTCCACGAGATGTACCGCACCCTGGTGGAGCAGATCCCGGCGGTGGTCTTCATGGCGCACCTGGACCGCGGCTTCAGCGACGCCTACGTCAGTCCGCAGATCGAAGAGGCGCTGGGCTACTCGCAGGAGGAGTGGCTGGAGGACCCGATCCGCTGGTATCAACACATCCACCCCCAGGATCGGCAGCGGTGGAGCGCGGAGGCCGCCGACCTGTTCACCACCGGCCGGCCGCTGCGGTCGACCTACCGGGTGGTGGCGCGGGACGGCCGCGTGATCTGGTTTCATTGCGAGGCAAAGCTGCTGCGCGACCAGGCCGGGCACCCCTGGCTCCTCCACGGCGTCGCTTTCGACATCACCGAGCGCAAGCTGGCGGAGGAGCAGCTGCGCGGCCTGCTGGACGCGGCCAAGCTGGCCGAGAGGCGGTTGCTCGATTCGCTCGCCGAAAAGGACGTGCTGCTGCGGGAGATCCACCACCGGGTGAAGAACAACCTGGCGGTGATCTCGAGCCTCTTCTATCTCCAGTCCACCTACACCGACGACCAGGGGACGCTCAAGCTCCTCGAGGAGAGCCAGGACCGGGTGCGCTCCATGGCGCTGGTCCACGAGCTGCTGTACGGCTCCGAGAACCTGGCCGCGGTCGACTTCGCCAAGTACGTCTCGGACCTGTGCGAGCAGCTCATCCAGACCTACGCCCACCCCGCCGGCCGGATCCGCCTGACCAAAGAGCTCGAGCCCGTCCGGCTGAACATCGACCACGCGATTCCCTGCGGGCTGATCCTCAACGAGGTGGTGAGCAACGCGCTCAAGCACGCCTTCCCGGGAGCCCGCGGCGGCGCGATCCACGTCACCCTGCGCCGGGAGGCCGGCGGCGAGTGCCTGCTGCGCGTCGCCGACGACGGCGCCGGCATCCCTGCCGAGCTGGACCTCGCCACCCAGGGATCGCTCGGCCTGCGCCTGATCCGCACGCTGACGCGGCAGCTCGACGGCCGGATCGAGCTGCTGCCGGCTCATCCCGGCACCGAGGTGCGGCTGGTTTTCGGCGCCCCGCCTTAGCAAACCGCGGGCGTACTCCTTTCAACAGGCCTGGCCTCCACGGTTCGGCGAGCCGGCGCGGAATGAGCGACGGCGCCGCCATCTGAGCGCTTGCCAGATGGAGAGCGATAGACATATCGCAATATGGCGCAACCTCAGTTGCAACCGGCCGGCTCCTTTGACAACATCGCCAGCACTACACGGCTCACTGGCGACACGGGAGTAGGACCATTGACGGGCAGCGCGGTCATAGGGAGGCGCGAGCAATGGTTGCCGACTTGCAAGCGCATGGCGAGTTCCGAGGCCTGACGGACCGGGATTGGGACGCGCTGCTGCGTGCGATCGATCACCAGCTTTGCACGCCGTTCCTCGGCGCCGGCTCACTCGAGCCTTGGGGACGAGAAATCCCGGCGGCAGTCCGTCTAACAAGGAACAAGGAGGTGCTGGCATGGGCAAGAGAGAGATGCGGCGCAGGGCCTGCGGAGTCGTCGTCGTCACGATGTGCCTCTTCGTGGGGCAAGCAGCGTCACCAGCGGCAAGCGGCGTGCCGGCGCCCGGGAAGGCCAAGGCGGCTGCCACGCCCGACCTCCCGGCTTCGACCATGGGGCACACTCATTACCTCGACTACAAGAATGGCTTCCGGGGCGTTGCCTTCGGAGCGCCGTTCGCGAGCATGGGAGAGCTCGAGCTGATCGCGGAGGACGGTCCCTGCAAGTTCTACAGGAAGGCTGCCGAGGATCTCAAGCTCGGCAACGTCGCGTTGTCCGAGGTGACCTACAGCTTCATCTCCGACAAGCTCATGGGGGTGACGCTTCACACCAAAGGTCCGGCTCAGGGGAGGGCCCTGCTCAAGGTCTTCGAGACCGCCTTTGGCAGAGGTGCCCAGGTGCAGCGAGGCCTCGAGCTGTATCGCTGGCGCGGGCAGATCGCGAACGCGCGCTATAGCGAGGACCAGAAAACCGGCGACGCGGAGGGATGGATCGGCAACAACTCCCTCCAGGACGGCTATGAAACCTTCGAGCACCAGATGATCGTCAAGGCCGCCGAGAGCCTTTGAGCGGCGAAAGGGGAACCGACATGGATGATCCACAGAGGGACGGCAAGCTCCCGGAGCCGGAGCCGAAGGAAACGCCGACGGCGGGAATCACGCCGCGCATCAAGGCGGCGGTGTCGATCGCGGCCTTCGCCGCCGCCGTCGTGGCCGGCGGGCCCGCGGCGGCAACCCCGGCCGGCGGCGCCGGGTCGATGGCGGAGCGGGTGACGGCCGTGCGGCTGGCCCTCAGCCGCCGTCTCGACGGCGAGAAGCAGCTTTGGGGGGCCACGCCGCCGGACCTGCCTTTCCCGCAGCAGGAGCTTGCTCAGTGGGGGAACTGGAACAACTGGGGCAACTGGAACAACTGGCGGGACTGGAACAACTGGCACGACTGGGCCAACGCCTGGACCAACTGGGTCAACATTTGAGGTTGCTGGCGGGGGCGCGGCGAGACGGCTGACGGGAAAGGACCTGCTGCGGCGCTGAGAGGGCAACGGCCATGACCGGGCGAGAGAAGGTGCGTGGAGAGGGGATCGACCTGCTGATCCTGCAGCCGACCCCATTCTGCAATATCGACTGCGACTACTGCTACTTGTCGTCCAGGTCGTCGACCAAGCGACTCGCTCCTGCGACCCTGCGGGCCGCGCTGACGAAAGTCCTGGCGTCCGGGCTGGTGCAGGGTCCTCTCAGCGTCGTGTGGCACGCGGGTGAGCCGCTGGCACTGCCGCTGGCCTTCTACGAGGAAGCCTTCGCGGTGATCGCATCGGTGGTGGGCGGCGATCAGGAAGTGTCGCACTCGATCCAGACCAACGCCACGCTGGTCAATGACCGCTGGTGCCGCTTCATCCGCCAGCACCAGGTCAAGATCGGCGTGAGCCTGGACGGGCCGGCGTTTCTGCACGACGCCCACCGCCGCGACCGCCGAGGAAAGGGAACCCACGCTCGCGTCATGGCCGGCGTGAAATGCCTGCAAGCCAACGACGTCCCCTTTCACGTCATCGCGGTCATCACCGCCCAAGCGCTGGGCCATCCGGATGAGGTGATGGAGTTCTTCCTCGAGCACGGCATCCGCAACGTTGGCTTCAACATCGAGGAGCTAGAGGGGACCCACGGGGAATCGACCCTCACGGCGCCGGCGCACCGCCAAGCCGTGCTCGCCTTCTTGCGCCGGGTCTACGAATACCACTGCGCCGCGAACGGCGCGATCAGAGTCCGCGAGTTCGACCGGGCGTATCAGGCCATCGCCACCGCCGACGTCGGGTCGTCGACGGCGGCGAAGACGGCGAACGACCAGGTCCGACCTTTCGGCATCGTCAGCATCGACTGCGACGGCAATCTATCGACGTTCTCGCCCGAGCTGCTGGGAGCTCGCAGCCCGAAGTTCGGCAATTTCCTGTTCGGTAACGTCAATCAGGTCGACCTCGCCGACGTGCTCATTCATCCGGTTTTCCGGGAAGTCGCCAATGAGATCGCAACCGGAGTCGAGCTCTGCTCGCGGTCGTGCGAGTACTTCCCATTCTGCGGCGGCGGTGCACCGTCGAACAAATACTTCGAGAACGGCACCTTCGCATCGACCGAGACGATGTACTGCCGGTACGTGATCAAGGCTCCGCTGGACATCGTGCTCGCGGACCTCGAGCGGTCGCTGAGCCTGGCTCATTGAGCCGCGGGGAGGCGGCCGGTCGTCTGGACGCCGTAGAACGGCGAGTGGTGGGCTTCCACCACCCTGCCGTTGCCGAGCGTCATGTGCACGCCGCAGGGCAGGCAGGGATCGAAGCTGCGCACGGTGCGCATGATGTCGATGCCCTTGAACTCATCCGGCGGGTTCTCCTCGAAGATGGGAGTGTTCTGCACCGCGTCTTCATAGGGGCCAGGCGTGCCGTACAGGTCGCGGACGCTGGCGTTCCAGGGGGTCGGCGCGTAGGGATGGTAATTGGCGATCTTGCCGTCGCGGATCACCAGGTGGTGCGAGAGCATGCCGCGGACGGCTTCGTGGAAGCCGCAGGCGACGGCCTGCTCGGGCACCTTGAACTCGTTCCAGGTCCGGGTGCGGCCGGCGTGGACCTCGGCCAGGGCGCGCTCCACGAAGGCGTAGGCGCAGGCCGCGGCGTAGGCCTGGAAGTAGGTGCGGGCACGATTGCGCTCGATCGTGTTGCACCACCTCGGGATCTTCCATTCGAGCTCGGTCTCCGGCAGCGTCGCCGTCCTGGGGAGGCGGATCTTGACGCCCCCGCCGGTGGCCTCGACGTAACCGAGGTCGACCCTGCCCGCCAGCGCCGTCGTCCAGAAACGCGCCAGCGGACCGCCGCCGCTGTCGAGCGCGAGATGGTCCTTGCCGTCGAACCAGCGCGGCGCCATCACCCAGCTGTACTTGCCTGCGAAGTCCCGCTGCTGGGGCCGCGGGATGGTCGTCTGGTTCCAGGGGTGGCGCTGATCCACGGCATTGCCGAGCGGGTCGTGGGTGACGAACGTCTCGCCGCCCTGCCAGTCGTCGTAGAAGGAGTGGCCGAGGAGGACCCGCATGCCGAGGTTGATCTCCACCAGGTCCTGGGTGATCAGCTTGCCGTCGACCACGATGCCGGGCGTCACGTACATCGACCTGCCCCAGGTCGACATGTTGGCGTAGGTGTAGTCGCACACTTCGGGGTCGTTGAACGATCCCCAGCAACCGAGCAGCGTTCGCCGGTGGCCGACCTGCTCGTAGCCCGGCAGCGCGGCATAGAAGAAATCGAACAGGTCGTCGTGCAGCGGCACGCAGCGCTTCATGAACTCGGCGTAGCGGGCGAGCCGCGCCAGGTAGTCGGTGAACAGCTGCACCGTCGCCACGGTGCCGACGCCGCCGGGATAGAGGGTCGACGGGTGGGCGTGGCGCCCCTCCATCAGGCAGAACATCTCCCGGCTGTAGCGGCTCACCTCCAGGGTGGCGAGGTAGAAGGCGCCGGTGAACGGGTTCAAGGCCGTCATGATGTCGGCGATGGTGCGGTAGCCGTGCAGCTCGGCGTGCGGCGCCGCCGTCCGCTTGGCCTGCTCCCAGACGCCGGGATTGGTCGACCGCACCATCTGTTCGCAGTAATCGACCCCGACCATGTTGTCCTGGAAGAGGTTGTGATCGAACATGTACTCGGCCGCTTCGCCGAGGTTGACGATCCAATCCGCGAGCGGCGGCGGCTTCACCGCGAACGCCATGTTCTGCGCGTACATCGCGCAGGTGGCGTGGTTGTCGCCGCAGATGCTGCAGATCCGGCTGGTGATCAGATGCGCGTCGCGCGGATCCTTGCCCTTCATGAAGACGCTGAAGCCGCGGAAGATCGAAGAGGTGCTGTGGCACTCCACCACCTCGCGGTTGGCGAAGTCGATCTTGGTGAACAGCCCCAGGCTGCCGACGATGCGGGTGATCGGGTCCCAGTGCATCTCCACGATCCGCGGCGGCTGGCGGACCGGCGGGACGGCGGTCATTCGTCGCTCTCCCCGCCGCCCCAGGCGGCTCCTGAGGACGACCGCGATCGCCAGCTCGGCACTTTATTGAGCGAGCCCTTGGTGAACTGCCGGAGGGCCTTGATCGCCTTGCCATAGGTCATCAGGGCGGCGGCGGACAGCAGCGACCCAGGCGGCTCTTCCATGAACGGTTGGAACTTGTCGGGAAAGCCGGGCATGGTGCAGCCGATGCAGATGCCGCCGACGTTGGGGCATCCCCCCACGCCGCCGATCCAGCCGCGCTTGCCGACATTGCATTGCACCACCGGTCCCCAGCACCCCAGCTTGACGATGCAGACCGGCGAGCCGTGGACGGCGCCAAACTCTCCCTGCTCGTAGTAGCCGCCGCGGTCGCAGCCCTCGTGCACCGTCTGGGCGAAGAGCCAGCGCGGGCGCAGGACCTCGTCGAGCGGGATCGGCGCCGCCCGTCCGGCGAACTGGTGACAGAGATAGAGGAGGGTCTCGGTCAGG